>NZ_JAGEKK010000003.1:0-310119 GCF_049887855.1 Chryseobacterium sp. NFX27 | reverse complement strand
CTGATTGTTCGGATGGTAAGTTTTTTCTGATATCAATATCATATTCTTTCTCGGCAAGATTAATCATCATATCGAAAAATATGACCTTTTTATCTGCAATGTAAGCCTGTTTCTCTAAAAATGCTTTCTGCTTTTCAAGCAGTTTAACTTCAGCTTCCAATTCCATAATACGCTGTTCCGGAGTCTTTTTCATGCTAAATGACGTTTGGTTTTCCCAATCAAAGGTACCATATTTTCTAAGCCAACTAACAATCGTAGAGCGTGCTTGGATACCGTATTTTTTACGACACTCAGTGATTCCTGATTTTCCTGCTTCTATTTCTCTTACAATTTGAAGCTTTAAACTTAAATTGTAATCTCTCTGTGTACGTTTGATGTACGCGGTTTCTAAATGTTCTTCCATAACGATTCTTTTTTTGTGTATCGATATTTCAGGACTAGACAAGATAAAAAGAAAAAAGACCGTCTTCATTGAGATGGTCTTTTTATTTTTTGCTAAACTAAATGTTAAGTCTTGAATTTGGGTTCATTTGCTTCAAGGCAAAGAACAGCTCAAAAAATAGTAATTAGAAAAAAGACTTCCTTTTGAGACAGTCTTTTCTGTTTTTATATATTGTTTTTGCTTTTTAAAAGATCCCTGATCTCTGTCAACAGTTGCTGATCAGCAGTAGGTCCTGCAGGAGCAGCCTCTTCTCTTTTAACAATCTTGTTGGCACCTTTGATGATCCAGAACAGTACCATGGCGATACATAGAAAACTGATTACAGCAGAAATGAAATTACCGTAAGTCACGCCGTTCCATGAAAGCTTTGAAATATTTTCTGCTCCTGCAGCCTTTAGGGCCGGATTCAGTAAAAGAGGAGTAATAACATCTTCTACCAGAGAGGAAACAATTTTCCCGAATGCTCCACCGATGATCACACCGACAGCCAGGTCAAGTACATTGCCCTTAAAAGCAAAATCTCTAAATTCTTTAACAAATCCCATAATTTATATTTTTTTAATTAGTATACACACAAAAATAGAATTAAAAAACGTAAAAAACAGTACTTTTTAGAGTTTTTTGCGCCATAAATATTGAATTATGAGCTGGATTTAATTGGCTTTTTTAGGGAATTCTTTATTTTGATTACTATTTTATTTTTGTAGTAATTACTGTAAACTGTAAAAGAAAACTTTTGTAATTTGGTTGAAATTTTACCTATCTTATGAAAGTTTTTACTGCAGAACAAATACGCCAGTGGGACCGGTTTACGATTTCGAATGAACCTGTGTCATCCATACAGCTTATGGAGAGAGCTGCTGAAGCATTAGCCGGCTGGATTTCCGAAAGCTGTAAAAATCACAAAAAAATGGCCATATTCTGTGGCAGTGGAAATAATGGTGGCGACGGATTGGCATTGGCAAGAATACTTTATATCAAGGGCTTTGATGCAGACATTTTCGTGCAAAATCCTAAGGGGAAAATTTCTGATGATGCTTCAGTAAATTTAAAAAGGCTGCGGGATTTTTCCGGGATATCAGTCAGAGAATTCAAAGAAGCCGCTCAATATAATTTCGACGACCGAACTGTTATTATTGATGCCCTGTTTGGCACCGGATTGTCGCGGCCTCTGGAAGGCGTGAGCAAGAAGGTCGTTGAGATGCTAAACCAGAAAGACTGTATTAAGATTTCCGTTGATATTCCTTCCGGGCTGCCTGCTGATACTATTTTTGAAAAAGAGCCGGTTATATTTAAAGCTGACTATACATTAAGCTTTCAGTGCTGGAAAAAAAGCTTTCTTCATCCGGAAACTGGTAAGTATGCAGGAAAAGTAGTCATTCTTGATATAGGGTTACATCCAGAATACTTAGAATCGGAAGCTGCGGAAGACTTTGTTATTGGTGAAAAACTTATCAATAGAATTTTTAAACCCAGAGAAAATTTTTCGCATAAAGGAACTTACGGAAAAGTGACTATTACAGGAGGGAGTTACGGAAAAATAGGTGCTGCAGTACTGGCCACAAGATCTGCCCTAAAGACCGGGGCCGGGCTTACCTTTACCTTTGCGCCAAAATGCGGGTATGAAATTCTGCAGACCTTATGCCCTGAAGCCATGTTTCTAGAAGGCGGAAATGAGCAGATAGAAGATTTTAAACAAGAAAGTGATACCGTTTATGCAATCGGGCCTGGTCTTGGAACACATGAAAAAACGGAAAAAGGCTTGCTGAAATTTTTAAAAGAATATACGGAGCCTTTGGTTTTAGATGCTGACGCGCTGAACATTATTTCAAAAGATCATAAAAACCTGAAGTTGGTCCCTCAAAAATCTCTCATAACGCCACATCCAAAAGAATTTGAAAGACTGTTTGGAAGTACACAAAACTCTTTTGAGAGGCTGAAGCTTGCCCGCGAAAAAGCAAAAGAATTTAATATTTATATTGTATTGAAAGATCATCATACCCAGGTTGTTACCCCGGAAGGAAAGGTTTTCTACAATATCAACGGTAATGCAGGACTTGCCAAAGGCGGAAGTGGAGATATTCTTACCGGTATTCTGGCTTCATTGCTTGCTCAGGGATATTCTGAAGAAGATACGTGTATTTTAGGAGTCTGGCTTCATGGCAGAGCCGCTGATCTGGCTGCTGAAAAATATTCCAAAGAATCTATGCTGCCTACAGATGTGATCAATACATTCGGAGATGTTTTCGAGGAATTGAACAGGCTGAACAGGATCAGATTATAATAAATAGAGACGTTTACTGTTGATTTAGAATCTTGTAAATTCTGTAAATTGTTCTTAAATATAAAAGAAAAAGGGCAAATTCGCTTATCTGCCAATTTGCCCTTTCCTATTTTATCATTACTCCGGTTTTTCGTTTTCTGCCTGAGTGATTTTGAATTTTTTTGAAATGATCATGATAACAACCCCTGCAATCATAAACGGAATGGAAAGTACCTGTCCCGTATTCAGACCTCCAATTTGGATGAATTCGTCTCCCTGAGGTTCCTTCAGGAATTCCACAAAGAATCTTACAGCCCAAAGGATAATAAAGAACAGTCCGAATAGCCATCCCTGCTGATATTTTTTGTTTGTTTTCCTGTATAATATCCATAACAATATAAACAGTAGGAAATATCCGGCTGCTTCAAGAAGCTGTCCTGGATAACGGGGAACTGTTGGGCCATATTCACTGCTCTGCTGTGGGAAAAGAATAGCAAGAGGAGAGTTGGGATCAACTGCTTTTCCTACGATCTCCGAATTGAAAAAGTTTCCTATTCTTACAAATGCACCTCCCAATGCAACTACAATTCCAATTCTGTCATATACCCAGAACGGATTCTTCTTAATGATCTTAAATGAGTAATATAAAGTAGTGAAGATCAAAGCTATTGTTGCTCCATGGCTCGCCAGTCCGGAGAACCCTGTAAACTTAAACCCGTTTTTAGTGCTTATCGGTAAAAATACACTCCAGAAATCTTCTTTGAACAGTTCAGGCTGATAGAAAATAACATGGCCTAACCTTGCTCCCAAAATAGTTCCGATCAGCGTCCACGTGAAAAGCGGCTCCAGATATTTCTGGTTAACATTGTCTATCTTAAAGATTCTTAACATGAGAATATACCCGAAACCAAAGGCAAAAACGAACATTAAGCTGTAAAAATGAAGGGTAACCGGTCCCAATTGAATGCCCTTTGAAGGATCCCAAATTTTGAAAGGAGTTTCCAAAGCGACACTGTCGGTTCCGTTAATAGGTTTAGCTGTCTTTACAGCGTATTTGAATTTGGTGATATTGTCCTGTGAGGCAGGGCCGTCAATCAGTTTAAAATCTTTATCGAAAAGCTGGTAGTGCAGACTTTTATACTTCTCTAAAGTTGTAGCACTGTAATTAAAGTATGCAGGCTCAAAATTGGACTCGTTCAGAATAACCAGGATATTGCTGTCTGTAGCTTTTTCCGGAAAAGCATTAAGATCACCTACTTCGGTAGTGGAATAGATCTTTACCGGAACACTGCCTCCGTTTACTTTCAGGGTTCCGTCAGATAATCCTCCGGGATATTGCTGTGCAAACGCAGATTGTGTAATGAATGCAAATACGATGAGGTAAATTCTGAAAAATAGATTACTCATTTCTATTAATTTAATAGTTTGTTATTGATTTAATTTTTTCGGAGGAACAGGGTCGTAACCGCTACCTCCCCATGGATGGCATTTTGAAATTCTTTTAACACCCAGCCAAAGCCCTTTAAAAATACCATGTACCTGCAGGGATTCTACCATATAATGAGAGCAGGTAGGTTCGTAACGGCAGTTTTTGGGGAGCAGGGGCGAAATAAACCACTGGTAAAATTTTATCAAAATTACCAAAGGAAAACTGATGATTTTATTGAATGTAAGTTTCAAAACAATGCAAAAATAGGGTAAAAAAATTAAAATTAGTTTAATTTTGTTATAAGTTTCAGAGACTAAAAACCTGAATCTGTTTATCCTAAAAATAAAATTATCTTGAGCCAAAATATTCCATTAGCCGAAAAATTGAGACCCAAAACCCTGGATGAAGTTCTGGGGCAGGAACATCTTACCGGTGAAAAAGGTACGATCAGGAAGATGATCGAAAATAATGCATTGAATTCCCTGATTCTCTGGGGGCCTCCGGGCACCGGAAAAACAACCCTGGCTGAAATTATTTCCGAAAAATCAGGCAGGAAATTCTATAAGCTCTCTGCAGTTTCCTCGGGAGTAAAGGATGTACGGGATGTGATAGAAGATGCTAAAAAACAAAACCTGTTTTCAGGAAAATCTCCCATTTTATTCATAGATGAGATCCATAGGTTCAATAAATCCCAGCAGGATTCATTATTGCATGCTGTTGAGAAAGGATGGATTGTCCTCATTGGTGCCACGACAGAAAACCCAAGCTTTGAAGTGGTATCTGCACTTTTATCAAGAAGCCAGGTTTATATTCTGAAGGCGTTAAGCTATGAAAAGCTTGAAGAATTAGTGGATACTGCTACTCAGCGATTCAATAAGGATGAAGGAACCTCTTTTAAAATTGCTGAAAAAGGAGCATTTATTCAGTATTCAGGAGGAGATGCCCGCAAGCTGATCAATTCTGTTGAACTTGTTCTTAATCAATATGTGAACTCAGATAAAGAAGAGATCAATAACTCAGATGTCCTGGAGATTCTGCAGGAAACAATGGCGCTCTATGACAAAAACGGTGAGCAGCATTATGATATTATCTCAGCTTTTATAAAATCTATGCGGGGAGGTGACCCGAATGGTGCGGTCTATTGGCTGGCAAGGATGATTGCAGGAGGTGAGGATATCAAATTTATTGCCCGTAGAATGCTTATTCTTGCGGCTGAAGACATCGGGCTGGCCAATCCGAACGCTTTGGTAATCGCCAACAACTGTTTTCAGGCCATTAATGTTATAGGAAATCCGGAATCAAGGATCATTTTAAGCGAAACGGCAGTTTATTTGGCTGTTTCTCCTAAAAGCAATTCAACATATATGGCCATTAATGAAGCATTAGCTCTTGTAAATAAGACTGGAAACCTGCCGGTGCCTTTGCATCTGAGAAATGCACCCACCAAGCTGATGAAAGACCTGGATTATGGTAAAGAATATAAATATGCCCATTCCTACGAAGGAAATTTTGTAGAGCAGGATTTTCTGCCCGAGGAAATTAAAGAGGTAAAACTTTACCAGCCGGGAAACAATGCTACAGAGAAAAAGATCTATGAAGAGCTTAAGAAAAAATGGAATAACCGGTATTAAAAAAAGGATATGTTCATGGGCTTGTCTTTAGTGAGGTTGCCGAATGCTGCTTAAGTGTTTTCAATAAAGCTGTCAGCTCCAAATAAGGCATTTATTTTATCCATCCTAAATAAATAGAAACGGGCATTATGGCTAGAGTTGAAGATATTATTATTGCAAAGCCATAGGAAAATTTCAGAATCAGGGGATTGTATTTTTTATGATTGATTCCTATAGAACGGAATGCGCTTTGAAAGCCATGCAACAAATGCCAGCCAAGGGAGAAGCATCCTGTCAGATAAATCAAAACCTCAATCGGACTTTGAAATTTTTCAATAAGCATTTCATATAACGGAAGTTCTTCTCCATATTGAAACTGATGAATCCGGTTAGGAATCCAAAAATTTTGTGTATGAATAACTAAGAATAGCAGGATCAAAGTGCCCAGTAAAGTCATACTTTTGCTATACCATTTAACGCCAGGTGTGCTGTCTTTATAACTATAGCCAATTGACCGGGCTTTTCTGTTCTTTCTCCACAGAGCAAGCCCCTGAACTATATGAATTGTAAAGCCAAAGATCAGAATAATTTCAATAGTTCGGATGATAGGGTTTGTAGCCATAAAATGCGCCCCAATAGTAAATGTCTTACCATTGTCGTTACAGAAAATGAGCGCATTTACTGAGGCGTGTACAATAAGAAAACTTATCAGAAATAAGCCGCTTAATGCCATTAGGATTTTTCTACCTATAGAACTTTTAAATATATTTTTTAACATAGTATCAATTTTTATAAGATAATATTGTTTTGGCTTCTATTAAAATCTGTCAGATTCACTTCTCCCAGCATCTCTCTCAATTCGGCTTCTAATTGAAAGCTGATTTGAGATATGGGAACATCATTGGCCCCTCCTTCAAATGGATTTTCAGTATTTTCACCTACTTGCGCTATAGAAGAATACAACCAGGAAATTAAGAAACTGAAAGGAATGATCAGCCAAATCATATTTCCTTTCATAACTCCGCTAACACTTTCATTTAGCCTGTTAAAATCTGCCAGTAATCCATATGGCAATAGGAACGAAAACGATTGAATTAAAAGGTTATTAATAATATTATACTGGCGGGGAAATGGTGAATTTTTTATCTGCTCACTTTTTCCCTGCAGATTGTAAAACTCTTTAATTGATTTTTCCATATCAACAAATTGTGTCACATTGATTTCCTGTTTTTCGTAAAGAGATTTCAGAGTCTTACTTTGCAGACTCAAAATTTGAGTTGAAATATTTTTTGCTTTGAGAATATTCTGCAGCTCGGCAGGCACAAGATATTTGGCCAGCTCTTCTTCAAGGGTTGTCTGTTGCTCAGGAATCGTAAAGCGTTTACGATATTCTACATTGTTTTTTTTATTTGTGGATTCCCATCTTTTAGATTCCCTCATGCTATAGCGTAAGGCAGTAACCCAGGCTATATGAGTATAAATAAGGGATTTTGAAATTTCACTATTATCCTGTAAATAATCCTGACTTACCAAACCCCAGGAACGACTATTTGATACAATAGCAGTCCATACATTCTGGGCTTCTAAAGAGCGGCTATAACTCAGGTTATTTTTGAATCCTAAAATAAATGCGGTAGCAGTTCCGAGCATGGCAATGACAGACCAGGGAATGGCTACCCATTTTACTCCGAATATATGATACAGGCATATGGGAATAAAACCTAACAGGAGCAGGGTGTAAATTTTTCCTTTAGTCCATGTCACAAATTCAATGAGGGTATATGATTTACCGATATACATTTTCTATTACTATTTGCTAAAATCGCAGGTTTAAATAACCTGCGATTTTAATTGTTACTTCAGATTGCTACAAAAGACTTTTTGTCTGTAGCCAATATCAACGTTTGTTTTCAGGCTTGGCAATCCAGGTCGCATATTCCGTAGTGCCCAAATACACCGGATTCTCGGGAGTAAGGGTTGTCTTTTTCAGTATTGCACCTGAATAGGGTGCATTAACATCCGTTTCAACTTCCAAAGACTTTTGGGTTGACAGGATGTATTGTTTTATCCACTCATCTATTTGGAATCGTTCAGGCCCACCTATTTCAAGAATTTTATTGGCCGGTTTTTCTGTTGCCACTTTGGCAAGAAATGCTGCAACTTCAGCACTTGCGATAGGTTGAATAAATGCATCCGAAAGTTTTACCTTTCCTTCTGATGTACTTGTTGCTACAATACCACCTGCAAACTCAAAAAATTGAGTAGCGTGGACTATAGTAAAAGGGACGCCGGATTCTTTAATCAAATTCTCCTGAACTTGCTTGGCACGAAAATATCCGCTTTCTTGTAATTGATCAGTTCCAACAACAGACAAGGCAATGTGATGTTGCACACCGGCTCTCTTTTCTGCCGGAAGTAAATTTTGATTTGAGGTTGTGAAGAAATTCATTACCGGTTCATCATCAAATGATGGAGAGTTGGAAACATCAATAACAATATTTGCATTTTTAAGAGCGTCTTCAAGTCCCTCTCCGGTAATCGTGTTTACTCCTGTATTAGGTGAAGCAGCAATTACTTCATGCTCGTTTTTTAACATGTTTACTACCTGGCTGCCGATAAGTCCGGTACCTCCAATGATTACAATTTTCATTTTTATTTTTGTTTATAGTTGTTAATAAAGCAAAATTGAGAATAAAAAAATCTTAAAAACTTAAACCAGTTTAAGTTTTTGCAAAGACACTATATCCATCTTTGTATTGTAATAGTCATTGGGGCTATTTGAATTATTTTCTAAAAAAAATTAAAAATGGATAGCAAAAAATTAACTGAACTTACACAGCAACTTATTTATGAGGCGACGCATTTTAATGTTCCGTATGTAAAGCAGACTTATGCAGATAATTTACTCATTGTCAAAGTTGATAAAAATGGAGTAGTGGATACCATGAACAAAGAGCAACTGGTTAGTTTTGTTCAAGGAAACAGTGATGCCAAAGCAACACCGTTTTCTACTAAAGCTGAATTTCATTACGCTGTTTGTGATGGAAATATGGGAATGGTAGTGATGACTCGCGATTTGGAATTAAATGGAAAGTCAGATCCTAAATTCTTTACACTGATCTGGGAATACTCATCTGAAAGATGGCAGGTAGTCAAAGAATCTTGTGTTGCATTTAATTAAAGGAACTTTTCAGAAGTCTGTTTCTAAACCTGGATGGTTATGGTAAATAAAAAGGAAGGTTGAGATATCAACCTTCCTGATTTAGAATGAAACTTATTGGTGGCTTAGCAAAATTAATTGGTGCAACAGCCACTCAAAGTATCCTTTTTATAAGTTTGATCTTACGTTTCGTTTATTTTATACCACTTGTGGTTAGGAAAATGGTTTTCTTTCCGTTATGGTCCTTAACTTCTACATTACCCATGATATCACCATAGATCTTTGTGTTAGTGTCGGAAAACTCATAGCCCTCAATAAAGACAGGTGTGTTTTCAGGCAGCTCGTACTGTGAGTTTAACTGAGCTAAAGATATTACATCCAAACCTTCATGGCCGTTTTTGATTTTAAATTCCGTCAAACCTTTTTCTGCAATGAAGCTGTATTTTTTTAAACCCTGTGGCAGCCCTGCAGGACTCTTATAGATATTAGAGCTCTGAACAATGGCTTTTCTTGCACTGAACATGCCTACTGTTCCGACAATATCATTGGCAACAGCAAACTTTATAGAAGGATTTTTCTGAGCAGATAAGGCTACAGATGATACTATTAAAAAAGAATAGAGTATTTTTTTCATAAACCGGAATATGTAACTGTTAAAAACTGGATAAATATAATTAATTTTTACAAAATGTGAATGAATTTTTATGATATTTTAAATATTGTATAGGAATAAAAACTTTTGTTAAGGATTTCTAATTTTAGAAAAGATGTTTCAATAGCCTGTTTTTCCAGGATGATGCGGAAAGGTGAGGACTATTAAATAACAGCTTCCGATTTTCACAACTTCTCTTTTTCATCCTTCTTTATATCCACCATGTCTCTGATTATGTTTTTCAGTCTTTGGAAAGTGAAAGAGCTCAATAATAAAATAATCCCCAGTAAGATAAATGCAGTAATTCTTGAGATATTATCCATTTGCCAGACATCATAACTGTAAAGCTTCAGCACCATAATTCCTATAAGCACAAAGCCGATTCTGCTGTATTCAGGAATATTCTTTTTTAAGCTGATATAAATAAAAATACTCGCAAGAACAGTCCAGATGATCGGAAGATAAAGGATGTTAAAATGCTCTTTGGTTTTATAGATCAGCGAAATATCGTTTACAGAACTTAAAATATAAGTATGGTAGAACCCGCAGCTTACCGCAATAACAAGCGTTACGGAAACTATCCAGTAAGAGAGTTTTGTTTTATAAAAACCGGTACTGGCGGCTGCGTTCCATAATATATAGGCAAAAGGGATCCAATGAAAAAGATGGATCATATAAAAACCGAATGTAAGTTTTTTCTGTAAAACCGCTGTAACAACCTCTGATGCTGCAAATGACGCATTTAAAGCAATAAGGATAAATAAAAGGTAAATAAGTCCGGTCTGGATAATGCATTCAATACCCAGCTTTTTTCTGAGTACCATCAGTGCAAAAATATAATAAATGCTGAACAGCAGACCAATACTTACAACAGCCGGCCATGGCATATCCGAAATATGATAGCTGATCTCCAGCAGCAGGGCAATGTATATAACGCTATAACTTACAACGGCAAAAATATTTTCAAAGAAATTATCTTCCTGCTTCTGTGTTTCGTTGATTCTTTTCAGTAAGAAGAGATTCACAATTGTGGTAGCCACGGTCACAAGACTCGTTAGAAATACCGGATTGAATATAATGGCCATATTATTTTTGTCCAGATATTCAGACCAGGTTATGATCTGTGCCATGATGACAAGCGGGAAAAGTACATAAAAGCAAGTTTTGAAAATGCTATGCCCGCTTTTTTTCCATATATAAAGAAGAAGAGTTGCTTCTACGGCCCAGACACTGGTAATAAGATGGCTCTTGAACTGAAGGGCAACAGCTATTGTAATAAGGCTGATCGTAAGTGCCGTAAAAATAGAGTAGCTGAATCCAAAACTCTTTTTCCCATATTCTCTTAAAAGCAGCAGGGCATTGACACTGGCAAAAAGTAACGGGAAAATAATGACAGGCTCATAGTTTAATGTATGGAAGATATAAATCAGGCCGATAATACTGGAAAAATTAATTAACACCAGCATTAAAGTATCCCAGGGTGAAAGTATATTTTTTTTAATATGATCCTGAAGTGCAAAAATGTAGAAAATAATATAATTGATGATATAAAAAAGAATACTGAGCAGCTCAGGCTGTTTTACAGTCCAGAAGAACAGATAAATACTGGTGAATATATAAGAAGTCCATCCCACGCTCTTCCAGTGTTTCAAAAATGAAGTGGTAAGCATGCCAATATTCAGGAGGGTAAGATAAGTGAAAAGAAAAAGATAATTACTCTGTCCCGTACTGATCATCAAAGGAGCTGAAAAACCTCCCAGCATTGCAAAAATAATTAATACTTCACTTTTATAATAATAGGCGAGGGCAATGGAAATGATGGTAACAAGACTAGTAATAAAGAAAGCCGTATTTTGGGTGAACAGATGATATTCCCGGAAAGCAATAGTCGTGGTAAAATAGAGAACGGCAATTCCGCCTCCAGTGATGATAGACGCGAAAACAGCATAATTTTTTCTCAGAAAATGTCCGGCCAGCATAATTCCTGCTCCGACTGCCAGGCCAATTCCTGCTCTTGCTGTTTCTCCAATCCAGTTTTTGTCTACAGCATATTTTACAAAGTAGCCAATTCCAAGAACAAGCGTAAAAATACCGATTATGGTCAGAATATTCTGCTTTAAAAACTCAAAAACAGGTTCCAGCCAGTCCCTTTTCGGCTCTGTAGGGGCTTCATCAGAAATGCTGGATGCAGGTACTATAATCTCCTGTACCTCATGAGCTCCGGAATTTTCTTCATTAGTCTGGGGTTGTTTGAAGGGATCTGTATTTTGCTGAGTTTGATTGATTTTTACATGTAAATCAGAAATCTCCTTCTCAAGCTTCCTGATCTTACTGTTAAGATGGTTGAAGACAAAAAAGATGATTACAATGATTAATATGACTGCAAGAAATCCACTCATTCTTTAGTTTTTACCAAATATAAAATAAATGTAACAGGATAAAAAATTAATCCACCACATATTCTGTGATGGATTAACCGTGCAGAGTGATTAAATTTATCTGTTAATTAGATACTTTGTAGATATGGAAAGATCCAATACTTGTTCCCAAAAGTCCTGCTTCCAGAAAAGAAGATCCGGTAAGTCCAAATGAAATTTTGTCTCCCGCCTGGAACGTATACAGTGAATTGATAGTACTTTCAGAAATAGTTAAGCTTAAAAGAAGCGGAACTGTTAAGCCGCTGAATACGCGGTTGTCAATAAGGGTGCCGACACCGGCTCTGTTTCTGAAAATACCGATACCCGGAGTACCTGTAAGTATGGCTGCCTGAAGACCGGCACCGTAGCGGAAGCTAAATCCTACCTCGTAAACACCGGTAGACGGTATTGTATAGGTGTTGTCTGTATCAGAGAATAATGCTGCGGATCCTACTGTTCTTTCAGAAGCTAAAAAATTGACAGCTCTGAATCCGTCTGGAAAAAGCCCTAAACTGAGCAGGGTGATCCCGGTAGTTTTCTTTGCGGCATATACAGAGGTATTAGTACCGGCTGCGGTTGTGGCAGCATTAATAACGAGCTGAGGGTCTACTTTGGCAACTTGAAATGTTCCGTCGTTTACTACCATAATAGTATATCCGGGCAAAGCAGGTATTATTTGAGTGTCCCTCACTTTCAAAGTTCCATTCACATCCAATGTAGCGGTCGGGTTAGCTGTATTGATTCCGACTTGAGAAAATGCGGAAACTGCTGATAAGGCTAAAAGCAAGCTGTAGATTTTAGTTTTCATTAGTAAGTTTTTTAGTTAGTTTTCTTTATGACAAATGCAAAAATCATGCCTTGTGTTGCGATTTTTTTAATGATTTGTTTGTTATTATGTTGATATTTTAAACATTTGTTTATTTTTCGTTATGTATTGTTTCGTAATATGGTTATGGATTGATATTTTCTAAATTTAATCGAGACTAAAAATAGATATTTATTTCACTATGTCTCTTTGTTATGAATTAAATATTTTGCTTGTATCTCTTAATTGTCACGTTTTGTGGCACATTAAATACAATGGTGTCAGTGTTTTTCAAAAATAATAGTGAGAAAAACAGATAATAAACAAAAAACACTGCCATAAAAGCAGTGTCAGTTGAATGATATACGTGTTATTTTTAGCTTTCGAGAAGAAATTCTTTATAGTTGCCCAGAAAATCCACCTCTGCATTTATTGATTGTAGCTCCAAAAGAGCATTTCCGTGAAGTACTTCTTCCCACTTTCCAACTACATTAATAAAGAAAAAATAGTTGCCGAGACCCGTTTTCAGAGTTCGGGATTCAATTTTGCTGAGGTTCATCTTGCGCCATGCAAAAACAGACAGGACCTGGTGAAGTCCACCCGCATGATCTTCCGGAAGGTTGATCAGCATCCCGGATTTCTCTCCCAGTACCTCAAGGCTGGTATTGTGATAAGAAGGCTGCTGTTTGGTGATAACAATAAAACGGGTATGGTTCTGTTCAAAATCCTGAATATTCCGGTGAACAATTTTCAACCCGTACAGATTCGCGGCAAACTGATTGGCTACAGCCGCTATTTTCAACTCTTTATTTTCAGAAACATATTTAGCCGCTGCTGCTGTAGAAGAAAAATCCTGTCTCGTTATTTCTTTATGATGTGTATCCAGAAAATGAAAGCTCTGAGCCAGGGCCTGCGGATGAGAATATATTTTTTCTATTTCCTCCATACTGTTCTCGGGATGAATCATGAGATGGTGGGCAATAGGCATCACTCCTTCTGCTTCAATTTTGATGGAAGGCGTTTTATATAAATAATCCAGGGTCATAGAAACCGTTCCTTCAATAGAATTTTCCAAGGGAACAACAGCTTTATCGGCTTCTCCGTTATTAACAGCATTAAAGCAGTCCAGAATATTGGCCTGTGGTAAAAGTTCTTCTCCCGGAAAAAGCTGTGTGGCGGCAAGCTGTGTGAAACTTGCGTGAGGTCCCAAAAATGCGATCTTCATATGTTATATCAATGTATCTAGAAATTAATTGAAGTGCAAAGATGCAAATTAGTTTAAAAACAATCACCTTTCATGAGAGTTATCCTGATTCTTATTTGCAGCACGACATTTTAATACCTGTTATTTATTCCAGTTCTCCTCAATAAGCTTTATCAGAAAATCCGGGCACCTTATAATTTTGTTGGTTTTTGCATCCAGAAAGAAAAGAGTAGTGGATGCTTCAGTGATTTTTACCCCTTCCTCATTGAAAATTTCATACTCAAATTCAATTCTCACGCCTGGAATTTTTTTTACATAGGTATGAATTTCTAATTTTTGGTCATACAGCGCCGGGCGGATGTATTTAATTTTATAATCTGAAACAGGAAGCCAAATTCCTTGGTTTTCAATTTCATCGTATGACATTCCTATGCTTCGGAAGAGTTCCACTCTGCCGATTTCAAGATACTCTGCATAGTTGCCATAGTATACATATTTCATAGGGTCTGTTTCTCTGTAACGTACTCGTATTGAGTGAGTTGTATATATCATTTTTAGTCCTTATTTACACATACAAATATATTTTTAAATAATCAATACCTGCAATATTTTTTTTTGAAAAGAAAAAATTGGACCTTTGTCTTCCTTCTACAAAAAGTACTAACAAAGAATTAATCGGGGCATAAATATGGATGAAAATTTAATGATGATATGGCAGAAATGCATTCAGTTCATGCGTGATAATTTGAACGCAGCTGAAGACAATTCTGATCTTAAGAAGCTTGAAAAATCCTTCGACATGCTATTCGATAAGGTACAGCCACTTTCGTTGGTTGCCAATAACCTTACGCTTATAGTGCCGAGTGATTTTTACAAGGAATATATTGAGGATAATTACCTATCCCTGCTTTCTGCTGCCCTGAAGAAAAATCTTGGAAAAGGTGTGAAATTATGGTACTCTGTCATGGAAAACAGGCCTACCGGAGAGGAAAAGCCAGTGACTATGAATATGAAGGGGAAAAGTGTTCCTACTCCCAAAATGCAGGAAACAATGCCGCAGGGATTCTCTGCAAATATTGTAAACCCTTTTGTAGTTCCGGGAATAAGAAAAGTCAATATAGATTCGAACCTGAAGTCTGATTATTCTTTTGATAATTATATAGAAGGAGAAAGTAATAAATTTGCTGCGACAGTAGCAAGATCAATTGCTAAAAGACCGGGTGCAACTGCTTTCAATCCACTATTTCTTCACGGGGGTTACGGCGTTGGAAAGACCCATTTAGGACAGGCTGTAGGTCTGGAAGTAAAGAATCAGTTTCCGGATAAAGTAGTGCTTTATCTGTCTTCAGAAAAATTTATCCAGCAGTTTATTTCTGCTGCGAAAGCCCATAAGCAGACTGAGTTTGCAAACTTCTACCAGATGGTTGATGTTTTGATTATTGACGATATTCAGTTCCTGTCCGGTAAATCTGCCACACAGGATAGTTTCTTCCATATCTTTGATCATCTTCACCAGAACGGAAAGCAGATCATCCTTACCTCAGATAAGGCACCTGCAGATATCATGGATATTCAGGAAAGAATTGTTTCCCGTTTCAAATGGGGACTTTCTGCCGAGATCAAATCACCGGATCTTTCTACAAGAAGACAGATCATCGTAGATAAACTGAGCAGAGACGGAATTGTTCTTCCGGGTGATATGCTGGATTTCCTTGCTGCTGAAGCTAAGACGAATGTAAGAGAGCTTATCGGAGTTATTAACTCTGTGATCGCTTATTCTACCGTTTACAAAACAGACTTAAGTCTTGAATTACTGAAAGACACCATCAATAAGATTGCTGCCAACCAGAAAAAAGTAATCAATATTCCTTATATTCAGGAAGTGGTATGTGATTATTTCGGAATCAAAAAAGAACAGCTTCTTTCTAAAACAAGAAAAAGAGAAATAGCACTTCCAAGGCAATTGGCGATGTATTTTTCAAAAGAGCTGACTAATGCTACCTTTACAAAGATAGGCGAAGAAATGGGAGGAAAAGACCATTCAACAGTTATGTATGCCTGTGATACCATTAAAGATGTATCTAAAATTGATAAAGAAGTAAAAAAATACGTAAAAGATCTTGCTGAAAGAATCAAAAAATAGAATAATTTAATCTGAATAAATTGAAATGGAGAATAGTTTTATTCTTCATTTTTTATTTAGTTTTGCTGCCGGAAGTTATGATTTCACCTCTTTAATTGTCTTATGTATAAATCATTTAATCTTTCAATTAATAAATGATATGAAAATATTGATGGTATGTCTCGGGAATATCTGCAGAAGTCCTTTAGCAGAAGGTATTATGAAGACAAAGGTCCCGGAAAGTTTTTTTGTAGACTCAGCAGGAACAATCTCTCTGCACGAAGGGGAAACTCCTGATAAACGAGCGGTAAAAACTGCGGCAAACCATCATATTGATATTTCAGAACAAAGGTCCAGACCTATAACTAAGAGTGATTTTGAAACCTTTGACAAGATCTACTGTATGGACATTGATGTATATGAAGATGTGGTTTCAAAAGCACAGAACGAGGAACAGCGCCGGAAAATAGCACTATTTATGTCTGCATTGGGAGACCATAAAAATGCCGAGGTCCCTGATCCATACTGGGGAGATATGAAGGATTTTGAGGCCGTTTACCAACTGTTGGACAAAGGCTGTGACGCTATTAAAAACCAAATTCTATCGTAATATGAAAACATTGATTCTCGCACTTTTCCTAAGCTTTAATTTTTCTTTTGCCCAAACCCAGGATGAAACTGAAATCCGGAAAGTAATGGAAGAATTTATGCAGTGTATCAAAACCAGAGATGAAGCTAAATTTGTATCTTTATTTCAGGATCCAGTGCTTTGGACCGGAATTTATAAGGACAGAACCCAGGCCAAACGTCTGGAAAAAAATCCGAAAGCAGAATACTATTTTACAGATGATTATAAAGCCTTTATCAGAGGCTTCAAAGATGATAAATCTGAAGAAAAATTCGACAATATTAAAATCATAGAAGACGGAGCTGTAGCTTCTGCCAATTTTGACTACAGTTTCTGGTATGACGGGAAAATGGAAAATTGGGGTAAAGAAATCTGGACTCTGATGAAAATCCACGGAAAATGGAAAATTACTTCAGTTACTTTTTCTATGGATCTTACAGAATATTTCCCTCAGCCTTCACTAAAAGAAAGAACTAAAAAACAATAAAATGCTTTTTTTACTCCCAGCCTATTTATCGGAAAATACTTCTATCACTCACTTTTCACCCGTTCTGAAAGATTATATCATGCAGACGGACTATTTTTTTGTAGAAAATGAAAAAACAGCCAGAAAGGTTATTAAATTTTTTGCTCCCGAAAAAAAACAGTCTGACCTGAAGCTGTTTCTGCTTGACAAATACACGGAAAATGCTGATATTAAAGAAGCTCAGCACCTGATGCTTCAGGGACAGGATTTCGGACTTCTTTCGGAAGCCGGTCTTCCATGTATTGCAGATCCGGGAAACCTGATCGTGAAATGGTGTCATGAAAAAAATATAAGAGTGACTCCGGTTTCAGGACCTTCATCTATCATTTTAGCGTTAATTTCCAGTGGATTCAATGGCCAGGAATTTACATTTCACGGTTACCTTCCGATAGATAAAGGAGAAAAGAAAAAGCAGATCCAGCGCCTGGAAAGTTTGGTGCAGCAGACAGGATATTCCCAGATCTTTATGGAAACTCCTTACAGAAATAATCCACTTTTTGAAGATCTGACCAAATTTCTATCGCCAAATACAAAGCTCTGTATCGCGGCTAATATCAACGATCCCGAACATGAATTTATCCAGACAAAAACAATCACCGACTGGAAAAAAGCAAAGCCGGAACTCCATAAAATTCCTGCTGTATTTGTATTGGGAAAATAACTTCTCACACTGTCATTGCGAATCGAAGATAAAGCAATCTCTATGGTAATTTGTCTATCATTTTTTCTCGCAGATTTAGCAGATCAAGCAGATCTTTTTGTAAGTATTAAATCTGCGTAATGAGCTAAATCTGCGAGAGATTATTGGCATCATAGAATATTATAGATTATTAACGACTCTTTTTACCCCATCTAAAATGTTGGTAGTATTAAAGTTAACCAACAATCCCAATCTCTTATTGGAAAGCTTCAGATAAGTAGCCAGTTGTTTAAAATGAATATCCTCCAGGTTTTTTACGGACTTGAGTTCCAGAATGACTTTATCTTCAACCAGAATATCAATTCTAAAGCTGAAGTCGAATTGTTTGCCATCATACACTATTGGAATCGCTAATTCAGATTGTACATCAAGCCCATTCTCCTGTAATTCATAGATAAGGATTTTATGATAAACAGTTTCCAAAAGGCCTGGTCCCAGCTTATTGTATACATTAAAGATACATTTTCTTACGATATAAGAAATTTCATTTTCATTCATTTGAGTTGTGTTTTAATCTTTACTAATTTAAATATTTTTCTCACAGATTACACTCATTATAATTTCAACAAAAAAGATCTGCTTGATCTGCAAAATCTGCGAGATATATAAAATAAACTCAGAGATGTTTATCATCTTATCCCATAAATAACATTTAACAGCCCTTAACATCCTCTTTGCACTATTCTTGATCTGTACAGCTTATAACACCAAAAAAATAAATTATGTCAGACAAGAAATTAGCGGGGCTTTGGATGGATACGGAAAAAGCAATTGTTGTAAAGAATCACGATGCCCAGAATGCATTCAAGTTTTTCCTGTGCAGTCCTGTAAAAGCAGAAATACAGCATGGGAACTCCAGTGAAAACGCAGGAAATAATGCAGAACGTACGAACAGGGTAAAATTCTTTAAAGAAATAGAACATCTCCTGACCAATTCCCAGGAAGTCTACATTACAGGCCCGGGAACCATTCAGGAAGAGCTTAAGAACTATCTCCATGAGACAGCCCAATTTAAAAACCTTAAGATAACATTAGATACGGCACAGAAAATGTCAGAAGAACAGGTACTGGAAACCGTTAAAGATTTTTACAATGCCTAATTATTGAAATGCAGTAAAAATCCGGATGTCAGCGATGATATCCGGATTTTTAATATAGGTAAAACGCTATTCTGTTATTTTGTTGTTCTTCCTGACTTCCATTTTCTCCATAAGAAGATCATAATTGGAATAAGAAGCAGGAACGGCCATAAAGAAATAATTCCCAAAAGAAAACTCATAAAGCTGTTCCATCCTTCAGTAACAGAATCTGCAAAACGGCTTCCAAAACCAATTTTAGAGGTTGCAGAACTCCTCACTTTTTCTTTATATAAACTCAGATTGAGTGTGCTGTAATTTACACGGTCATCAATGAATCGGAGCCTGCCTTCTGCTACATCAATTTCGTCTTCCAACTCACGGATGGTCTCCTGAATTTCGATCATATCTTTTGTCGTAGATGCACTTTTAAGCATATCGCGGTATTTCTCGAGATAGATCTTTTTATTGGCCAGTTTGATAGAAACATCAGTATATTCTTCTGTTACATCATCTGATGAGATATTTTTAGACAAAACAGAACCTACACCGTCAGAAAAAGAATTCACCAGAGCATCGAAATTTTTATGAGGCACGCGGATGATAAGATCCAGATTGTCGTCTAAGTCAGTGTTTTGAAACTGTTCAGTTTGAATATAAGCATTATTTTTTTTCAGAATATCTGATACCTGGTTCTGAGCTTTTTTAATATCTCCCACCTGGATTGTCATATTCCCGTTTTTAATGATCTTTTTGGAGATCGTATCTGTTTTCTTTGTTGATACATTAGGCTGTGAAGACTGGTCTTCGTCCGGAAGTAATTTTTGGGAAATTTCTTTTGGTGATGTAGGGGCCTTCATCTCATATGAAGTGACAGTAACCGCTTTATCAGCAGATACTGACGGAGAAGATTCCTGTTCAGATTTCTTACATCCTGTCATCAAAAGGAGTATACATAAAGGTAGAAATAATTTTTTCATGAATATTTTTTAGTGAATATTATCAAAAATTGTGCTTACATATTTATTTTATTTAAGATTTATATTCTTTTATCGAAAAATTTAGGATTTAGATATTTTGGTGAGGTTTAAAAATGATTGGATATCTAAATTATTTTCTATTTTTATTGAATGAAAAAAAGTCTTTTAGCACTCACGTTTTTTCCTTTTTTGATCTATGCCCAGGAAGTTCCGAAACTTACCGATGAAATGGCAGCTAAATTATTGGAAAAGCCACTTCACTGCATCAACCAGGAATATCCTAACAAAACAGCGCATATTATCAATAACGCCGGCGAGGTTACTTTGACTCCAAAAGATCTCCACCCAAGTTTTTATGGCTGTTTCGACTGGCACAGTTCCGTTCACGGACACTGGATGCTTGTGAGATTGTTGAAAACGAAACCCAATCTGGAAAATGCAAAAGATATTGAAAAAATCCTTGATCATTCCTTAGGTAAAGAAAACCTGCAGACCGAAGCTGATTATTTTACTAAATATCAATTAACCACCACATTTGAAAGAACCTATGGCTGGGCATGGCTGCTGAAACTTGATGAGGAGCTGACCACCTGGAATCATCCCAAAGCTAAGATCTGGCATGAAAATTTAAAACCTCTCACAGATCAGATTTTAAAATCATGGAAAACCTATCTTCCCAAACAAACCTATCCGAACAGAACGGGAGTTCATCCGAATACAGCATTTGGTCTGGCTTTCGCAATCGATTGGGCTAAAGCAAATAAGGATCAGGAATTCGAAAATCAGCTTAAAGAAAAAGCAAAATATTTTTACGCGAAAGATCAGAAAACTCCTGCCTATCTGGAGCCTGACGGATCAGACTTCTTTTCACCAAGCCTCGAAATTGCAGACCTGATGAGAAGAGTCCTGCCTCAGAAAGAATTTGTCCTCTGGCTGAATAACTTCTATGAAAAAAGAAGCTTAGAGAATATTGAAAAAATTCCGGTAGTAAGTGATTTGAGCGATTACCAGACCGTTCATCTTGTTGGGCTCTCTTTCTCTAAAGCCTGGTGTATGAAAGGGATATCAAAGGCTCTACCAGACGGGCATCCAATGAAAAAAGATTTTAAGAAAACGGCAGATGTGTTTTTAGCGAACGGTCTTCCTTTATTATTCCAGGGGAATTATGGCGGAGATCACTGGCTGGCAAGCTTTGCGGTGTATTCGCTGGAAGACTAAATATTGTAAACACAGAATATATTGGTACATTTGTTTTATGTCAGCCTTAGAAAAATTCGGTGTTGAAATTTTTACCCAGCACAATATTTTCGAGAGAATTTCTGCGGATAAACCTTTCCGTCCGGAAAATCCTGCTTTTATTTTTATTAAATCAGGTACTATAAAGCTCCGTCAGCATTTCAGCGATCTGGAGCTTTCTGCCAATATGTTTATGGTAACCGATCCGCAGACGATCTATGAAATGGTTTCCGTAAGCGGGGATTTCCAATCCAGGATGGTTTCTTATAAAAGAGATTTTATTTCTGCACTTTCACTGAAATTCAACAGACTGATCACATATCGCTATTTCCGCCAGCAGATGAATAAAGGCGTGCCTTTTCCTGAAAACGAAATGGAAGTGGTTTGGAAAAGTGTCAATTTCCTTAAATATATTCTGGATTCAGATACGGAAATGCTCTATAAGAAAGAAATAGTGGAACATCTTTTCTCTGTTTTCTGTTATCAGATGGCCGGGATTATTTCTAAAGAGGATAACAATTCTATGAACCAGATGTCCAGACAGGAAGAAATTGTCTTTGTATTTTTGACGGACCTGGCAGAACATCATCTGACAGAAAGAAGCGTGGAATTTTATGCCGAACGGCAATCGATTACAACCAGACATCTTTCTGCTGTTGTAAAATCCATTACAGGAAAGTCTGCCAGCCAGATCATTGCTTTAATTGTGATGAATGAAGCAAAAGTGCTTTTGAATTCCTCCAATAAACCCGTTTCAGAGGTTTCTTCAATCCTTGGTTTCAGTGATCAATATGCATTTTCTCACTTTTTTAAAAAGCATCTTGAAATAAGCCCCAGACAGTACAGGCATCAGTTTGAAAGCTAAAATCTTACATTTGAACATCTTTTTCCAAAATTCAAACATTTGATTGAATTTGTTGTCACCGTAACTTTGCCTTCGTAAAACAAGGTAAAATGACAAAGAACATAAAAACAGCACTATCGCTAGTGGTAGCATTATTTCCTGCGCTGTTTTTTTCTCAACAGATCAAACAGATGACCGCAGGTGAGGCGGCCGATATGGCTGTTAAGAATCATCAGCAACTAAAAGTGGCTGCGCAGAATATTGACATTGCAAAACAAAATACAAATGTTGCCAAGCTTCAAAAGCTTCCTAATATTACAGCTTCTACAAGCCAGTTCTATCTAGGTGATGCAGTAGCGATTGATAAAGATTTTTCAAGCTCAACCAACATTCCGATGCCTCATTACGGAAGTTCGTATGCTGTACAGGCAACACAACTCATTTTTAAGGGAGGTTTGGTGAATAAATCCATTGAAATGGCCGGTCTTCGGGAGCAGCTTTCTGAACTGGATCTTGAAAAAAACAAGCTTGATGTAAAATTTCTGGTAATCTCCAATTATCTGGACGTCTATAAAATGTTCAATCAGGAAACCGTCTTTCAGAATAACAAAAAACTGGCTCAGGAACGTCTGAAAAATATTCAGAAATTCTATCAGCAGGGAATGGTAACCCGAAATGAAGTGATCCGTGCAGAACTGGCGATCAAAAATCTGGATCAGGGAATTCTGACGTTGACGAATAATAAAAAGATTCTTAATTACAATTTAAATATTGCCTTAGGACTTCCTTCAGAAACAGAGATTGTTCCTGTTGAAAGTTTAACGGACAAGGAATCCGGAATCGGTATGGATTACTATATGGATCTTGCCCATGAAAGCAATCCTCAGCTGAAATCGGCCAAGAAAAATATAGATGTAGCCGATAAAAATATTGAGATTATTAAAACAGACCAGCTGCCGACCCTTTCCGGATTCGGAGGCTATACTTTACAACGTCCGGTTACGACAAGAAATCCTGTTTTGGATATGTATTCAGGAGGATGGCAGGCGGGTGTTTCACTGAGCTACAATATTGATAATTTATATAAAACCAAAGAGAGAGTAAAACTTGGTGAACTGCAGAAAACACAGGCAGGAGATGCCGTGACTCTGGTTCAGCAGAATGTAGATATGGCAGTTAATGCAGCCTATGTAAAATACCAGGAATCTATTCAGCAGGCTGATATTCTGAATGATGCAAAAAGACTGGCGGAAGAAAACTACAAGATCACGGAAGCTAAATATTTAAACCAATTGGCGGTGCAGGCTGAAATGATTGATGCACAAAACCAGAAACTTCAGTCGGAACTGGATTATGCCAATGCAGAGATCAATGTACTGTATCAATATTATAACCTGCTGAAGGCTGCAGGAACACTTTAATTTTAAAACTGAAAATCAAGATAATGGAAAACAAGGAACAAACCACTCAAAATACTCAGGCCGCTCCGGCACAGTCAGGAGCAGCACTTAAAAAGAAACAGAATAAAAAAAATAAGATCAGAGCCATCATTTCCAATACGGTTGTATTTCTGGTGATTGGATTCGGACTTTTCTGGCTGGTGCGCGAATATTTCCACATTGGAGATAAGACTTATACGGAAGCTGCGCAGGTGGAAGAATTCATTAACCCAATCAATACAAGGGTTTCGGCTTATATCAAAGACATAAAATTCATAGAGCATCAAAAGGTTAAAAAAGGGGATACATTAGTTATTCTGGATAAAAATGAATTATTAACCCAATTGGGACAGGCAGAAGCGGCGTATCAGAATGCACTCGCCCAGAGATCGGCAACAAGTTCATCTGTAAACACAGTTTCCAATAACGTAAGTGTTATGGAATCCAATATCGCCGGTGCCAAAGCCAGATTATGGAATGCTGAGCAGAATTTAAACCGGTATAAAAACCTTCTTATTGCAGAAGCAGTGACCAGACAGCAGTACGATCAGATCAAAACGGAATATGATGCCCAGAAAGCGGCGTATGAAACCTTAGTCAATCAGAAACAGTCTGCCAACCTTTCCACGACTGAAGTTAAAAGCAAATTGGGAATTAATGATGCCGAGATCAAAAGAACAAAATCTGCGCTGGATATGGCAAAAATCAACCTTTCCTATACTGTGATCACAGCTCCTTATGATGGGATCATGGGACGAAGAACGATCTCTGAAGGACAATTAATACAGCCGGGCCAACAGGTAGCTACGATTGTTCTGAACGGTCAGAAATGGGTAACCGCTAATTTCCTGGAAAGCCAGATGCCCAATATCAGGATCGGTGAAAAGATGACTATGACCGCTGATGCTTTGGGAGGAAAGAAATTTGAAGGAGTTGTCACTGCTATTTCAGCGGCAACAGGTTCAAGATACTCAAGCGTTCCTACAGATAATTCTACAGGTAATTTTATCAAAGTACAGCAGAGAATTCCGGTAAGAATAGAATTCAGCACGTCCAATAAAAAAGAAGACCTGGAAAAACTGAGCGCGGGAATGAACATGAATGTGAATATTAATTAGGATTGAAAGATTGAAAGATTGAAAAATTTAATGATTTTGAAAGATTTTGGAAGGAAAGCCAGAAGCCGGAAGAGGAAGGTTGATGCAGACTGATCATAATTTCCGGCCCCTTCCTTATCTTTTTAATTGTTTCAAATGCAGAAGCATGATGATAAAGATAAACTTCCATCTCCCATCTTCATACTTCCATCCTCTAACTTCTAACCTCTAATATCTAACTTCTAAATTCATGTACAACAAAGGATTATATAACGACTGGGTACCCAAACCCGTACAATTGCTGCTCATTGTACTGCTATTGGCAGTGGTGATGCCTCTTGGCGGGGTATATACCGGAAACATCAGCTATCTCGTGAACGGTACCGGGGCGATGACAGAATATTTTATGTGGGCGAATTACGCCACCACGATAGGAATGGGTGCGTGTATGCCGGTCGTTCTCAGAATGAAGATGCGATTCAAGGTGAGGGATAAAATGACCGTATTGCTTGTACTTCTGGGAATGCTGAGCTATATCAACGGAACTACCATGCAGCCAATGATTTTTGTATTTACGGCTTTATTTATCGGGTTTTTGAAGATGATGGTGACGATAGAGCTGTTTCTTCCGTTAATGATGATGATCGGAAACAGGGGAATGTTCTACGGGCTGTTTTATACCTTTGTTTTGGTGATGAATCAGGTGGCGGCTTATTATGCAGTGGTAGTTTCCATTCATTATAACTGGCAGCATTTCTACATCATTGCAGCGGTGTTGTGTTTTATTCTAGCCCTGATTCACTGGATCTTTATGCATGATAAATATTTTGCTTTGAAGGTTCCGTTACATTATATCGACTGGATGAGCATCATGCTGTTTGTTTCAACATTTATGTTTTCGGCGTATGTATTTTCCTTTGGGAAACAGCAGGACTGGTGGAACTCCAAAAATATTATAAAGGCAAGTATTGCGGCTTTTGTAAGCTTTGCTTTGCTGGTTGTTCGCCAGTTTACTTTAAAAAGACCTTATTTATCATTCAAAATATTCAAGAAAAATAATGTACAGCATGGCTTGTTTATGTTGTTGTGGTTGGGAATGTTCCTGGGAACAACATCTCTTCAGAATACTTTTGCAGTAGGAGTGCTGGGATATGATCAGCAAACCAACGCAGGACTGAGTATGCTTATGATTCCGGGCATTATCCTGGCGGGTGTGATTGCCGTATTTTGGTTTAAAAAAGAAATACCATTGAAAATGTACATCTTCTCGGGGTTTTCGGCGATGATGGGTTATGCATTGATTATGTACTTTTCGATGGTTTTAGAATTCAATTATGAAAACTGGTACCTACCGATGTTTTTAAAAGGATATGGAATGTGCTCCCTGTTTATTTCAGTATGGTTCTATACTCTGGATAAACTTGAAATGGATGATATGCTGGCTGCAATCGGGCTGGTTTTAGTATGGAGAACATTTCTTGCAGTAGGATTATTTTCAGCATTATATTCATGGTTTCAGTATCGTTTTCAGATGACAGCAGTAGGAGATCTTGCCGTATATATCGACGGAATGACGGTTACCCCTCAGACTTTGGCTGCCAATATGAAGACGCTTCAGCTCAATGCAGTTATTATATCCGGTAAAAAGATCTTCGGATATATTATTTTGGTGGGTTTTGGAGTATTACTGTACGTTATGACACATCATTTCGGAAGAGAAAGATTCCAGTATCTAAGATTCATCAGAGTATTAGGCGGAAAATCGGTCATTGCGAGGAGAAGACTCCGTGAACGGAAACAGTTGTTAGAAGAAATAAAAGACGCAGCCGGGCCTGCAGTTTAAAGATACCTTGTTTTTCACGAGTAAGATCCTTGGCTTTACGAAGTCCGGGATCTTACGTTTTTATGAGTGAAAATAAAACGTTCTTTTTTTTGTAAAAATATGAAAAATTTCATATTCTGTTGTTTTTATTTAGAAACAATAAAAATTATATTTGAAGGTTATAAAAACTGAGTAGAAAAGAATGAAAAAGCAGTATGCATTCATAGGTCTTTTGGCGTCGGGAATCATATTCTCCCAAACGGCAAACGATTCTATAGCCTCTAAAGGTATTGATGATGTAGTGATCGTAGCATCCAGAAAACCAACAAAGATTTCCGATATTCCAGGAACAGTCTGGGTAGTTCAGAAAGAAAAAATCCAGGAGCAGGCAAAAAGCGGCGTTCCCATTAAAGAAATGCTTTCTATCCTGATCCCGAGTATGGATATCGGCCCGCAGGGAAGAACCAATTACGGACAGAATATGAGAGGACGTTCAGCATTGGTCATGATAGATGGAGTTTCACTGAACAGTATCCGTGCCATCAGCCGCCAGCTGGACGCAATTGATCCTTTTAATATTGAAAGAATTGAAGTTCTTTCCGGAGCCAGTTCGGTTTATGGAGGAAACGCTACCGGCGGGATCATTAATATCATCACTAAAACACCTTCCAAAAACGGAATTGGCGGAGAAACTGAACTTGGAGTAAGAACCGGATTCATGGGAAAAGATGACCACGATTTCCGGGCGGCTCAGGCTATTGCAGCAAAAGGAGAGAAGTTTTTCGGAAGATTGGGGGTTGCTTACCAGCAGAATGGTGGAGTTTATGGGGCCGATGAAAATCAGGTATTAACAGATATTACACAAACTGACCTTCAGTACAACCAGTCTATTGATGTACTGGCAACAGGAGGATATAAATTTAATAATAAGCATAAAATCACTGCATCCCTTCAGTATTATAATTCGAAGTTTAACGGAGACAGAAGTCTTTATTTAGGACAGAATCTAAGTGCGTTTACGACAAAAAACGCCGGACTTCTGGAAATGCGTGACGGTTTCTCATCCGATAAAAATATTGGGACCGAGCGCTTTATGGGAACGGTTGCCTATAACGGAAACAATATTTTAGGGGGTCAGGATCTGTATGTACAGTTGGCTGCCAGAGGAGAGAAGCTTGGGTTTTATCCTTTTCCCGGGAATGTTAGCCTGCACAGCGTAAGCACGGCTTATATGTCTTCTTCCCAGCAGGATACATATTATTCCGGTGTGAAGGCATTATTGTCAAAATCATGGAGAAGCCTGAATGTTACTTATGGAGTAGATATTGATCTTGAAAAATTTGAAGGAACACAGTCGGTCTACGATATTGCAAAGACAATGTCGAGCGGCGGTTTGGTAAACGAAACCAAATACAGTCTGGGAAGATATCCTACCAATCACTCTCAAAGTTATGCAGGATATGTTCAGGCTAAATATGACATTGTACCTAAACTTCAGATCAATGGAGGAATCCGTTATCAGAATATCAATGTAAAAGTGGATGATTTCGTAGGTTCAGTGCAGCAGACCCAAATTGCAATGGGGTATGGAAGTTCTGCTTCTGCGATTCCGGGCGGAGAAAGTTCATATAATGTAACATTGGCAAATGCCGGTTTACTGTATAAATTTAATGACCAGCATCAGGCCTGGGGAACATTCTCTCAGGGAGTGAGCTTAGCCGATCCTTCGAAATATTACGGGATTGGAGTTTATAATTTAGCCGGAACCCACTGGGACGTTACGTCAAGCATTAATGTTAAAGAACAGCCATTACAGGCCATTAAAACTAACCAGTTTGAAGTGGGGTACCGTATCAATAAAGGAGGATTAAGAGGTCAGATTGCTGGTTTCTTAAGCAATTCGGATAAAACAGTTACAGTTGACAAGAAGACTTTCCAGATCCTTGTCAATGATCTTAAGCTAAGAAATATGGGAATTGAGGCTGAGGTTTCCTACTCAATGAACAATGGGGTTTACTTCGGAGCAAGCGGACTTTTAATTAGGTCTGAAGTTGATAACAACGGCGAATGGAAGAAGCAGGAGATTTACAATGCTTCTCCTTCAAAATTGGTAACCTACATTGGGTATAACTTTAAAAGCTGGTCTTTCAGGTTCCAGTCGTTGCAGAATTTCAAGCTGACAGATGATCTTAAAAATGAGATTGATGGGTATAATACTTCCGATTTAATGGTCGGATACCGTTTCAACTGGGGTAAATTCAATCTAGGGATTCAGAATATTTTCAACACAGATTATCAGACTATATGGAGCAAGCGTTCCCAGGTCTTATATTCTACTTATGGACTTCCTGAGCTGTTCAGCTACAAGGGAAGAGGAAGAACATTTAATTTGTCTTATACATTTGATTTTTAGAAATTTAAATCAAGCAGCTTAGTCTTGATTTTGATTTCAATATGATATACCATATCCGGCTTTCATCATTACGGAAGCCGGATTTTAACATTAAAGATTAGGTTATGGCTAAAATTTCAACAGGCCGCATTGTTGCGGAAATGGTGAGAAAAGAATATATCACAGATCATTACATCAGAGTGTATCTGTATTCTCCCGAAGCTCATTTGTTCAAAAATACCACCATCGGTGATAATAATAAGATCGCAGTACCTCCTACAGGTTTGGATGAAGTTCATTTTCCAACCCTGGATGAAAACCGCCAGTGGGTGTATCCACCGAAAGAAGTGGCTCCTGCTATAAGAACCTACACTCACAAAGGGATTGATCTTGAAAAAAATGAGCTGATTATTGATTTTGTGGACCATGGCGATGGCGGTCCTGCCTCAAAATGGGCAAGAGAATCTGAACCTGGTTCCAAGCTGGGAATCATGATGAGAACCGAAGCTAAAGAAATGTATCCGGATGCTGAATGGTATCTGTTCGCGGGTGATTCTACTGCAATTCCTGTTCTGAGTGCTATGCTGGAAACACTGCCTGAAACAGCAAAAGGTATCTGTATCATTGAAGTTCCGGGAAAAGAAGATGTGCAGATCCTTGAGACCAGGGCTGACATCGAATTTAAATGGCTTTATAATTCCACACCGTATATCAGCAGTGAAATGGCAGATGTTGTAAAAAATATTAGCATTCCTGAGACTTCTAAATTCGGGTATGTGGCAGCAGAATTTTCAAGTGTAAAAGAGATCCGCAACTACCTTAGAAAAGAAAAAGGCTGGACATCACAGGAGCTCAATGCCTATTCCTATTGGAAAGCAGGTGTTGCAGAAAACGAATCAGAGAAAGACAGACATAAGGAGAAGGATTCGATGGGATAGGTGATAGGTTTTAGGTAGCGAGGATTAGGGATTTTCACAATTTTAAATTATGGTCTTTGATTTTGCACGGGATAGATGACAATGGTGAATTTTGCTTTGCAAGTGAATGATGGATAAGAAGCAAGACATCAGATTTCAGATATCAGACCGTGAATTCATTAACTTAATTATTATAGACCAGTAACCAGCAGCTACAAAATCAGCAAACCAAGCTCACCTCCCAACTCATTTACTCTCAAACCCAGCAACTCTCCAACTCTCTCGCCTCAGACAAACTTGCAATCCGGAACCGAAACCCTTATCTTTGCACTTTAAAGACAGCAATGAAAGACTTAATGGGTAAGGCAGTCTGGGATTATTTTCACAACGAAAATCCTGAGAATCTGCAGACAGAAACATCAATATCGGAACTGGATGAGCTCCCGGTAGCCTATCTTTTCAGAGACTTTGAAGAGATGAACGGTATTGAGCAGAAAGCACTGGAACTGGCTCAGGGAAAAGTACTGGACATAGGTGCCGGTGCCGGTTCTCATGCCTTATATCTTCAGAATGAAAGAAATCTTAATGTGCTGGCACTGGATATTTCGCCAAAATCTACTGAAGTCTGTAATCTGAGGGGAATTAAAACAGCAGTATGTGAAAATATGCTGGATTTTTCCGGGGAAACTTTTGATACGGTTTTGCTTCTGATGAATGGAACAGGTATTTTTGAAAGTCTTGAAAAAATAGATACATATCTTCAGAAACTCCATACTTTAATCAATGATAACGGGCAGATCCTGATCGACAGTACGGATATTCTCTATATGTTTGACCGTGATGAAGATGGGGGAGTTTATATTCCGGCAGGCGGCTATTATGGTGAACTGGATTACGTGGTTCATTATAAAGGAGAATCGGAAGATCCTATTAAATGGCTTTACCTTGATTTTACAACATTGAAAAATGCCGCAGAAAACAATGGCTTTATCATAGAAAAAATATTGCAGGATGAAGACTCTTATCTGGCGAGGCTGACTAAAAAGTAAAGTTTCCTAGTCACTGCGAGCATAGCGAAGCAATCTCTTAATACTCTTAATAACTAAACCTTTCCTTAACGGTTTCTGTTTTTAAATCATTAAGATTAAAATTAAGTTTTAAGATTAGTAAGTTTAAGCTTTATTTAAGAGATTGCTTCGCTATGCTCGCAATGACCATAAACAAAATAAAAAAGACACACGATTTTCGTGTGTCTTTGCTTTTATCTGAAATATTAGGTTTACCCTATCTCAATACCGTTTTCTACATTAGTGTCATCCGGTGTCACAAAAGACAGTTTTCCGTCCGGTTTTGTCGTTAATAAAAACATTCCCTGAGATTCAATTCCTCTGATCTTTCTCGGAGCAAGATTGAGTAAGATCATTACCTGTTTTCCGATCAGTTCTTCCGGTGTGAAGCTTTCCGCAACTCCAGAAACTACAGTTCTGATATCAACCCCTGTATCTACTTTAAACTTTAATAATTTATCAGCTTTTTCCACTTTTTCAGCTTCTAAAATGGTAGCTGTTCTAAGATCTATTTTAGCAAAATCATCAAAAGAAATCTCTTCTTTCATAGGGTTGGCATTAGGGTTTGTTTTTTTATTGTTTTGTTTGGTCTGTTCCAGTTTTTCAATCTGAGCTTCAATTACACTGTCTTCAATTTTAGAGAAAAGAAGAGAAGCTTCATTGATTTTATGACCAGTTTCTATTAAAACTGATTGAGTTTCAACATCACTCCAGTTTACCAGCCCGGCATTGAAAATTGTTAATAATTTCTCAGAACTGAAAGGCATGAACGGCTCGCATAACTGAGCTAGTGCAACAGCAAGCTGAGCTCCTACAAATAAGGACTGTGCTGCTTTTTCAGGACTATCCTTGATGGTTTTCCAAGGTTCTTCAGTCTGAAGGTACTGGTTTCCGAAACGGGCAAGATTCATTAATGCAGTTAGTGCATTTCTGAATTCATAATTGTCTAAGAATCCTGAAATTTCTTTAGCCGCCTTGTTGATCTCTTTCAGTTCAGGGCTGTTTACATCTCCCTGAGGAATTACTCCATCATAATATTTATGAATAAGAACAGCAACTCTATTAATAAAGTTCCCAAAAATTCCTACCAGCTCAGAATTATTTTTAGTCTGGAAATCTTTCCATGTAAAATTATTATCTTTTGTTTCCGGCGCAGATGAAAGAAGTGCATATCTCAGAACATCCTGCTGTCCAGGAAACTCTTCTACATATTCATGTGCCCATACCGCCCAGTTTCTGGACGTTGAGATCTTATCGTTCTCAAGGTTTAAGAATTCAAAGGCAGGAACGTTTTTCGGCATGATATAATCACCGTGAGCCTTCATCATCGCAGGGAAAATAATACAGTGGAATACAATATTGTCCTTCCCGATAAAATGAACCAAGTCACTGTTTTCACTCTGCCAGTAATCCTTCCAGTCTTTTCCGTTTCTTTCTGCCCATTCTTTTGTGAAGGAAATATATCCGATAGGAGCATCGAACCAAACATAAAGAACTTTCCCTTCTGCATTCGGAAGCGGTACCGGAACTCCCCAGTTCAGATCTCTTGTCATGGCACGGGGCTTTAAGCCATCATTCAACCATGATTTAACCTGTCCGTAGACGTTCGGTTTCCAGTCGTCTTTATGGCCTTCAATGATCCATTCATTAAGGAAATCTTCATATTCATTTAAAGGGAGATACCAGTTTTTGGTGTCTTTAAGAATCGGAACATTTCCGCTTAGCATCGATTTCGGATTAATCAGCTCTGAAGGGGATAGGGTAGAGCCGCACTTTTCGCACTGGTCTCCGTAAGCATTTTCATTGCCACAGTTTGGGCAGGTTCCTACAATATACCGGTCTGCCAGAAATTCTCCGGCCTGTTCATCAAAATACTGTTCGGAAACTTCTTCCGTGAACTTTCCTTTTTCATAAAGAACTTTAAAAAAATCCTGGCTCGTTTCGTAATGCTTTTTTGAAGTCGTTCTGGAATACTCATCGAATGAAATTCCCAGATCCGAAAAAGATTTTTTGATAATCTCGTGGTATTTATCCACGATATCCTGAGGTGTTACTCCTTCTTTTTTTGCTCTGATGGTAATAGGAATCCCATGCTCATCTGACCCGCAGATAAACGCCACATCTTTTCCTAATCTTCTCTGAAATCTTGCGTAGACATCCGCAGGAATATATACACCTGCCAAATGTCCTATATGAACCGGTCCGTTTGCATAAGGCAAAGCTGCCGTAATCATCTTTCTGTTTGACATTTATAGTAAAGTTTTAACGGCAAAGATAAGGATTATCTGCCTAAAAGCGCCTAAACTTCTGCTATAATAAGTTTTTTACTCTCCGCAAAGGATTTAATATTACATTTAGTTAAACAATTGTTTAACTAAATGTTAAAATACAACATATGTTATGTATTGCATATGTTAATGTAATGTTGTGAAAAACAGATATTTGATTTTTTAATAGACAAGCAATTTACATAAAATTATCCAAATTTTCAATAATATTATAATAATTCTAATTTTTTTATAAATTGCAAGGCTGGTTTGTACAGCCTTATTAAGAAACGAAACTAAAAAAACGATATTGTGAAAAATTTTACAACGGTATTAAAAATTGCGCCTGCTTTTTTACTGGCTAGCTCAATGATACATGCACAGACACAAGACACTATAACCAAGGAGAAAAAAATCGAGGAGGTTGTATTGATAGGGTATGGAAAACAGAAGAAATCTGATCTTACGGGATCCATTACTTCTGTCTCTGCCAAAGATTTCAACGGAGGTGCTACTTCTGCAGGACAGCTGATTCAAGGCAAAACACCTGGGGTACAGATCACAAATAACAGTGGGGCTCCGGGTTCAGGAACTAAAATAAGAATCAGGGGTACATCGTCTTTAAGTGGAGAAAACTCTCCATTGATTGTAATTGATGGGGTTCCTCAGGATTTTGTGGGAATGAACGGGGTTTCCGATCCTTTATCCCTCATCAACCCCAATGATATTGAAACATTTGATATTCTGAAAGATGCTTCTGCTACAGCTATTTATGGTAACAGAGCTTCCAACGGGGTTATTTTGATCACAACTAAGAAGGGAAGCTCAGGGAAATTTAAAGTGAATTTTTCAACAGTGGCATCAGTATCTACCAAAATGGGAAATGTGGATGTGCTTAATGCGCAGGAATTCAGAGATTTTGTGAATACCTATGGATCTGCCAATTACAAAGCCAAGCTTGGAACTTCTGATACCAACTGGCAGAACCAGATTTATCAGGCTGCATGGGGTACAGATAACAACTTAGCCCTTGCCGGGGGTATTAAAGGACTGCCTTACCGTTTATCATTAGGGTATAATGAACAGAATGGTATCGTAAAGTCGAACTCTTTCCGAAGAACTTCAATAGGCTTGAATTTAAATCCAAAATTCTTTGACAATCATTTATCAGTCAATGTGAATGCAAAAGGGACCTTTACGGATAACCGCTTCGTAGATGGCGGAGTAATCAAGGCGGCTACCTATTTTGATCCTACCCAACCTGTGTATTCAGGGAATTCCAATTACGGAGGATATTATGAATGGCTGGCTGCGGGATCTGCAACAGGATACAATGTGAACGCCAATACCAATCCACTTGGACTGATCTATGGGGTAAGAGATGTATCTTCCGTTACCAGAGGGTTGGGAAATATTCAGCTGGATTATAAATTTCACTTTCTTCCGGACCTGCATTTTAACGTAAACGCCGGTTATGATTATACGAAAAGTGAAGGACATAAGTATAAAGATGCTAATTACAGACCAGGTTTTGAAGACAAAGGAAGTTCTAATTTCTATTCAATGGAAAAGAACAACAAGCTTTTGGAAACCTATTTTAATTATGTGAAGACTATCAGTGCCATCAATACGGGTGTAGATATTACGGCAGGATATGCTTACCAGGATTTCCGTATGAATATTCCTGGAGCAGTTACTTTTAGAGGGAACGGAACTACGCTGGCGCCGGATCTGGATTTTAGAACCCAGTATACATTGGTTTCTTTTTATGGAAGAGCGATTTTTACTGTAGCAAATAAGTATATTATTTCAGGATCTGTTCGTCAGGACGGTTCTTCCAGATTCTTTAACAAAACGAGAGATAACGTATGGGGAGTCTTTCCGGGAGTTTCATTAGCATGGAAGCTTAACGAGGAAAGTTTCATCAAAAATATTTCAGCGATCAGTACATTGAAACTGAGAGCAGGCTGGGGGAAAACAGGACAGCAGGAACTTCCCGCTTTAAATGGTAATAAACCTAATAACTATCCGGCTTTTGCAGCATATAATCCAAGTTATCCTGGAGCTGGCTATCAGTTTGGAAATGAATTCTATTTTATGTTCAGACCTGCCAATTATAATCCGAATCTTACCTGGGAAACTACGACTACAAAGAATATAGGATTAGATTATGGTTTTGCTAAAAACAGAATTACAGGATCCATTGATCTTTTCAGAAAAGACACCAAAGACCTTTTAGTATATGCAGATGAAGCTGCAGGAGGTTTAAGCAACGCCAGCTGGCAGAATGTAGGGGATATGAAGAATCAGGGAATTGAAGGAAGCATTACGGTAATCCCTGTTAAAAACGAAAAAACAACATGGGAAATGAGTTTTAATGCAACTCATTACAAACCGGTAGTGACCAAGCTTAAAGATAGGGCTGATGAATCTTTCAACATGGAAGTTGGAGGCATTGAAGGAGGTTCAGGAAACAAAATCCAGGCTCACGCCGTAGGATATGCTCCCAATTCATTTTGGGTATATCAGCAGGTATATGATAGTAACGGAAAACCTGTGGACGGCGCATTTGTAGACCGAAACGGGGACGGTACTATCACACCAAAAGATATGTATTACTACAAATCCACCACTCCGGATGCTATTTTAGGATTCTCAACAAAAGTATCTCATAAAAACTGGGATTTTTCCCTGAGTGCAAGAGCGGTTTTAGGAAACTATGTGTATAACAATATGGCTTCCAACAGCTCAATACAGTCTACATCCACCAATGAATACCTTCAGAATGTATTCTCCTCGGCACCGGAATATAAATTTACTGTACCTCAGTATAAATCAGATATTTATGTGGAGAATGCATCGTTCTTAAGATTGGATAATATTAATGTGGGCTATAATTTCGGAGAAGTTTTCTCTAAGGGAAGCAACCTGAAAATCTATGGGATGGCTCAGAATGTTTTTGTAGTGACCAAATATACAGGAGTAGATCCTGAAGTTTTTGGGAACATAGACAACGGATATTATCAGATGCCTAGAATATATTCATTAGGCTTTAATTTTCAATTTTAAATAATAATTACGATGAAACTAAATACAATCAAACTTAAAAATATAGTACTGCCTCTTTCTGCTGCATTTTTGCTGACTACAGCATCATGTATCAGTGATTTGGAAAGGGAACCTATCACAGATGTTACTTCAGCAAGTATCTATAAAGATTTTTCCAATTATAAAAACATTTTAGCAAAACTTTATGGAGGCCTTGCCATGGGAGGACAGATCAGTGGAGACGGTGATCAACCTGATAGTGATATCAATGGTATCAACGGAGGATTCTCCCAGTACACCAGATTACTGTACAATCTGAATGTGGTTACCACTGACGAAGCTGTAATCGGGTGGAATGACGGAAACCTTCATACCCTGCACAAAATGACCTGGGATTCTTCCAACGAATTCATTGCAGCCATGTACTACAGGATCTATACAGAAATTGCTTTCTGTAATGAGTTCCTGAGAAATGTAACGGATGAAAAGCTTGCAGAAAATAATATCACAGGAGACAATCTTGCCCAGGCGAAACTCATGAGAGCAGAAGCCCGTTTCCTGAGAGCACAGTCTTATACGCATGCCATAGATATGTTTGGAAATGTTCCTTTTGTAGATGAAACCTATCTTCCGGGATCGGTAAATCCGCCACAGAGAATAGACAGAAAATCATTATTTAATTTTATTGAGTCCGAATTGGTTGCTGTAGCAGCAGAACTGAAAGACCCTAAAACCAATGAGTACGGAAGAGCGGATAAAGCCGCTGTATGGTCATTATTGGCAAAATTATATTTAAATGCAGAAGTATATACAGGAACACAGAGAAATACAGATTGTATCACCTACTGTAATAAAGTCATTGCAGCAGGTTACTCTTTAAAGCCGAAATACGATGAGCTGTTCCTTGCAGATAATAATCTTAACAACCCGGAGCAGATTTTCAGTGTCAATTTTGACGGAATCAATACGCAAACCAATGGTGGAACCACTTTCCTTGTGCATGCTGCGATCGGGGGTGATATGAAAGCAGTGGAATTCGGAGTTAACGGCGGATGGAGCGGTTTAAGAACCACGAAAGCATTTGTAGGACTATTCCCGGCCAATGGAAGTGATAAAAGAGGAAGATTCTTTACCGCTGGACAAAACCTGGAAATTAATGACTTAGGTTCTTTTACCGATGGTTATGCATTTATCAAGTATAAAAATATAAAAAGCAATGGAGCAGCAGGAGCCCACAACAACTGGGTAGAAGCTGATATTCCTTTATACCGTCTGGCAGATATTTATCTGATGTACGCTGAAGCAGTCCTTAGAGGCGGTGGCGGAGGAAGCCAGGCAACTGCAGTTGGGTACGTAAACCAGTTAAGAGAACGTGCTTACGGAAATACAAGTGGAAACGTAACTTCAATCAATCTGAACTTTATTTTGGATGAAAGAGCAAGAGAACTCTCATGGGAAACGACCAGAAGATCAGATCTTGTGCGTTTTAACAGATATACGACAGCAGATTATCTATGGCCTTGGAAAGGAAATGTGAAAGATGGAAAAGCAGTGGAAAGCTATAGAAACCTTTTCCCTATTCCAAATAAAGATATTATAGCTAATCCAAATTTAATTCAGAATCCTGGATATTAATAAAAAACACTATAAAATGAAACAAATATTTAGATTATTAACCATAGCCTTCATTGGTTTTCTGGTTATTTCCTGTGAAAAGGATGAAGATCAGGCTGTGATTAATGAAACAGCTACAGGTAAAATTTCTTCCGATAAAAGTACAATAGTTCTTAACGAGCTTACAGCAAATGATGCTGTAATTAATTTTACATGGACAAGACCGACATTTAATATTGCTGTAGTTCCTTCTCAGCAGATAGAATTTGGTTTAAAAGGAGATAGCTTCAAAAAAAGTGCGACCATTGATTTTTCCAATGATGTTACACAAGGCTCTGCTACCCATGCCGCAGTGAATGCTGTGATGTTCAACATCGGGGCAACTCCGGATGTGGTGAATGAAGTGGAAGCAAGATTAAAAACATCTGTAGGATCAGCAGCTTTTTACTCCAATGTAATAGCGATTAAAGTAACGCCTTATACTCCAAATCCGGATCTGATTTATCCAAAGATCAATGTACCGGGAGCTTATGCAGGAGCAGCAGGATATGCCAACTGGACACCAGCCAATTCACCAAACCTGTTTTCTCCTGAAAAAAATGATAATTACAGAGGATTTATCTGGATCAGTAATGCAACAGGGGATAACGGAAAGTACAAATTCACAATCAATCAGGACTGGCCGGGAAACAAGGGTGATGATGGAACAAAAACCGGAAAACTGGCTGCGGACGGAGCTGATATCGTGCCAGCTGCAGCAGGAACCTTCTATATGAAAGTAGACTGGGCAGCCAATACCTATTCTTCAGTACTTGCCAACTTTGGGGTAATTGGAGATGCTACGCCTACAGGATGGGGCTCAGATACAGATTTTGTCTACAATCCTGCTACCAAAACCTATGTGATTAATTCTATTATGCTAACGAGCAGCGGGCTGTTTAAATTTAGAGCAAATGATGACTGGGCCTTGAAAATTCAGCCTAAAAATGCTGATGAAGCGCTGGTTTCAGGAAAAGCCGTGCAGACATATTTCAATGCTGAAAATACAGTAACCGGGGATCATGGTTACAAAGTTTCGGATGCAGGAAACTACAAAATAGAACTGGATTTACATAATTCAGCCTATTATAAGTTAACTGTTACAAAATTGTAAAACGTATAAAATAATTTGATAAAGTGTTGCTTTACCGCAGCACTTTATCTATTTTTAAGTTTATAAATAATCATTATGAAGAAAATTACAGTTGGAGCCATATTGCTCTCAATGATGTTCGCAGGTGTTAATGCACAGTCTTTGAAATCACCGGATGGAAAATTTGAAATGAATTTTCAGCTGAAACAAGGGGTACCTTATTACAATCTGAAATACAATGGTGCTGTGGTGGTAGAAGATTCTAAGTTAGGATTGAGATTATTTAAAGATTCAGCTATCAAATTCGCTTCCGAAATTGCCAAAGCTGAAGACGCAAAATTTGACCTGAACAACGGGTTCACGAAAACAGACGAAAAACGTGACTCTAAAAACGAAACCTGGCAGCCGGTTCTCGGTGAAAAGAAAAACTATGTTAATCATTATAACGAACTTGCCGTTACTCTTGATCAGGCTTCCACAAGCAGAAGCATTGTTGTAAAGTTCAGACTGTTTAATGATGGATTGGGATTCAGATATGAATTTCCGCAGCAGAAAAACCTGAACTATTTCGTGATCAGGGAAGAAGATTCCGAAATCGATTTCCCTACAGATATGAAAGCGTGGTGGATGGTCGCAGATTATGATTCCCAGGAATATCAATACCAGGAAACAAAAATCTCTGAAATTCCTTCCCAATGGGATAAAGCATTCGATGCTAATGCTTCCCAGACTCTCGTTAAAAATGCTGTCCAGTCTCCATTAATGCTTAAAAAGGAAGGTAAAGATCCTTTATATGTGAATGTGGCAGAAGCAGCTGTTTTAGATTACCCGGCTTCTCATCTTGAAGTGGATGCTCAGAATTTTAAATTCAAAACACATCTTACTGCAGACAGACAGGGAGCAAAAGGATATATTCAAACCCCTTCAGTAACGCCTTGGAGAACAATTATCGTGTCCCCGAAAGCAGAAGAGGTGATGGAATCCAAAATGATCTTCAACCTTAACGAACCTACAAAATATACTGATACTTCCTACATTCACCCTACCAAATACATGGGCGTATGGTGGGAAATGATTATCGGAAAATCACAGTGGGCTTATTCTACCGCAGAAAACGTACACCTGGACCAAACAGATTTTTCAAAATTGACTCCGAACGGAAAACATGCGGCGAACAATACCAAAGTTAAAGAATATATCGATTTTGCAGCTGAAAACGGCTTTCAGGGACTGCTGATTGAAGGCTGGAATATCGGTTGGGAAGACTGGTTTGGTCATTCCAAAGAATTTGTTTTCGATTTCATTACGCCATATCCGGACTTTGATATCAAAATGCTGAACGATTATGCTCATTCAAAAGGTATTAAACTGATCATGCACCATGAAACTTCAGGTTCTGCAACCAATTACGAAAGATGGTCGGACAAAGCTTTCCAGCTGATGAATAAATACGGTTATGATGCCGTAAAAACAGGCTATGTGGGAGATATCATCCCAAGAGGAGAACACCATTACTCACAGTGGACGATCAACCATTTTTACAGGATTGCTGAAAAAGCAAACGATTATAAAATTATGATCAATTCCCACGAGTCAGTACGTCCTACAGGAGAAAGCCGTACGTATCCGAACTATATTTCTGCAGAAGCAGCCAGAGGGACTGAATATGAAGCATTTGGAGGAAATAAGCCGGATCACCAGACAGTCCTTCCGTTTACAAGATGGATGGGTGGATCTATGGATTATACACCGGGAATTTTCCAGACCAAATTAGACTATTATTTCCCTGGAGATAAACGTTTCGTGAAAACCACACTTGCCAAGCAGCTTGCCCTGTACGTAACAATGTACATGCCTCTTCAGATGGCGGCGGACCTTCCTGAGAACTATAAAAAGCATATGGATGCATTCCAGTTTATTAAGGATGTTGCAGCAGACTGGGATGATACTAAAATTCTATCGGCAGAGCCGGGAGATTATGTCATCACCGCCAGAAAAGCAAAAGGTACTGACAATTGGTTTATAGGAGGTATTACCGATGAAAATAAGCGTGAATACACCGTAGATTTCTCCTTCCTGGATAAAGGAAAAAAATATGAGGTAACCGTTTATGAAGATGGAAAAGATGCCGATTATATTGATAATCCTCAAAGCTATAACATCTACAAAAAACAGATCACCAGCAAATCTAAATTGAAATTTAAAATGGTAAGAAGCGGCGGTTTTGCCGTTTCTGTTAAGCCTGTTAATTAAGATTTAATTCATAAGTTTGTTATGCCCCGGTTCATTAATATTCGGAAATGGGCCGGGGCATTACTTTTGAACAAAACTATTGATCAAAATACAATCATTAAATGAAAAAAATATACACAATTTTTGCCCTGTCAGCAGCTTCTGTAGCTTTTTCTCAGATTCAGAAAGTAGAACCTGCTTTTTGGTGGAAAGGAATGAAAAATCCTGAGCTTCAGATTCTGGTATATGGAAAAGATATTGCTCAAAATGAAATTGAACTTTCTGACGGCATTCAGATAAAAGACATACAAAAAGTTGAAAATCCCAATTATCTTTTTGTTACGGTTAATACCAATGAGATCAATGTTCCGAAGTTTAAAATCAATCTTAAAAAAGGAAAGAAAAACATCAGCTCCTACACTTATGAGCTGAAACAAAGAGCACCCGGATCCGCAGACCGTGAATCTTTTACATCAAAAGATGTCATGTATCTTATCATGCCGGACCGTTTTGCCAATGGTGATGAAAAAAATGACTCCAGACCCGACCTTATTGAAAAGGCAGATCGCAGCTTACCGAACGGAAGACATGGTGGAGACCTTCGCGGAATCATCAACAACCTTGATTATATCCAAAACCTTGGGGCAACGTCTGTCTGGCTTACCCCCGTGAACGAAGACAATGAAAAAGTATATTCCTATCACGGATATGCGCAAACTGACCTTTATAAAATCGATGGCCGCTACGGGACTAATGAAGAATACCGCGAACTTTCCCAGAAGCTGAACAAGCGGAATATGAAACTGGTTATGGATTATGTGACCAACCATTGGGGAGTCTCCCATTGGATCATCAAAGACCTGCCTTCAAAAGACTGGATTCATTGGTTTGATGAAGGGAAAAACGGTTTCTACCGGTCCAATTACAAAACAACGACCCAGTTTGACACCAATGCCTCAGAAATTGATAAAAAATATGCGCTGGATGGTTGGTTTGACACCACCATGCCGGATGTCAATCAGAAAAATCCATTGGTTTTAAAATATCTTACTCAAAATGCCATTTGGTGGATTGAATATGCAGAATTGGGAGGGTTGCGCGTAGATACCTATCCGTACAACGATAAAGAAGGTATGGCCAAATGGGCGAAAGCAATTACCGATGAATATCCCAAATTCAATATTGTAGGTGAAACATGGCTGTATACGGCAGGACAGATTTCCGCCTGGCAAAAAAACTCTAAAACCGGAGAAGCAGCAGGCTACAATTCAAATCTGCCTTCCGTTATGGATTTTATGCTGTTTGCCGATATGCCGAAAGCCCTTAAAGAAAAAGAAGGCTGGGATAGCGGGATGATTAAAATTTATAACGTTTTCACCAGTGATTTCCTGTATCCGGATATCAATAATCTTCTGGTTTTCTTTGAAAATCATGATACCGAAAGATGGAATGAGATCTTCAATGCTGATCCGAAAGCTTATAAAATGGCATTAACCATGATTTCTACGGTCAGAGGGATTCCACAGATCTATTACGGCTCAGAAATAGGGATGAGAGGAGATAAAACTAAAGGAGGCGATGCCGATATACGCAGGGATTTCCCTGGTGGATGGAAGTCGGATGCACAGAATGCTTTTAACCCTTCATCACAGACACCAGGGCAGAAAGAATTTTATCAGTTTAGCCAAAAATTATTAAACTGGAGAAAAGGAAAAGAAGTGATTCATACGGGAAAAACTAAAAATTACGTTCCTCAGGAAGGCGTATTTGTCTATTTCAGATATGATACCAAGGACAATGTAATGGTGGTCATCAACAATAATGAAAAAGATCAGACATTAGATTTAAAACGTTTTGCAGAATCATTACACGGTGTGACAAAAGGTAAAGATGTTATTTCAGGAAAGGAATTTTCTATGGAAAAAAGTCTCACTATACCTGCAAAAACTCCAATGATCATCGAACTCTTAAACTAAATCAATCATACAATGAAAAAAATTACAACTGTTTACACATTAGTGCTTTTTATACTTGGTTTTATGGGAATACATGCCCAGTCCGGCGGGACCAGATTTGAAAAAGACAAAACAGAAATAGGAACTATGCTGGATGGTTTTAATACTGCTGCTGCAAAAGCTGATTTCAATGCCTATTTTAACTATTTTGCTGATGAGTCCACATTTATCGGAACCGATGCTACCGAAATATGGGATAAAAAAGCTTTTATGGTTTGGGCAAAACCTTATTTTGACAAAAAGAAAACATGGAACTTCACTTCCCTTAAAAGAAATATCTATTTCAGCAAAGATGGTAAACTTGCATGGTTCGATGAGCTTCTGGATACCCAAATGAAAATCTGTCGCGGCTCAGGCGTTGTAGAAAAAATAAACGGGAGCTGGAAAGTGAAACAGTATGTACTTTCTGTAACCGTACCGAATGATGTAGTTGATAAAGTAGTGGCAGAGAAAGCAGCCATTGAGAATGCCTTAATCCAAGAATTAAAAAAATAATAATGAATCCTCCGCACAGTACTTTTTCAAAAAAGATAAAACCGAACCTGTCCATGGCCCAGATCATCAATATGAGTATGGGTTTTTTAGGCATCCAGATGGCTTTTGGCTTGCAAAATGGTAATGCAAGTAGAATTCTTGCCAATTTCGGAGCAGATGTTCACGAATTGTCATGGTTCTGGTTGGTTGCACCCATCACGGGACTTATTGTTCAGCCGATTATTGGCCATATGGGAGATAATACCTGGAGCCCGCTTGGAAGAAGAAAGCCTTATTTTTTAATTGGCGCGGTTTTATGTGCAATCGGCCTGGTTATGCTTCCCAATGCTGCTTCAGCAACGCAAATGCTGGCGGCCAATGTTTTGTTGATGGCGGTTATTTTCCTGGCAATGATGGATGCTTCAATCAATGTGGCAATGGAGCCTTTTCGTGCCCTGGTTGGAGATATGCTTCCAAAGCATCAGGCAACGATTGGATTCTCCGTTCAGACGATCTTAATTGGAATTGGTGCCGTTATCGGTTCTGATCTGCCGAACTGGTTAACAAAATTAGGAGTATCAAATGCCGCTCCCAAAGGTTTTGTGGCAGACAATGTGATTTACTCGTTTTATATTGGAGCAGCCGTGTTGATTATATCAATTGTATATACCATGATGACGACCAAAGAATATTCTCCGGAAGAATTCGCAGCATTTGAAGGCGGAAAACCTATCGTGAAAAATGAATCGAAATTCTCAGATATTTTTAAAGATTTCAGGAATGCCCCTTCTCAGATGAAAAAACTGGGAATTGTTCAGTTCTTCTCGTGGTTTGCATTATTTACCATGTGGGTTTTCACAACCAGTGCTTTGGCAACCCATCATTTTGGACTTTCTCCTGAAGATACACATTCTGTGGAATTTAACAAAGCCGGAGATCTCACGGGAAGTTTATTCGGAAGTTATAATTTCTATGCGATTTTCTTTGCATTTGCTTTAACTCCAATTGCCAAATTTATTGGTAAAAAACAAACCCACGCCTTAGCTTTGGCTTGTGGAGGGCTGGGTCTTATTTCTATGTATTTTATTAAAGACATCAATAGCCTTTGGATTTCAATGGTGGGATTAGGATTTGCCTGGGCAAGTATCCTGGCAATGCCTTATGCTATGCTGATTGATTCAATTCCGCAAAAGAAAATGGGAGTTTATATGGGGATTTTCAATTTCTTCATTGTAATCCCGCAAATTATCAACGGTATTTTCGGAGGACCTATTGTAAGCAGTGTTTTTGGAAAACAAGCCATTGATTATATTGTAGTCGGAGGCATCTGTATGTTAATCGGAGCTGTCGTTACAATGATTTTTGTAAAATCAGAAGATGAAACCCCTAAGGAAATAGAGGAGGAAATTAAGCAGGTTCATTTTTAAAAATATCACAATAAAAATTCAATAGGAGCGGGCTTTAGCCCGCTTTTATTATAGGCAGCAAAAGAAAAGACCCTCCCAAAATTGAGACGGTCTTTTTAAATTTACTAGATCTGCTACTGAAAATAATGATCTATGCCAAAACTGTTTCAATTTCCGCAACTGTCTTCGAGAAATTCTCATCTTTCAATTGAGGAACCATCATTCCCTGGGATTTGAAAACTTCCACATCAGTAATTCCGATAAATCCAAATAAAGTTTTTAAATAATGCTCCATATTCTCAACAAGCCCATTTTCATACACCCCGCCGATGGCAAAATTTAAATACAGTTTTTTGTTTTGCAAAAGACCTTTTGGCGTTCCGTCAGCATAAGAAAATGTTTTTCCCGCAACGGCAATACTGTCTATCCATGATTTTAAAGTCGAAGGAAAAGTAAAATTATAAAAGGGAACACCAATAACGATAATATCAGCTTCCTGAATCTCCTTCAATGCTTCGTCAGAATATTTTGAGGCTTCCTTCTGTTCATCATTCTTTTCTTCGTCCGGAATTCTGGAAGCACTGAAATGATGAATTTCCAAATGCGGAATCGGGTTTAAAGCCAGGTCACGAACAATAACTTTGCTCTCAGGTTTTTTATCTAATAACTGATTGATAACAACTTGAGAAAGTTTGTTACTTACTGAATTTTCTCCACTAATACTTGTTTGGATATTTAAAATGTTTGTCATTTTTGTTTAAATTTTTTGTTTTTATTAATGACAAAATTATTGTAATTTCACTTTCCAAAGTATAGCAGTTACCTAAAGGAAAGTGAAAAAAATGGAAAAGCAGCATAATCATAAAGATTGTATGCAGGCATTAAAGCCTGTCCGTGACACCTTAGATGTCATTAACGGCAAATGGAAATTGCAGATTATTATTTCTTTAAACGCAGGCAATAAACGGTTTACAGAAATTGAGAGAAGCATTCCGAAACTGACCTCAAAAGTTTTAGCCAAAGAACTGAAAGAACTGGAACAAAATGGCTTAGTTGAAAGAATTGTTAAAGATACTTATCCCGTAAGCATAGAATACCATCCCACGCAATATACCAATACACTACACCCTGTTGTAGAATCTCTGAAAGATTGGGGCGAAAACCACCGTAAACATATTTTCGGAACTCCGGTAGAGACTGAAAAAACTGAAAAAGTTAAATAAATACGTCTTATATTACCACTTATAAACCTGCTCAACCAGCCAAATCCGCGAGAGATAAAAAATAATGCATTTCAAAACTAATCTATATCCTCAATCAATTTTATCTTTGATAAAATCCTCGTGCCTTAAAAGCATGAAGAGGAATACAGCTTGCGTCTTTGCATTTAACCAAAACAACATGCAAAAACAATACATTTTCATCTTTTCTACGGCCTAAAACCTTTCTTAACCTACATCAACAGTTTCAAAGGCTCTCATCCCTTACATTTGTACTATAAATAAATCACGTATGAAAACAGTATATCATAAAGCAGATTCAAGAGGCCACGCAGATCACGGCTGGCTAAACAGCTACCACACATTCAGCTTTGCTAATTATCAAAACAAAGATAGAATGAATTTTGGAGCATTAAGAGTATTAAACGACGATACCGTTTCTCAGGGAATGGGATTTGGAACGCACCCACACAAGGATATGGAAATTATTTCTATTCCTCTGGAAGGAGATCTGGAGCATAAAGATTCAATGGGAACCACTGCCGTTATCAAAAAAGGAGAGATCCAGGTAATGAGCGCCGGAACTGGTGTAATGCACAGTGAATACAATAAAAATAAAGATGAGGCGGTGAAATTTCTGCAGATCTGGATTTTTCCTAAAGAACTGAATGTTGAACCACGATATGATCAGAAAAGCATTAAAGAAGGGGAAAAGATCAACGGATTTCAGCAGATCCTGTCCCCAAACAAAAATGATGACGGAGTTTGGATTCATCAGGATGCCTGGTTTAATCTGGCGAATTTTAAAGCCGGAAATGGTAAAAATTATATGCTCAATAAAAAAGGAAACGGTGTCTATGCCTTCGTTTTAAAAGGAAGCGCCAAAGTAGGAGACAGAATTCTGAATGAAAGAGATGGTTTGGGAATTTGGGATACTCAAAGTTTTAATATTGAAGCAGTGGATGATGCTGAGATCTTATTAATGGAAGTGCCGATGGAACTGCCTGCTTATTTAAAATAACATTCACAAAGCTTCGTCATAAAGAGAATACAGTATAAAAATAAACAATAATGAAAGTTTTAGCAATAGCAGGAAGCAATTCGGATGCTTCAATGAACAGACAGTTAGTAGCGTATGCATCATCGCTTTTTGAAAATGCAGAAGTGGAAGTAGTAGATCTGAATCCTTTCGAAATGCCGATCTATAAACACGAAAGAGAATTGGCAGGCGGAGTTCCTCAGCAAGCAAAGGATTTTGCAGCAAAAATTGACGGTGCCAATCTTCTTTTGGTTTCATTGCCCGAGCATAACGGAACATACTCTACAGCATTCAAAAATGTGTTCGACTGGGTATCCAGAATCAAGGACAGAACCGTATGGAATGAAATACCCATGCTGCTGATGTCTACCTCACCAGGAGGCAGAGGTGGAGCCGGAGTTTTAGATGCTGCATCGAAGCGTTTTCCTTTCCACGGCGGAAATATTGTAGAAACTTTCTCACTTCCTTTCTTTAATGACAACTTTGATAAAGCGGCTCAGAAGATTTCTAATGGGGAGAAAGACAGCGAATTAAAAGAGAAAATCAAAAAGATTGCAGCCATTGAAACCATCCTTGAAAAATAGAATTTGAATATTAATTTAAAATTACTATTTTTGCAAAAAGAAAAAAGATGAAAATTCAGACCACTTTTAAAGAATGTTTCTCAGAGAAAGGGAAAACTGTGGGCTCTGAAATTCTGAGATAAAATAACGGCCGATAATCTACCAAGATTGTCGGCTTTTTTATTTTCTAAAATCGATATAAAAAGTAATTATAGAAATAAAATGTACCAATATACCAATGTATCATGACACCAGTTTTTTGGTTTTCCCAACAGGATGATTGTTACATTGTTAAACTGATACATTGCTACATTAATAAAAATTATTAAACATGAGCAACACTTACAAATCAGCAGGCGTAGACAAAGAAGAAGGGTACAAAACGGTTGATAAGATCAAAAAAGCAGTAGGCGAAACCCACAACTCAAATGTATTGAACCATTTGGGTAGTTTTGGAGCTTTCTATGAGATCGGAGGATATAAAAATCCGGTGCTGGTTTCAGGAACAGACGGAGTGGGAACCAAGCTGAAAGTAGCTTTGGATACCAAACAATATGATTCTATCGGTATCGACTGCTTCGCCATGTGTGCCAACGATATTCTTTGCCACGGTGCAAAACCATTATTCTTCTTAGATTATCTGGCTTGCGGTAAGCTTGATTCGGAAATCGCTGCTGAGATCGTTCTTGGAATGGTAAAAGCATGTAAGGACAACAATTGTGCGCTGATTGGTGGTGAAACTGCTGAAATGCCGGGAATGTACCAGCCGGGAGATTATGATGTTGCCGGATTCTGTGTAGGAATCGTAGAAAAAGATCAGATCATTGACGGCTCTACCATCAAAGCAGGAAACAAAATCATTGCTCTGCCAAGCTCAGGATTCCACTCCAACGGGTTTTCATTGGTAAGAAAAGTATTCCCGAACTTCGAAGAAGAGTTTGAAGGAAAACCTTTATACGAAACCCTTTTAGTACCTACAAGATTATATTATAAAGATATTCATAAAGTATTGGAAGAAGTAAAAGTTTCCGGTATTGCCCACATTACAGGTGGTGGTCTTTATGAAAATGTTCCAAGAATTATCCCTGAAGGACTTTGTGCTTCTATCGACGCTGCCAAAATCAAAATTCCTAATGTAATGCTTGAATTGGAAAAAAGAGGCGGGGTATCCCGTGAAGAAATGTTCGGAACCTTCAACATGGGTGTAGGTATGATCATCGTTGCCGATGCAGACCACGCTGAAAAAGTATTGCACCTTTTAGATGATGCGTACGAAATCGGTGAAATCACGGAAGGAAACGAGAAGATTAATTTAGCAATATAACAATATAACAATATAACAATGTACCAGTTGAATTCATTGTTACATTGCTGAACTGATACATTGTTACATTAATCACATGAAAAACATCGTTATACTCGTTTCAGGTTCCGGAACCAACCTGCAGAGAATCATAGATACCATTGACAGCGGAGAGATCCGGAATGCAAAAGTATCTCTGGTCGTGGCAGACAGAGAATGTTACGGACTTGAAAGAGCAAAAAACCATCATATAGAAAACGTTCTGATCCCAAGAGGAAAGAATTTCAGCAGTGAATTGGGAAATGTGATTCCGAAAGATACAGATCTGATTGTATTGGCAGGGTTCTTATCCATTCTGAAACCTGAGTTCTGTGAAAACTGGACCGGAAAGATTATCAATATCCACCCGGCACTGCTTCCGAAATTCGGAGGAAAAGGAATGTGGGGGATGAATGTTCACAATGCAGTTATTGAAGCCGGGGAAAAAGAAAGCGGTGCAACCGTACATTTTGTAACTCCGGGAATAGATGAAGGCGAGGCGATTCTTCAGAAATCATTTGAAGTGACAGCAGACGATACCCCGGAAACCATAGCAGAGAAAGTACATCATATTGAGTATGAAATATTTCCAAAAGCGATCAATAAAGTCTTGGGAAATTAAGAACAATGTACCAATATAACAATATAACAATATAACAATATAACAATATAACAATATACCAGTTTACCAATTGAACTGATTGTTACATTGCTAGACTGATACATTGCTACATTAAAAAAGAAATCTAAGTAAATAAAAGTAAGACCGGGGGTGAAAGACCGGGCTACAGTTTGAAATAGCTGTAAAAAGTAAAAAATTGAAAGTAAAATGAGTAAAAAGAGAGTTTTAATCAGTGTTTCTGACAAAAGCGGATTGATCGAATTCGCCCAGTTCTTGGAAGCCCGGAATTATGAGCTGATTTCTACAGGAGGAACGTTCAAACATTTGAAAGACGCAGGTTTAAATCCGATTCAGATCGATGAGGTAACCAATTTCCCTGAAATGCTGGACGGAAGAGTGAAAACCCTTCACCCGAAAGTACACGGAGGTCTTTTAGCAGTCCGTTCCAATGAGGAGCACATGAAAACTGTTCAGGAACATGGAATTGACCTGATCGACATGGTGATCGTGAATCTTTATCCTTTCTTTGAAAATGTGAACAAAGACATTTCTTTACATGAGAAAGTAGAGTTTATCGACATCGGAGGTCCTTCAATGCTTCGTTCCGCCGCTAAGAACTTTGATTCCGTTACCGTAATTACTGATGTGGAAGATTATGCAACAGTAAAACTGGAAATGGAGCAGAACGGCGATACGTACATTGAAACACGTAAAAAGCTTGCAGGAAAAGTATTCAACCTTACTTCAGCTTACGACGGGGCTATTTCAAGAATGCTTTTAGATGAAGAATATCCTGCCTATCTTAATGCTTCATATAAAAAAGCATCAGATTTAAGATATGGCGAAAATCCTCACCAAACTGCTGCTTACTACGTTTCTACGTTTGAGAACGGTGCGATGAAAGATTTTGAACAGCTGGGCGGTAAAGAGCTTTCTTTCAACAACCTTCGTGATATGGACCTTTGCTGGAAAGTAGTCACTGAGTTCAAAGAAGAAATGGCATGTTGCGCGGTGAAGCACTCTACACCTTGTGGAGTAGCGATCGGAACTTCAGCTTTAGAAACTTACCAAAAAACTTTCGAATGTGACCCTGTTTCTATTTTTGGCGGAATTGTTGCAATGAACTACAAAATCGATGCGGCAACAGCTGAAGAACTGAACAAAACGTTCCTTGAAATTGTAATGGCTCCGGAATTTGATGAAGCAGCCCTTGAAGTTTTAAGAAAAAAGAAAAACCTCAGAATTATAAAAATCGTTAACCCTGTTTCTGATAAACAAACGTGGGTGAAGATTGATGGTGGTATCCTCGTTCAGGATAATGACACTCATTTCTCTGACGATATCAAGGTGGTAACTGATGTACAGCCTTCAGAAGAGCAGAAAAAAGCCCTTCTTTTCTCTCAGAGAGTGGTGAAGTATGTAAAATCAAATGCAATTGTTGTTTCCAATGGCATCCAGGCCTTCGGAATTGGTGGCGGACAGGTGAACAGAATCTGGGCTACACAACAAGCCATAGAAAGAGCAAAAGAGAAATTCTCAGGAGATCTTGTTTTGGCTTCTGACGCATTTTTCCCTTTCCGTGATGTGGTGGATTTCTGCGCAGCGGAAGGTATAAAAGCGATCATTCAGCCCGGTGGAAGTGTAAAAGATCAGGACAGTATTGAAGCTGCCAATGAACACGGTATCCCGATGATGTTTACCGGAGTTAGACACTTTTTACATTAATTAAAATAGAATTAAAAAAATAATTGGGGATTGTATTTATAGCATTCAAAATTATATATTTGTAAAATAGACTAGATAATAAATAAAGTATGAGAATATTAATCATAGGTGAAGGCGGTAGAGAATCTGCTTTAGCAGCAAAGCTTCAGAATGATCCGAGAATTACTAAAATGTTTTTTGCTAACGGTAATGCTACCACCGATGTAATAGGGAAAAATGTTCATTTATCAGAGATCAAAGAACTGAGAGATTTCGCCATTAAAGAAAAGGTGGATCTTACCATCGTAGGTCCTGAAGCACCTCTTGTAGCAGGTCTGAAGGATGAATTCAAAAAGCACGATCTTAAAGTTTTCGGTCCCAACCAAAAAGTAGCAAGCCTGGAAGGAAGTAAGGCTTTCTCTAAGAAATTTATGCAGACCTATGATATCAAAACAGCTAAAGCTGTGGTATTTGATTCATACAATGAAGCTAAAGAATATGTTCAGACCCAGCAGTATCCTTTAGTGATCAAAGCAAGCGGTCTGGCTGGCGGAAAAGGGGTTGTTATCTGCGACAATCTTGAAGAAGCTGAAGCTACGATCCACGACTTCATGATCAGAAGAATTTATGGAGATGCCGGGATCCGTCTGGTTATTGAAGAATATTTAGAAGGTTTTGAAGCTTCAATCATTGCATTCTCAAACGGTGAAAAGATTTTCCCTTGTATCGCTGCAAAAGATTACAAAAAAGCTGGAAACGGTGACACAGGACCAAATACCGGTGGTATGGGATCTGTAGCGCCAAGCCCTGACTTTACCCAGGAGCATTATGCTGATTTTGAAAAGAATATCTTACAGACTACCATTAACGGTTTGAAAGGAGAAGGATTCAGTTTCAAAGGGATTATTTTCTTCGGATTGATGGTCACTAAAAACGGAACCTACCTTCTTGAATACAATATGAGATTCGGAGATCCTGAAACTCAGGTATTAATGGCATTAATGGAAAACAATCTTCTTGATGTGATCCAGGACTGTATGGATGGAAAAGATATCGAGCTTAAGTTTAAAGATGAAAAAGCAGTATGCCTTGTGATGTGTTCAGGAGGTTACCCTAGAAACATCGAAACAGGATACGAAATTGTAGGGGAGGACAAACTGAAACATTCTAAACTTCTTTATGCAGGAGCCGTAAGAAAAGGCAATAAAGTGGTTTCCAACGGCGGACGTGTTCTGAACGTGGTGGCTACAGGAGCCACTTACGACGATGCCCGCAAAAAGGTGTACGAAGATGCAGCCCACATTCATTTCGATTACGGATTCTACAGAGAAGACATCGGAAAGTTTTAAAATAAATCATGAAAAAAGATTTGGAACATTTCCAAGTCTTTTTTTGTAAACGTTTAAACAAAGAAGTTAGAAATTAGAGGTTAGAAGTTAGTATTTGAATACTGCTTATGGCTTTTATCATTTATCAATCATCATTTATCAATTATAATAATGAACAACGGTATTATCATATTAGATTTCGGATCACAGTACAACCAGCTTATCGGAAGAAGAATCCGTGAGATGGGTGTTTACTCTGAAATTCTTCCTTTCAATACACCTTTACAGGATATTTTAGCAAAACAGCCCAAAGGAATTATCCTTTCCGGAGGACCAAGCTCTGTGAATGCAGAAAATGCTCACCTGGTAGAAAAAGATTTGTATGAGCAGGGAATTCCTGTTTTGGGAATTTGTTACGGAATGCAGCTTACGGCTCATCTTTTAGGCGGAAAAGTAAACAAAGGTGAAAAAGGAGAGTACGGAAAAGCTCATTTAGACATTATTAAAGAAAGTTCTTTACTCAAAGGAGTTACTCAGAATTCTATCGTATGGATGAGTCACTTTGACGAAGTTGGAGCGCTGCCTGCAGGTTTTGAATTAAATGCAAAATCAGGAGTAATGGCTTCTATTTCCAATGAAGACAGAAAAATCTACTGCGTACAGTTCCACCCGGAGGTTTCTCACACAGAAGAAGGCGGAAAAATACTTGAAAACTTCGTTTTTGCCATTTGCGATGCTGAGAAAAACTGGAAACTGACCAATTATATCGAGAAAACAGTTGAAGAAATCCGTGAAAGAGTAGGTGACAGCAGAGTGATCCTTGGACTTTCAGGAGGCGTAGATTCTTCTGTAGCCGCAGTTTTAATTCACAAAGCAATTGGTGATCAGCTGACTTGTATCTTCGTTGATACCGGACTATTGAGAAAAGACGAGGGCCAGAAAGTAATGGACAACTATGGAGAACATTTCCATATGAACATTAAAATGGTTGATGCTAAAGAAAGATTTCTTTCAAAATTAGCAGGAGTAGATGATCCGGAACAGAAAAGAAAAATCATCGGAAACGAGTTTATCCATGTTTTTGATGAAGAATCCCATAAAATTGAAGGCGCTAAATTCTTAGCCCAGGGAACCATTTATCCTGACGTTATCGAAAGCCAGTCTGTGAACGGTCCGTCTGCAGTGATCAAGTCTCACCACAATGTAGGAGGACTTCCTGAAGATATGGAATTCGAATTATTGGAACCGTTAAGAGAGCTCTTCAAAGATGAGGTAAGAAAAGTAGGTGAGGAACTAGGTATTCCACATCATTTGGTACACAGACACCCTTTCCCGGGTCCGGGATTAGGGATCAGAGTATTGGGGGCTGTAGACGCTGAAAAAGTGAAAATCCTTCAGGAAGCTGATGATATTTTCATTGAAGAATTGTACAAAAATGACCTTTACGAAAAAGTATCTCAGGCCTTCGTAGTCCTTCTTCCTGTGAAGTCAGTAGGAGTAATGGGAGATGAAAGAACTTACGAGTATACAGCTGTAGTTCGTTCTGCCAACACCATCGACTTTATGACGGCAACGTGGAGCAGACTTCCTTATGAGTTCCTGGATACGGTATCCAGCAGAATCATCAACGAAGTAAGAGGAATCAACAGAGTAGCTTATGATATTTCAAGCAAACCGCCTGCAACGATTGAGTGGGAATAATCTCACTATATATACTATTTAAAATAAAAAAATCCTGTTTATATCTTTATAAGCAGGATTTTTTGTTAGTATTAAGAGATATTCCTATTTGTTGTGTCTATTATTAGCGATGTCACACTGAGCGAAGTCGAAGTGGATTTGATTTTGTAAGGTGTTTATTTTTCAATAGGTAAATAAAAAATAAATTAAAACTGTTTATCCTCAGAATTATTATACATTTAATACCTAAACTCATATTCCGGAAAATGAAAATAAAACATCTGCTTATAATGATAAGCCTTAGTTGGACCTTGGCTGGCTGTACAGCTGCCAATAAAAATATTTCTTCTTCCGACAGCTATTCCTGGTTTCCTTTTTCCTGGTATGCCGCAAAAATTTCAGGAAAGAACTTTGATAAAGTAGCCATGCTGGTTCCGGTGAAAGTGAATGATTTAAATGCAGATTTTACCCTTCAGTTCGATTTGGGAAGCGATGCAACTCTAGTCTATGGAAATACAATAAACAGCTATTATAAGGAAAGTGAAATAAACAGCTTCCTCGTTAAAAGCTCTAAATCTACGGATAATGGAGGCAAAACTGTTTATAAGACAAAAGGATTGTCCTACCATCTAGGGAAATTGTCCAAAGATAATCTGGTGTATAAAGAGGATTACGGCGATAAAATTTCCAAAGATTCACTATTTACCAAAAAACCTAAACACATCGGAACTTTAGGAGCTGATATGTTTGATAATAAAATATTAATCATTGATTATCCTAATAAAAGAATGTGTGTCCTGGATTCATTGGATAGCTATTGGAAGAAACTGACAACGTTTGTAGAGGCCAAATCTAAAAATGGAAGGCTGCAGATTCCACTTACTATTGCGGGTAAAACCCATTGGTTTCTGTTCGATACCGGAGCAAGCTTATTTCCCATTAACACCAATAAAGAACTCTGGACTTCACTGGTAGATCAAACTGCCAAAACAGATACAATTATCGCCAACTCCTGGGGCGAGAAAGTTAAATTTTATGGAAGACCGATTAAAGAAAAAGTATATCTGGGAAATAGAAAACTGGATAATGATTATGCATGGTATAATGACAATACAAGACTTCAGGAATTTAATAAAGCGGAGAATATTGACGGTTTAACAGGAAATGCATTTTTTGTAAATAATATTATTGTCCTTGATTTTAAAAATAAAAAATTCGGAGTGGTTAATTAGAATGAAGCATATTAATATTGCATAATTTCCTTTTCATTAGGTTACATTATAAAAGTAAAAATCATCAGCAGAAAAATTGTCTAAATCCCTCATGTAATCAAAATAAGTATTATAAATATCAGGATCTACTGATAAACACTGATCATCCAGTGTATTGACCATAATATATTGTATATCATAGCTGCTTAAGATGGATTCTATTTGTTGAGAATAATTGTTTTCTAATAAGATGATGGGGTAATTTAAATGAACATATCCTATAATCTTTTCTTCTGAACTTAAAACGCCGAGTTTTTCTGCATTTATTTCAATATCAACATGATAATTCAAAGACAAAGCATCTACTGCTGATACGAAATCAGAGTGCTTCCAATTTGTATTTGAGTTGATTGCTTTCTGTATGCTTTGAGTAATATCCACTGTTAAATTGATTTAAATGATTTGGAGTATATTATCTTTAAGAATTTAAGTTAAATTTTTTCCCTAAATTTAAGTAAAATTACGTCAAATGCAAATAGAAACAAGAGCCCTGAGCCTTCAGGATTATGATGAACTGGTAGTAACGATGAAACGCGCGTATCCGCAAATGTCTGAATCTATTTGGTCTAAAAAAAGCATCGAGAAGCTCACCAGAATATTTCCTAAAGGTCAGATCTGTATCACCGTAGACGGAAAACTGGCCGCCGTAGCACTCTCCATTATTGTGAATTATGACGAATTCGGAGACGATCATACCTATGTCGATATTACAGGAAATTATACCTTCAATACCCATCTTTCCACTGGGAATGTACTCTACGGAATTGAGGTTTTCGTAGATCCCGAATTCCGTGAGCTGCGTCTGGGAAGAAGATTATATGATGCCAGAAAAGAATTATGTGAACTGCTTAATCTCAAATCGATCATTCTGGGCGGAAGAATCCCGAACTACCATAAATACAGCGACGAGCTTTCCCCAAGAGAATACATCAGAAGAGTTAGAGACAAGGAAATCTACGATCCGGTACTGTCCTTTCAGCTTTCCAATAACTTTCTTCCTATAAAGATTCTGAAAAAGTACCTTCCCGAAGATGAATCGTCACTGGAAAATGCCGTTTTGCTTCAATGGAACAATATCTACTACAGTAAAAAACCCAATACGATGCAGGACAGTATCATCCGTTTAGGATTGGTACAGTGGCAGATGAGACATTTTAAAAATATCGATGCTTTTTATGAGCAGGTAGAATTTTTTGTCAATGTGATGGGTGATTACAAATCCGATTTTGTTCTTTTCCCGGAACTGTTCAATACCCCGCTGCTGGCACCGTTCAATAAGCTTTCAGAAAGAGACAGTATGATAGAGCTGGCTAAATTGAGTGAGGATATTAAAAATAAAATTTCTGAGCTGGCCATCAGTTACAACGTCAATATTATTTCCGGAAGTATGCCCGTTTTTGATCATGATCATAATGACCTGTATAACGTGAGCTATCTGCTACACCGTGACGGGCGGATCGATGAATACCGGAAAATCCACATCACTCCGAACGAAAGGAAATACTATGGAATGAAAGGAGGAAACGAGATCAGGGTTTTCGATACCGACTGTGGAAAAATAGGTCTTGTCATCTGTTATGACGTAGAATTTCCGGAGTTGCCGAGAATTCTGGCAGATCAGGGCATGAAAATCCTGTTCGTACCTTATCTTACGGATACTCAGAATGCTTATATAAGAGTCCGTCACTGTGCAGCGGCAAGAGCTATCGAAAATGAATGTTACGTTGCTATCGCGGGTTGTGTAGGAAACCTTCCGGGGGTTAATAATATGGATATCCAGTTTGGACAGGCTGCCGTATTTACACCTTCAGATTTCGCCTTTCCATCCAATGCCGTGAAAGGAGAAGCAACACCCAATACAGAAATGACCCTTATTGTGGATGTAGACCTCAATCTGCTTAAAGACCTTCACCATAACGGATCTGTTCAGGTGATGAATGACCGCAGAAAAGATCTGTACGAAACCTATCTTAAATAAGAATGCTCCCATTTTAAATAAAAATATCCTGTTCGATTCGGACAGGATATTGTATTAACACTAATTTCTAAAATAAAAAAGAGCAGACAAAATCTGCTCTATATTTAAAATAGGTTCTTTTTTTACAGATACTGAGGACATACCACAGCAGGGCAGATCAGTTTCGGACATCTCGGTCTTCCGTCAGTAGGGCAGCATTCATTGGAGCAGTTCCCGATAATGATACCGCTTCCGCTGATTCCTTTTAATTGCTCTCTTGAAAGTTTGTTGTTTCGTAAATTTTTCATTTTTTAATATTTATAGGTTAGTTTGATGGTTATAAAGATAAAAAAATACATTAAATAATATCCATAATGTAATTTTTTTCTTTTAATATTTTAAGTGATTTGAAAAAAAATAAGCGAAGAATATATTTTTTTTTCAGGATATTCTTAAAATTTACTATCTTCACTGATCAATTTAAATAAAATATAATGACAGGAACAGTAAAATGGTTTAACGAAACAAAAGGTTTTGGTTTTATTACACCAGACGGAGGCGGAAACGATATTTTTTGCCATCATTCAGCCATTCAGTCTTCAGGCCTTAGATCTTTAAAAGAAGGACAGGCAGTAGAATTTGAGATTAAAGAAGGTAAAAAAGGACCTGAAGCAGACAATGTTAAAGTAGTAGGATAATCACTTATTAAAGATATTGTTTAAAATAAAGCTGCCATTTCAGGCGGCTTTTTTTATGGATTTAGGCTTAAAGAATTTGTTTGATACAAATGTAATTGACTGAAAGGAGTATTTTAAAGTAGCTAATCAGTGGTGCAACCGCAATTCTTTGCTTATTAAAGTAAATAGAGCAGAAACATTGCATTAAAAAATACAAGCAGATAAAATTGGATGAACTCATCACCTTAACCCCAAATTAAAAAACAATTCTGTGTTAACTTAACTCTAAGATTACTGTTCAAATAAAAACTAAAATAGCAATGGGAACAATTTTTGGAGTAATTTGCACCAACTATTTAGAAATATATGTTTGACAAGCAGCAACGAAAACTGAAAAGATCAGCCAGGCTCATTTCCGTACTCAGTAAATATGGGTTTAAGGATATGCTGGCAAGAATGAATACAGGGAATAAACAGGAATCACTTTCTGTGGATCCGGATGAGGTTATTTCTAAAGGGACAGTATATGAGAGGATCAGACTCGTACTGGAAGAGCTTGGCCCTACATTTGTAAAGCTTGGCCAGACATTCAGCAACAGGGAAGATCTGCTTCCTCCCGAGTTGATCCAGGAGCTGCAGAAACTTCAGGACAAAGTGGATATGGTTGATATGGATGTAGTGGAAATTCTGGAAAATGAATTCAATATATCCGTTAAAGACCACTTTCAGGAAATTCAGAAAGAACCTTTGGCCACAGCATCTATTGCACAGGTGTATAAAGCAGTTTTGCTGGATGGAAGTCCTGTAATCCTTAAACTTAAAAAAGCTGACGTACAGACCGTTATTGAAGATGATTTACTCCTCATAAAAGACCTTGAAAAACTGATCTCGGCTTATTCTGAAATCGGAGAAAAGCTCAATCTGAAACAGGCGATTTCCACTTTTGAGAAATCTTTGCTGGAAGAAGTTTCCCTGATCAATGAAAAGGAAAATATTCTGCATTTTGCCCGGAATTTTAAGAACAACAAGGAAACGTATGTTCCGAAAATCTATGAAGAGTATTCCAACAATAATATTCTCTGCATGGAGTTTATCGACGGAATCAAGGTGACCGACAAAGCTTCGCTTTTAGCCCATAATATTGATCCTGTAAAAGTATCGGAAGTAGGTTTAAGACTGTTTGTTTCACAGATCCTGGATTACGGGTTTTTCCACGCTGATCCGCACGCTGGTAATATTTTGGTAAAAAAAGACGGGAAAATTGTTTTTATAGATTTCGGTGCGGTAGGAAAGATCCAGCCGAATGATAAGGAAATTCTTGAAAGCCTCATCGTAAGCTTTGTAGCTAAAAATTCCCATAAAATTGTCCGCTATCTCAAAAAAATGGCGGTCAGCTACGAAATTCCTGATGAAAGAAGGTTTGAAAATGATGTGGAAGATATTCTGAACTTTGTTCACAGTTCATCGCTGCAGGATATCAATGTTCAGGTGATCATTAATAAAATGAAAGATATTCTGAAGGATAACAGGCTTCATATGCCGGATTATTTTTACCTTCTGTTTAAAGGTATCAGCCTGATAGAAGGGGTTGGAAGAACGATTAATCCGGATCTGGATATCGTGAAAAGCCTTCATCCTTATACCAGAAAAATCCTGACGAAAAAGATCAAGCCAAAGAATCTTTTAAAAACGGGAATGGACCGGATGATGAATTTCACAGATAATGTAGATGAAATTCCCAAAGAGTTAAGATCTGTACTCCAGAAACTGGATGATAATAAATTCACCGTATCCAGCGAGATTAAAAATATTGAAAAGACCAACCAGCTGATCAAATCCAGTGTTGTCAATTTAATTTTAGCCATGATTCTGGGGGCTAATATTATTGCCACAGCTATTGTTTTTGTCTCAGAATCCGGACCACGGATCGGTGAAATGTCTTTGGTGGCAGTTTTAGGCTTTGTGTTTTCTGTTATATTGATCCTGGTCCTTTTACTGAGAGTGACCAGAAAATAAATGAGAGCTTGGGATCGCAAAACTTACTTTTATAATTTTGTATCTTAGACCTCTCAGCAGCAAAAAAATAACCTATGAAAAAACTCTTCTTAATAACTCTGACCTTCTGCAGCTCACTGTTTATAGCCCAGAAAACTACTGAAGATGGACTTTTGGGAGATTTTGACGGTAATGGAACAAAAGAATATGCCTATACCAAAGTGAGTGACTGTTCTGATGAATGCGATGGAAAATGTGAAACCACTATTTATTTCAGTGATAAAAAAATAAAACCGTTTATCATTTCACCTGCTAAGAATGGCGGATTATATAACCTGGGAGACCTTAATGAAGATGGAAAAGAGGAAATAGGCTTTTATCCGGACTGGTGTACGAGCTGCTGGCACGGTTTCCTTGTTTATACTTTAGATAAAGCCGGATGGAATACACTGGTACCTTCTATCTCTACACACTGTTCACAGTGGGAAGACGGTAAATTCCCGATCAGAAAAGACCTTAAAAAGAAAGGCTATGTGATCATTACCTCAAGTATTTGGAAAGATGATGAGATCAGGATTAATAGTGAAAGTATTAAGGTGAAGTAAATAGGTGAGAGTGTTTGAGCGTTTTAGAGTAAATGAGTTGAGGATGAGTTGCTGGTTTGGAGTTGTTCAGTTAACGATTCAGCATCTCATGTCTGATATCTCATGTCTGGCATCTTGATTCTTATCTCTTGTCTCTTTTAACCTCTAAATTTAAATACCTATCTTTGCACCATGGAAAAACTCACTTTTGCGGATTTTGACCTGCCGGTTAAAATTCTTGATGTTTTAGCGGATCTGGAACTATTCGAACCTACACCTATTCAGGAAAAGAGCATTGGCCCTATACTTTCCGGAAGAGATGTTATGGGGATCGCACAGACCGGAACCGGGAAAACATTGGCTTATCTTCTGCCCGTTCTTAAAACATGGAAATACAACAAAACAGGGAATCCTACTGTTTTGATTCTTGTTCCTACGAGAGAATTGGTGGTACAGGTAGCTGAAATTGTTGAGAAACTGACAGAAAATATTACCGCAAGGGTAATCGGAATATACGGAGGAAAGAATATCAATACGCAGAAACTTTTATTTAATAACGGATGCGATATTCTGGTAGGAACTCCGGGAAGGGTAATGGATCTGGCCATCGACAATGCAATTTCGTTGAGAGAAGTACAAAAGCTGATCATTGATGAGTTTGACGAAATGCTGAACTTAGGTTTCAGACCGCAGCTTACCCATATTTTCGAAATGATGAAACCGAAGAGACAGAACATTCTTTTCTCGGCTACCATGACGGAAGCGGTAGATGAAATGCTGGATCAGTACTTTGCCAGTCCGGTAGAAATTTCATTGGCCAAATCAGGAACGCCTCTTGAAAAAATTGAGCAGACCGGTTACAAAGTGGAAAATTTCAATACAAAGATCAATCTTCTTGAGCATTTATTGAAGAAGAATGAAGATATGTCTAAAGTGTTGATTTTCACAAACAATAAGAAAAATTCTGACCTTTTGTTTTCTAAAATTGATGAACTTTTCCCTGAGCAGTTTGATGTGATCCACTCAAATAAATCCCAGAATTACAGGCTTAAAGCCATGAAAAGATTTGAAAATGAAGAGATCAGAGGATTAATTACTACCGATGTAATGGCCAGAGGTCTTGATATTTCAAATATTACCCACGTTATCAACTTTGAAACTCCTGAAATTCCCGAACAGTATATCCACAGGATAGGAAGAACGGGTAGGGCAGATAAAGACGGTAAGGCAATCACGTTCGTCACTAAGAAAGAAGAAGCTTATATCCTTGATATTGAGCTGTTAATGGATAGAGATCTTAAGTTCAACGATTTCCCTGCAGAGGTGAAAATCAATCCTAAGAAAATTGCTTCCGAAGAAGATGTGATCATTATGAAAAACCCGGCACAGGTGAAACTGTATGAAGGTGGAGGAGCATTTCACGAGAAAAAAGATAAAAACAAGAAAGAAAACTGGGGTGGACCTTCAAAAAGAAAAGCACCGAAGAAATTTGGAGCTAACAGAGCCCAGCAGAAATCGATATCAGTATCAAAATCGAAGAAAAAGAAATAAAAAAAATCCCGTTCAGGGATTTTTTTGTTTTATAAATGTATTATTTCATATATGGTTTCATAACCTTTGTCCAGATTTCATAGCCTTCCGGGGTGATGTGAAGCATATCTTCCACGAAAAGATCCTTTCTTATATTTCCATTGGAATCTTCCATGGCTCTGGTAATATCTATGAACTCTGCATGAGGTTCTTTTTCCATAAAAGCGGCAATCTTTTTATTTGCTGCTTTCATCTGAGGCCACAGCATTTCGCGGCTCGGCGAATATTTAATGGAAATATAGTCCACTTCTATATTGGGAAATTTTTCACGGATCTTTTTATAGAATGCTTTAAACCTTTTCACCACTACCTTGGCTTTGAGGTCATGATTGTCTGCAAAATCATTTTCGCCGCAGTAGATAATGATCTGTTTAGGCTGATAAGGGCTTAAAAGATCTTCAGCGAAATCATTGAGATCCGTTAATCTTGAACCTCCAAAACCTCTGTTGATAATTGTTTTATCAGGGAAATAGCTCGCAACATCTGTCCACTTTGTAAAAGAAGAGCTTCCTATCAGAAGGATGGCGTCTTTAGGCGGAGGATTTTCCTGATCCGTTTTTTTGAAATTCTGAATGTCCTGCCAGAACATTGGTTTGTTTTCCTGTGAAAAGGACAGGGCAAAATACAGCAGCAGAAATGCTGAAAGAATCTTCTTCATTGTAATCAATTTTTAAAATATCTTATAAATGTAATAAAAAACTCCCGATAAAATCGAGAGTCTGTGCTTATCTTTTATAGGTCACATAAGTGAGATCATCCGTACCGTCACCATTCTGATCAAATGTCCCGAACAGGTGGGCCAGTTTCAGATCCTGGCTGGTAAGGATCTCCACTCTGTACCATCTTTCTGTGTCATTATCATTTTTAATGCTCATCAGCTTAGATTCTTCAGTATACGTAAACTTTCCTTCAGTTTTTCCGCTCATCTGGCATTCAAGCCCGATTGCAGAGTAATACGTATAGCTGGTATAATAATCGCTTCTGAAGTGCAGAATATCTTTAGCTTGACAGTCAGACGGAGATTCTGTCTCAAGTACTGTTTTATTGTCTTTTCCGGAAATAATTTCTATTTTGCTTACCTTCCAGTCTCCGCTCATCATTTCTAATTCATAGGCTTCAATATTGTCATCTTTACATGAAGTTAGCGCCAAAGCTGAAAAGGCAAATAAAAGTAGCTGTTTTTTCATTTTCACAAATTTAAGAATATGCTAAAATATAAATAAATTTGAAATATCTATAATGAAATCACGCTTTTTTAAACGAATGTTTATAAATAACAGTATTTTTTATAATGCAGCTGGAAGACTGATGCTAAAATGTGAAGATTTTTAGATTACAGGAACTAATTACAGTTTGAAAATTACGTTTTTGATTACATATCAGAAGACCCAAATTTCCATGAAATCATCAACCCGTCTACTCTAAACCCTCACACTCCAAACCTTAATAACTCATCTCAACAATCTTATACGCATCCTGAGGGGTCAGTTTCTTATATTCACCAAGACCGGACCAGTTTCTATCTGTGAAAGCTTTTTCCACCCTTTCAGCAGTACCTTTGTAATCTTCCGTGTATTCCGAAAGCTTTGTCTTGATGTCCAGGCTGTGGAAAAACTCTTCCATTTTTTTAATGCCGAGTTCTGCTTTTTCTTCCACAGTTCCCTCTTTAATTCCCCAAACTCTTTCAGCATACTGCGCCAGCTTTCCTTTTTTTGTTTCAAAATTATAACGGTAATGAGAAGGCGCAATAACGGCTAAAGTTCTTGCATGATCTATTCCGAAATAAGCAGTCAGTTCATGTCCCATGGCATGTACGGCCCAGTCCGTGATTACCCCTTTCTGGATAAGTCCGTTCAGTGCCATTGTGCAGCACCACATAAAGTTTCCGGCAGCATCATAATCAAAATCATCAGCCAGAACTTTTGGAGCTGTTTCCTGAAGACTGATCAGAATGCTTTCAGCAATTCTTTCCTGAAGGTCTGCAGAAGAAGGAGCGGTCATATACTGTTCCAGAACGTGTGTATAAGCATCCGTAATTCCGTTCACGATCTGATTTTTAGGAATCGTTCTGATCACTTCCGGATCTAAAACAGAAAATTGCGGGAAAAGTCCCGGACCGCCTGAAGATAATTTCTCGTTGGTTTCTCTTCTTGAAATGACATAGCCCGAATTCATTTCAGAACCTGTTGCAGGCAGTGTAAGAATACTTCCGAAAGGCATTCCTTCTCCTTCAAAAGTTCTTACCGGGTTTTTAAGGATTTCCCATGGCTCACCGGCATAGTTAGCAGCAGCTGAAAGGAATTTAGTTCCGTCGATCACAGATCCACCGCCTACAGCAAGAAGATAGTTGATATTTTTTTCTTTGATAAAGTTTAAAGCATTAATCAGTACTTCATATTCAGGATTGGCGGGTACGCCTCCGAATTCATACAGATCATGATCTTTCAGAGCTTCCTTTACCTGATCGTAAACACCGTTGTTTTTGATACTTCCACCACCATAGATCATTAATATTTTGGCATCTTTTGGAACCTCACGGGAGATTTTTGCAATCTCACCTTTTCCAAAAAGTATTTTTGTCGGATTTTTAAATTCGAAATTAAGCATTGTTCTAAATTTATTTGATCCAAATTTACGGAAAGCAATATGAAAACAGAGTTAATGAAATTTTAAAATTCCTATCGAAGTCTTTTATAATAACAATATAAATTCAACCCGTTCTGATATTTTGGTTATGATTTTCTTTACAGGATTTTAGCCGATAAAAAAATGTTTTTAACGCAGAGGTTATATGTTTAACTATAATTCGAGGTTGCAAAGCAGGAATCAACAAAGTTGGTTCATCGTAGCTATAGAATAAAATGATCTGCAAAATCTGCTTAATCAGCGAGAGAATATAAAATATCTTGGTATTACTCTACTGGGAAACATTTTGATTACAATTTTCTGCCTTAAAATAAACACCGTTATTTTTAGATTCCAGTTTTCCGGTTCTTCTGTTGATCTTTATAAAGTAAGATTCTTTCATTTCCGGACATCCTTTAGACTTTGAGGCATACAGATAAATATATTGGTCCTCTATTTTATAAGAACCACTCAGCTTATTGCTTGTATCTATTTTAAAACCATAGGTTTGGATTAATAGAATAGCTTCCGGAAGATTGTCAACCGTTCCGATGAAATCTCTCAGTTGCTGTTCATTGGAAAAATATACGGACCTTTCTTTTTTGCAGGCAAGAATGTATGAAAAGCATCGGTTGCCGATACATTGCTGGAAGAAACCTTTTTCTGGAAGAGGCTCATTAATGGTCATGAAATCCGGCATCTGGCTTTCGTAAATCACGGCTTTTTCAGGATCAGTGTCATTGGTAAGCACTCTCCAGTAGCTATATTCTTTACCGGGAACTATGAATGGGTAGAGTAGTTCGGTATTGTCAAGGATTTCCGGAACTTTCTTGTAATCATCAGGAATCGTGGTCTGTGCAAAAAACAGATTGGATAGAATCAGAGAAGCGAAGACGATGATTTTCATAAAGAAAGTGCTTTGGGGCAAATTTACGAAAATGGATGAAGATTTATTTTTTATCTTTTAAATAATTCGCGGCATTGGTATTATCGGGATTGAGAAGCAATGATTTTTTATAATTCATAACAGCTTCTTCTTTACGTCCCAATGCATCTAATATTTCACCATAACTGTCAAAAACATTGGAGCTATCGGGAAATAATTCTGTATTCAATTTGAAAACAGCAAGTGCTTCATTTTTAAGGTTACGGCCCACCATCTGATAACCCCATGAATTGATCTCATCTTCAGACACTTTGAAGTTTTTATTTTCTTTTTGATTTTCTGATAAACCGAACCTAGATTTTGATAACCGTCCGAAATAGTTTGTAAATACAGCATTTTCATATAAGGACTAAGTCCAAAACCATTTTTAGCTTTCATACCGGGAATGTAGTATCCTGCAATTTCATCCATGAACCATTCAGGATTTGATCCCTGTAGATTGGTTAAAACTACAATGGACAGATGATCCTGAGGATATACAAATAAAGTAGAACGCATGCCACCAACAGGGGCAACGGCAGGATGTTCAGATCTTACAACGGTAGGCCACCCCAGGGCGTAACCATTCGTAAGCTTATTAAAGCCGCCTACATCACCGTTATTGAGTTTTATAGTCGTGAAAAGTTCTGTGATGCTTTTTTATCCTTAAGGAGTTTTCCTTCCTGTAAAGCAAGAAGCCATTTACTTAAATCTTCTGCTGAAGACATAATTCCTGTAGCTGTTCGGAAAAAGACTGGGAAAGTCGCGAAAGCATTGTGGAGTTTTCCGTCGTTGATCCATTTGCCTTCGTTATTGATAATAGTGGAGTAAGCACCTGCACTATTATCAATAATATCGTTGGAATCTCCAAATTGAGTTACGAGCAGTTGGGAAGGTTTGAATTGATTGTCTTCAATAAATTTTGTGAAATGTACTCCGCTCAACTGCGTAATTATTTTTCCCAAGATAAAGTATCCTGTTTGGTTGTAACTGAATTTTTCACCAGGTGAAAACTCCATTGGAAGGGTTTTAACTATTTCCCAGTTTTTACTTTCATTGCCTTCACCCAAAACCTGTTCTTTTTGATCAATATTATTGGGAAGGCCGGATGTATTGCTTAAAAGTTGTTTGAAGGTTATATTCTTCCAGCTTTCAGGAATATCAGTAAGGTATTTGGAAATAGCATCACCTGTATTTAATTTTCCCTGTTCCTGCAACTGCATAATAGCAACACCAACAAATGCTTTTGTCATTGAGTTGATTGAAAAAACAGTGTTGTTTTTAGTTGGAATCTGATGCTCAATATTGGCCAGCCCATAGCTGCTTAGCTGATCAATTTTATTATTTCTGATGATGGCCAATTGAAGTCCCGGGATTTTCAATTCCTGCATTTTATGCATGATGAAAGTATCAATGCTGTCAGAGCGCTTTTGTGCTGTATAATCTTTAGGAAAAATAACAACGATAATAAGTAGAAATGATTTTAATAGGATTTTCATGGAGGCTGTTTGTTGTAGAACATGGTAAGGTAGCTATTTATTACGTGTATTATAAAATCCTTTCTTTATTTAATTGAATGTTGAAAAGAATTATGAGTTATTATTTTCGGAATTTTGGATGAGAGTTGGAAAGTGAATATGTTGAGAGGTTGTCAGTTGCTGGTTGCTTGTTTGAAATTATTAAGCTTGGTGAGTTAATGTCTTACAACTAAAACCCGCTATTCACTTGCAAAACAAAATTCACCATTGATATTTCTAATCAAGTCTCAGCCTTTAACCTAAAAGTCTCATGTCTCGTGTCTGATATCTAAAATCTTTATTAAATTAAACTACTGCAGCACAATTTTATAATATCCTTTTTCGTCTGTTACATCAATACCCACCCCTGTAAATGTTAATTTATTGATCTGATACCCATCACAACCACCTTTAAATTCTGATGACTGTATTGAAAAATCAAAAGCTTTAACATTGGATTGGAAAGTATAATTTTTTGTCCCGTTATAAGCACCCACATTTTCTAAAATAATCATGTCATCAGATGTTTTGGTTAATTGTACCCCAACCTGATTTTTATCCTTGATTGAATAAGCCGTAAGTGTTCCGTTTGTGATCAGATTTTCGTCATTAGAATCAACGAATTTAAAAGCTATCGTCTGAGGAGCATTATAGCAGTCTTCACTACAGCCTGTGAAAATAAAAGCCATTAATAGGAATATGAATATATTTTTCATGAGAAGTTGATTAATTCTGTGAAAAGTAAAATTAATCATTAAACTGTTGTATTCAAAATTATAATAGACCTGAATTGTTATGACGGTCCCAAAAGATTAATTATAAAGTCTTCTTTCACAGTAAATATTTTTACTCAGTAATACTTCATTTTTTTTGTCATTTGTCAACTAATTTAATTCCAAAATCCATTACATTTGTTATATGATACACGACCAACGAGCAGAAAAATTCAGGCAGATCGTGGAGAATAAATTCCAGATCTACAATTCATTATTTATGAGCCTGCCTTATGATAAAATGACCAATATCGGGATGCTTCTTCCCTTCCTTTACGAGGAAAGCCGAAACGGATATGAAGGTGGCAAGACCCCAGAGGAAATTGTCGAAGAATTCTTTAAAAACCATACCGATCTTCAGACGGAGGAACAGAAAGTAGAACTGCTCTTCAAGATCATACAATACATCGAAAGACAGGTGGTTTTGTTTGACAGTATAGAAGATGCTGCATTTCCAAACCTTCATTCTGAAAGTGACAGCGGAACAGTAACCAATCTTTTTGAACGCTCATACCAGGATCACAAACTTGAAAAAGTCCGTGAAAAACTGAAGGATTTTACAGTGAAAGTAGTTTTTACAGCGCACCCTACACAGTTTTATCCAAGTTCGGTACAGAGGATCATCCAGGATTTGCGTGGAGCTATTACCGGCGATTCCGTTACGCAGATCGATATGCTTCTGCAGCAGTTGGGAAAAACGCCTTTCGTTAATAAAGAAAAACCTACTCCAATTGATGAAGCACTTAGCATTATTTCCTATTTAAGATATGTCTATTACGACACCATTGGAGAGCTGTTTACCAAAATCAAGAAAACTTTTGGAAACGGTCATTTCCATCTTCACGAAGATATTATTCAGCTTGGTTTCTGGCCGGGTGGAGACAGGGACGGAAACCCGTTTGTAACGGCTGATGTTACCAAAAGAGTGGCTGAAGAGCTCCGTTCCGCGATCCTGAAATCCTATTACAGCCATTTGAAATTTATCAGGAGAAGATTAAGCTTCAGGGGAGTTTCTGAAGTATTGACGCAGTTAAGTGATGAGCTGTACGGTGCCATCTTCAACGGAAATATAATCACAGCAGAAAATATTCTGAAAAAGGCAGATGAAGCAGAAAAAATATTGGTAAATGATCACAATTCCCTGTTTTTAGACCTTCTGGCAAACTTCAGAGACCGGGTGAAAATTTTCGGAACTCACTTTGCAACGCTGGATGTTCGTCAGGACAGCAGGATTCATCAGAAAGTAATTGATGAGGTTTTTGCAAAAGTTTATGGTAATACCGAAGCCGGTGAAGAAGAAAAATTCAATAAGCTGATCCAGCTTGATCACAAAGTTAATGCAGATCAGTTTGAAGATATCGTTAAAGATACTTTATTAACGGTTTCACAGGTTTCCGAGATTCAGAATCTGAACGGGCAGAGAGGAATGAACCGCTATATTATCTCCAATTCCGATGCTGTAAAGGATGTAATGAATGTCTATGCATTTTTTAAGATCTGCGGATATCAGGACGAAGACATCAGAATGGATATTGTTCCGCTTTTTGAAACCATGGAAGGTCTTGCCAATTCCGAGAATGTAATGAATGAGCTTTACCAGAATCCGGTTTATAAAAAGCATCTTCAAAGCAGAGGAAATCAGCAGACCATTATGCTTGGTTTTTCAGACGGAACAAAAGACGGGGGATACCTGAAGGCCAACTGGGAAATTTACAAGGCCAAAGAAGTCTTAACTAAACTTTCCGTTCAGAATGGAATTAAAGTAGTATTCTTCGATGGCAGAGGAGGCCCACCCGCAAGAGGAGGAGGGAAAACCCACGATTTCTATGCATCACAGGGAAATACCATTGCCAACAATAAAATAGAGCTGACGATTCAGGGACAGACGATTACCAGTATTTTCGGAAATAAAGAACAGGCCAAATACAATTTTGAACAGCTTCTGACTGCCGGAGTGGAAAATGATGTCTTTAAAAACTCCAAGAAAGACCTTACGGAAAAAGAAAGAAAACTGATCGCCGAGCTTGCCGATATCAGCTACAAAAAATATTCAGACCTTAAAGCTCACCCGATGTTTGTTCCTTATCTCCAGGAGATGAGTACATTGGAATATTATGGTAAAACAAATATCGGAAGCCGCCCGTCCAAAAGAGGGAATGGTACGGAACTGAAATTTGAAGACCTGAGGGCAATCCCATTTGTGGGATCATGGTCTCAGCTGAAGCAGAATGTTCCCGGATTTTTCGGGTTCGGATTTGCAATGCAGCAGATGAAAGAGCAGGGAAGACTGGAGGAAGTAAAAGAGCTGTATAAAGGTTCTGATTTCTTTAAAACTTTAGTTCTGAACTCGATGATGAGTATGAACAAATCCTATTTTCCGTTGACGTATTACATTAAAAATAATCCGAAATTCGGTGCATTCTGGAATGTTCTTTTTGATGAATATACGCTTTCAAGGGATATTATGCTTGAGATTACCGGGTTCAAAATGCTGCAGGAAGAAGATCCGTTGTCGAGAAAATCGGTGAAGATCCGCGAGAAAATCGTACTTCCGCTGTTGAGTATCCAGCAGTATGCACTGATGAAGATACAGAAAGGAGAAGGAAATAAAGAAGCTTATGAAAAGCTGGTGACCAGATCATTATTTGGAAATATTAATGCGAGCAGAAACTCAGCTTGATTAATCATAGCAACGCCTCTCAATTGGAGAGGCGTTTTCTTTTTTAAAAGAATAACAAAAGTAAACACATGATTCTCTGATCAATTTAGGTTTGGCTAAAGCCAATTGATTGGTAATAAAAGGGAAACGGGCTAAAACCCGTTCCTATTGAATATATTTCGTTACAGATATTAATCTGAGCAATTTAATTTATCCTTGTCAAGGTTTTAAACCTTGACAAGGATATTCTTTGGAATAGGCTGTACTTAAAAAAATGCGTCATCACGAAATCAGGTTATTTTAATACAGAATGGTGTAATGAGAATGAATTGGGATGAAAGCCTTTAAATTTAACTTGTGGCATTTGTCTTATTTGTGCTTAAACATAAATCAAACCATTAGAAATATCAAATAACTATTCCTTTAAAAATTTTTCATAAAAAACCTGATCCTTTGTTTGAATTTTCAGATAATAAGTTCCCTTCGGAAAATCTTCCACTTTAATAGATTTCTGACCGTTATTTTTTCTGACCAGTTTTCCTAAATTATCATAGACTTCCAAAGACAGAATCTCGCTTTCGGAAGCAATATTTAAAATATTCTTAACAGGATTCGGGAAAATAGCAAACTTTTCTTTTTTTAGAATTTCAGAAGTATTCAATACCTGATTGTAAAGGTTTCCAAAATTAAGAATACCGTAACCCATCTGGTCCGTGTGAGCCGGATAAAGAGAAGCAGTCTGTCTCAGTTTTGTCCTCATCAGCTCCCTGTTCATGGATGGGAAAGCCTGGATGAAACAGGCTACGCCACCAGCAGCGATAGGGGTTGCAATAGAAGTTCCTCCTACAGAAGTTAAGGTACTGTTGGTCACTGTAGCAGATGCGGTTCCTCTTGCACTTCCATCAGGTTTTACCACACCAAGCGCATTCGGTCCATATGATGAAAATCCTGAAGGACTTCCTGCAGCATCTACCGATCCTATGCTGAATACTTTAGCATTGTCTGCGGGAGTCATAATGTAATGCCATGGCTGAAGTCCTGAATTTCCTGCGGCGGCAAGAACGAAAATTCCTTTATTGGCAGCTATTTCAGCTGCTCTTGCAATAAAAGAAGTAGTTCCATTCATATCGGAGTAGGTGTAGCTGTACCGGGAATCGTCAAAAACATTGTATCCAAGAGAAGTTGTGATGATATCGACCCCTTTTCTGTCTGCTTCTTCGGCTGCTTCTATCCAGTATAATTCCTCTTCCGGAATTTCGCCAACCGAATTTTCACTGCGGTAAAGATAGAAATCGGCATCCGGTGCTGATCCTACAAATGTATTTTCGATGTAGCCGCCGATGGCTCCCAGTACTGCAGATCCGTGATTGCTGATGGCAGTGCTGTACACATTGCTTGTTTTGGTTACAAAGTCATAGACAGCTTTGATCCGGTTGTTGTTGCGCAATCTTTCAAAGGCGGATCCGGTATCTACATAAGGAAAACCTGCATCAATAACGGCGATAGAAATCCCTGTTCCTGTAAATCCTGCAAGGTGAAGAGGTCTTACATTGATCTGATCTATCTGTGCGGAGCCCGAGCCATAATCAAAGACAGTCAGATTTTTTTGAGTCTCGGAAGAAGAGTTCCATTTATCCTGATATACTGTTTTAGGAACGGAACTATTATTTCTTGCAAAATGTCCTACTGAGGATACATAAGGCTGAGCCTGTAAAGCTGTTATCTGGGCCGGAGTTGCATTTACAGCAGCTCCGTTAAGCCATTTCGAATAGTCTGTAACGGTAAAACCAAGGTTCTGAAGATTCTGAATATAAGACTGTTCAATGGGGGCATCCTGATCATTCAGCGGAATACCCAGCGAAGTACGTCTGTTAAGGGATTTTTGAGTCAGTTCTGAAAGCGGATTCGCATAAAAAGCAGCTTTATTCGGTTTGCCTGTAAAATAAACAAAAACAAGCTCGGTCTGCGCATTTACGGTTGAGTAACCCACTAAAAGACAAAAGAGTAAAATTTTTTTCATAAAGTTATTTTTTATAAAGATAAAACAAAATCAATAAAATTTTTGACAGGATTTTAAATTCCTTATTTTTACACAAATATTTATTTATGAAAAAAATTCAGATGGTTGACTTGCAAAGTCAGTATTACAAAATAAAGAATGATGTAGACAATGCAGTTTTGAATGTAATGGATTCTGCGGCCTTTATCAACGGCCCTGAAGTAAAGTCTTTCCAGAATGAATTGGAATCTTATTTAGATGTAAAGCATGTGATTCCGTGTGCTAACGGAACGGATGCTTTGCAGATTGCGCTGATGGCTTTGGATCTTAAAGAAGGAGACGAAGTGATCACCGCAGATTTTACTTTTGCTGCTACAGTAGAAGTTATTCATCTGCTTAAACTGAAATCAGTGCTGGTAGATGTAGATTACGATACATTCACCATTTCTACAGAAGAAATTAAAAAAGCGATTACACCAAGAACAAAAGCGATTATCCCGGTGCATATCTTCGGACAGTGTGCCAATATGGAAGAGATCTTAAAAATTGCAGAAGAGCATAATCTTTATGTCATTGAAGACAATGCGCAGGCAATAGGAGCTCAGTATACATTCTCTGACGGAACTGAGAAATATGCAGGAACCATGGCAACTGTGGGAACTACTTCATTTTTTCCTTCTAAAAATTTAGGATGTTATGGTGATGGTGGAGCTATTTTCACCAATAATGATGAACTGGCGCACCGTTTAAGGGGAATTGTTAATCACGGGATGTACGAGAGATATTATCATGATGAGGTAGGAGTGAATTCAAGATTAGACAGTATTCAGGCAGCGGTTTTAAGAAAAAAACTTCCGAATCTTGATTCTTACAACGACGCAAGAAGAAAAGCAGCTGATTATTATGATGAAGCTTTTGCAGGAAACGAAAATATTTTAACTCCAAAAAGAGCAGAATATTCTACTCATGTATTTCACCAGTATACTTTAAGAATTCTGAACGGAAAACGTAATGATTTACAAAAATTCCTGACTGAAAAGGAAATTCCTGCAATGATTTACTACCCGGTAGCCCTAAGAAAGCAGAAGGCATATTATCAGGAAAGTAATGATGCAGATTTTGTGAATACAGATAAGCTTCTGGACCAGGTAATTTCTCTTCCGATGCATACAGAACTTGATGAAGAGCAGCTGAAGTATATCTCGGATGCTGTACTGGAGTTTATGAAATAAATATGCTTCACGACGAAAGAATACTTAAGAATAAGTTTGCTTATTTTTTTACAATAATTTTTGTCCTTTGTTGGATGATATTTTTTGCATATAACATGTTTAATATTTTTTTAAGGGGATATGGGTTAAAAGAAGACTATAATGCAGTTAAAGTACCTATTATAGCACTATACTTTTTAATTCTACCATTATTGACTATTACATTTGTAAATATTTTTAAAGAATCTGGAAAGATGTTTCGTACCTTAAATATTTCTTTATTCTTAATGATTATTTTTCATGCAATAATTTTTTATGCTAAATATCAAAGAACTAAAAATCCTGCAACATATTTATTCTTATATATATTTTCCAATGTATTATTTGTTGTAGGCCCAGTTGTACTTATAAATTATTTTAAGCATACTCCAGCAAAAAACGAAATAGAAGAAATAGGAAAACACAACGATTAAAAAAATATTAAACAAAAAAAATGGCAATACTTGTTACAGGAGGACTTGGATATATAGGTTCCCACACCGTAGTAGAACTCATGAATAATAATTTTGAGGTGGTGATCGTTGACGATTTATCCAATTCAGAAAAATTTATTTTACATAATATTGAGGAAATTACAGGAAAAAGACCAATTTTTTATCCTTTCGATTTAAAGAGGAAAGAACTTCTTAATCAGGTTTTTGAAGCACACCAGATTGAGGGATGTATCAATTTTGCCGCTTTTAAAGCAGTAGGAGAAAGCCAGGAAAAACCTATTGATTATTATGAAAATAATTTGTTTTCATTAATTAATATACTTCAGGAATTTAAATCAAGAAATATTTCTAACTTTATCTTCAGTTCGTCGTGCACAGTGTACGGACAAGCAGATGAAATGCCAATTGACGAAAATACACCGCTTAAGATGCCGGAAAGTGTTTACGGCAAAACGAAACAGATGGGAGAAGAAATTCTTAAAGATTTTGCGGCTGGATATCAAAAAAAAATATGCCTTTTGAGATATTTTAATCCTATTGGAGCTCATCCATCCGCTTTATTAGGAGAGCTGCCGATTGGTATCCCGAATAATTTAGTTCCCTATGTCATGCAGACTGCTGCAGGCATCCGTGAGAAGTTAAGCGTTTGGGGAAATGACTATCCTACAGAAGACGGAACGGCTATCAGAGATTATATTTATGTAGTTGATCTCGCGAAAGCTCACGTGGCAGCGTTGAAAAATCTGTTGAGTAACACCTCAGATGAAGCCGTAATTGATATATTTAATTTAGGAACAGGAAAAGGTTCATCTGTACTGGAAGTGGTGAAAGCTTTTGAAACAGCTAATGATGTGAAGGTTCCTTATCAGATCTGCGCCAGAAGAGAAGGTGATATTACCGTTGCTTATGCTAATGCTGATAAAGCCGAAAAAGACCTTCACTGGAAGTCTGAAACCCCATTGGAGGAATCTTTAAGAACAGTCTGGAAATGGCAGCAATATCTTGATTCCAGGACTGTTTAAAGAAGTCAAAAAAAGATTATAAACAAATTATAAAGCCAAATTATAAAAATATTTCCCTCAATATTGATCTTTTATTAATTAAAAGAATATGGGTTGTAGCGGAATTTTAATTGAACTATTATGAAAACACAGAAAATAGGTATTACATTTTCATCATTTGATCTGCTGCATGCAGGACACATCAAAATGCTTGAAGAAGCTAAAACAATATGTGATTATTTAATCGTAGGGCTTCAGATTGATCCTTCTCACGATCGGCCAAATAAAAATAAGCCAAGTCAGACCATCGTTGAACGGTATATTCAATTGAAAGCAGTAAACGCTGTTGATGAGATTATTCCTTATTATACAGAGGAAGATCTGCTCGATATTCTGAAATCATTTGTGATTGATGTAAGAATCATAGGTGATGATTATATGGACAAAGACTTTACCGGCAAGCAGTATTGTGAGGAAAAGGGAATAGAAATCTTTTACAATAAAAGAGACCATAGGTTTTCCACCAGTGATCTTCGAAAAAGAATCTACGAAGCAGAAAAAGTGAAATACGAAAAAGCTGAAACCGTAAAATAAAAAAATCCCGAAATATTTTTCGGGATTTTTTTGTATTACATTGGAGCTTGCTGGTCGTCGCCACTTTCGTTGGCATTGATGTCTTTTTTCTTTTTAGGCTGTTCTATTTTTTCGCCCTGCTTAAATCGGTAAGTTAAAGCAATTGAAAATTGTCTTGGCTGCCACTGCATGTAATTTCTGCGGGTGTAGTCACTATTGAAGCTGTATACTTCTCTGTTTCTGGTATTAAAGATATCCTGAATATTGAAAGAGATTGTTCCGTCACCTTTCCATATTGTTTTAGAAGCTCCCAGATTTAGTGCATACATGTCCTGAGTATCTTGATTCGCTGATTTTTGTGCTCCTCTGTAGAATCCTTGAAGCTGTACACTTAATGTCTTATCAAGTTTAAAAGTAGTGTTCAAACGTGCTCTTGTTGAGAAACCGTCACCCGTAAAATCCATGGTACCGATTTTAGTGTTACCTAAAGCGTCTTTTGTTTCGTATGAAGCAATACCGGTGGTTTTATAACCAAATACATCTAAGCTACCCATGATTTTTAACCATGCAAATGGATCATAGGTAAAATTAAGATCTAAACCATAACGGTCGTCGTTACCTAGGTTAATTGGTTTTGTATAAAAAATACCTTTTCTCTCATCAGGTCTGTAGACAAGCATTTTAGTATCATCCGTGGCATGTCTGTAGTAAAGCGTAGGATTGATTGTGAATTTTTTCCTTGTAATATTATATCCTACTTCATATGAATCTACATACGATGGATTTAGATCAATATTCCCTTCAAAAACATTCTGGCTATTGCTGTAATTTGGAAAGGGAACCATAAAGAAAGATCTCGGTCTGTCTATTCTACGGGAATAGTTTACAAGAATCTGGTTATTCTTTGATATATCATAGCTTAAGAATACACTTGGAAATAAATTGTTGTAGTTCTTGTTTTTATTAATCGGAGCCTGACTGGGATTTAGATTAGCGTAATCAATTTTAACATTGGACAGCTCATCTCTCAGACCTAACTGATACGCGAATTTTTCTCCTACCTTACTTTTAAATTGCAGGTAGAAAGCGTTAAACATTTCTCTGTAGTTCGTTTTGTTATTATAATCCAGAATAAACGGATTATTAGAAGTGCTGCTTACGGAATTATCGTAATCATTGTTATTGACATCTAATCTGTATCCTGCTTCAAGTTTGGAATATTCACCGATGGGAAGCTCATAATCTGCTTTTCCAATAATAGTTTTGGTAACAGAATGTCTTTGTGTTATATCTTCTTGTACAGGAACAGAGTCTTCGGTTTCAAGAATATTAGAATTATTATTACTTCTGTTTCTCTGTAAGCTAAGTGATAAAGATAAGTTCTGTCCTTTATCATCAAATTTATGATCAAGTCCTATATCTCCCTGAAATGCAAGATTGGTATTTCTCCCTTCAGAGTCTCTTTGGCCATAAGAATCCATTAAATTCCATGTTTTTTGATCGCTGTATCGGTAAAACTTATTAAAAGTATTCAGTAATTCATTGCTATCACCTTCAAACGTTCTCACAACTCCGGATAAATTTAATGATGTTTTATCAGAAATATCATAAGTGAAACCAGCACTTACATTATAGTTTTTATTATAACTTTTATTGGTGGAGTTTTGCAGCTGATAAGTAGGAACATCATTTGGCTGTACATTGGGGAATATAGGGGGATATGTAATGTTATGATATGTAGTTTCAGTATCATTCTTACTTTTATTTTCAGAATAGCCACCGCCGCCATTCACAAACCATGTCCAGTTGTCTTTTCTCCAGCTTAAGTTAGTATTAAGAGCTGTTCTCGGAAGATAGCCCAAAGTACCAATTACACTTCCGTTAAAACCTATTTTTTTATTCTTTTTAAGGATGATATTTAAAATACCAGATGTACCACTAGCTTCAAATTTAGAAGAAGGATTGGTAATTACTTCAATTCTTTCGATCTGATCTGCAGGAATACTTTGAAGCGCATTCGCTCCATCATCTATTCCAAGAAGAGCAGAAGGCTTCCCGTTGATCAGAAATTTTACATTGGAGCTACCTCTCATCGAGACAGTACCGTCAGTGTCCACAGAAACAGAAGGAACATTAGAAAGGACATCCTGAAGATTTCCTCCCTTACTTACAATATCCTGGGAAGGATCATAAGTCTTTTTGTCAAGTTCAACTTTATAAGCTTTTGTAGCTGCTGCAGTAATCACTACACCTTGTATTTCCTGGGTTTTGCCATCTAAAGTGCTTGTCGCCTCAGGTTGTATGGATAGTGCACCAATATTTCCGGGCCCTGCAATACTTTTATTGACTATGCTTTTTTTATAGTCGATTGCTTCTACTGTAATGTCATAATTTCCAGGGGCTAGCTCCAGTTTGTACTGTCCCTTTTCATCGGTCAGTACAGCATCGCTTAATGACTTGTTCGCTTTATTGCTGAACGTCACAGAAGCATAAGGAACCGGCTGGTTGTTTTTGTTGACAATCATTCCCGTAACGCCTGCCTTGTCCTGGGCAAATGCCATTGCAGCTGCCGAAAGTACAAAAGTAAGTGCTAGCGTTTTTTTTGTGAAAATGTTGACAATTTCCGTCTGATTCATAAGGTATTTTTTGTATAAAATCGTAAAAGTATAAGTCATAATATTGTGAAATCATTAATTGGGTTTGATTTCAAATATTACAAATTATGTATTATTTATAGATGTATAAGTCGTATATAATTGTTAAATGTTAATTGTCGTATTGTTAAATAAAAGTTAAATTAGTTTTTTATTTGATATTTTTTGAATTCAGCCAGTCCTGATAAGCTTTTGCATTGATGGCATGCTCTTCCGCACTTGCTGTAAACTTATGGTAGCCAAACCTTGCAGGATCAGCACACATAAATATGTAACTGTTGTTTTCAGCATTCAAAACCGCATCCACAGAGTTTTTATCCACCACGCAGATAGGACCCGGAGGAATTCCGGTGTTAGCATACGTATTGTATGGGGATGGGGTAGACAAATGTTTATAGAGTACCCTCTTGATCGGTTCCTTAAAATTGGTCTGCTTGTTAATCGCATAGATCACCGTAGGATCAGACTGTAGCTTCATTCCTTTTCTGTAACGGTTCAGATATAATCCTGCGATTGTTTTCATTTCATCTTTCTTTCCGCCTGATTCTTTATAAACGATAGAAGCCAGGGCATAGATCTGATCTCTCGTCAGGCCCGATTGCTGTTCCTTGTTTTTTCTTTCACTGGTCCAGAATTCATTGTACTGTTCATCAAATTTTTTGAAGAATTCTCTTGGGCTTACCGTCCAGAAAAAATTATAGGTATCAATGAAAAAATATTTTTTTAAATCCTCTGCATTTTTGTATCCTTTTTCTGCTGCTACTTTATCCAGGTCGTTTACAAAATGTAAAGAATCAATCTCCGTTTTTTTGGTTACTTTTCCTATCATCTGGTACATATCTCCAAAATCGCCGATTCTGAAGCTGTTTTCCGTCTGGTTTCCGGCCTTGATCATATTCACAAGATTTGTATTTCCTGCTCCTGACTGGAAATGATAGCGGCCCGGCTTAAAAAACTTATCAAGATCCTTATCTCTGGCAACCGCTTCAAAAGCGTCCTTGTCTTTTATATAAGGACCCACTGAATCCAGAATCTGTTTGAAATCCGCTTTGTGGGGAATCAGGACATATCCGTCTTTCTCTACGTTGTTTCCATAGTATTTATTATAAAATCTCAAACCAAAAAATCCTGCCGCTCCTACAATAATGAGAGCGATAATGAGAACAGTTTTTTTCATTATTAAAAATTTGATTAAAAGTTTAGTTTTTAAATAAGATCAATTTTACCTCTAAAAACTTGCTTTGCGGGACCTTCAAGCCAGATGTTTTGGAAAGAATTTCCGTTTTTTTCAGCATGAACCTTAAGATTTCCACCTAAAGTTTTAACTTTTACAGAGATTAGATTGTTTTTTTGCAGAAAAGTTAAAGCAGAAGCTGTAACTCCTGTTCCACAGCTGTAAGTTTCATCCTCAACGCCTCGTTCATAGGTTCTTACGAAAATTTCGTCATCAGTAATTTTTTCAACAAAATTCACATTGATGCCATTTTCCTTATAATTTTCTGAGTTTCTTATGCCGTGACCTGCTGCAAAAACATTGTAATTCACCAGATCTTCTACATATTTTACATAATGAGGAGATCCCGTATCCATTACAGTGTCTTGTCCATCTTCAGAGATGGTATCCACATCAATCATTTTTAATTTGATAATACCGTTATGGATCTCTGCTTCATGTTCACCGTCTATAGCAATGAATTTGCACTTATCTTCAAAAATATCCAGAAAGAAAGCAAAAGCTACCAGACATCTTCCGCCATTTCCGCACATGGTGCTCTCGCCGCCATCAGAATTATAGTAGACCATCTTAAAATCATAGGCGTCATCATTTTCCAGAAGGATAAGCCCGTCGCCGCCAATTCCGAAGCGTCTGTCACATAATTTTCCAATAAGATCTTTTTCTTTAGGGAACTGCAGATCACGGTTGTCAATCATTACAAAGTCATTTCCCGTCCCTTGATATTTATAAAATTCCATATTTTTAGTCTAAAATTAACGAACAAAATTAATATATTTAAAATGAAAAACGAACAGTGTTAGCTGTCCGTTTTCTTATTTATAATCGTTTTATCTAAATCCGCCTCCGCTGGACTGCTGTCTTGTAGAACCGCTGTTTTGCTGAGTGTTACTCTGGGTACTTGTACTTCCCCTGAATCCGCCGGAAGATTCTGTTCTGTTGCTGTTCTGGTTTTGATTATACTGCTGTGTATTTCTAAAACCTCCGCTATTCTGATTATTCCGGTTTCCCTGATTGTTCTGGGAATTTTTTCCGCCAGAATTTCTAAAGCCTCCGTTGTTCTGGCTGCTCTGTGGTCTCTGGTTGTTATTATTAGAATTGGTATTGCTCGAATTTCTGAATCCGTTATTACTGCTGCTGTTTCTTGTGCCGGTTCTGTTATTGTTAAATCCGCTGTTATTATAGTTACCTCCGTTGTTGTTATTAGGCGTATTCCGGAATCCGTTATTAGGTCTCTGTGAAGTTACCGTAGTTTTTCTTTCAACATATACTTTTCTTCGGCTGTCGCCTAAATTATAGTAATAATAAGGAATGCCGTTATCATAATAATAATTGACATCGTTTCTGTAATAATAGCCGTCATTTCCGTAATAACCGCCGTTTCCGTAATATCCTGAAGGAGCATAATAATACCCGTTGTTATAATATGGATCTCCGTAGCCACCATTGTTTGCATACCCGTCACTGTAAGCTAAACATGATGTTAAACTGCTGATAGCTACAATACTGAATGCTATTTTAAATAAATTTTTCATGACTTTATCGTACTTTTTTCTTTTAAACTTTTTTTCCAATTGAGGTATCCTAAGATAGCCATTATAGTAAATACCAAATATTGAACCGAAGTGATACCGAGTTCCTTAAAAATCATCATAGGGATACAAATAAAATCCCCGATGATCCAGAAAATCCAGTTCTCAATGCGCTGTTTGGCCATAAACCACATTCCCACTAAAAATATAGAAGTGGTAATAACATCAAGCCAATTTGCCCAATCCAGATGATATAATCCTAAATTAGCACCTTCCATAGAAAATTTATTGTCGATATAAGGCTTGTAATAATAAATAAGGGTAACCAGTGCCATGCTCAATACAAAAAGAATTCCAGCGAATATTCTTTCCTTCCTTGTTGCCCAGCTCACCTCCACATGAATATGGTCTTCAGAATTTTTAGACCAAAGGACCCAGCCGTAAATGCTCATTGCAGTATAATACACATTGATCATGCAGTCGCCGAGAAGACCGAAGTTAAAAAGAATGTAAACGTAGATCAGCGTAGAAATGATACCTGTAGGGTATACCCAGATATTCTTTTTTATTGAAAAATAGACGCTTAAAATTCCGAAAAATGTACCCGTGGCTTCCAGTAGAATTTGTAGACCACTGTAGTTTTCATACGGCTTTACAAAAAGATCATATAAATTCATGTGATCAAAAATAAGCAAAAATTAGCACTTTTGAAAATAAATTAAATAATGTGTAAATCAGTTTTTTAAATATTTTTATTTAAAATAAATCACGAAAGTTTATTAATAAACGTTAAGGTTTGTAAAATTTTTATATTTTCGTAAATCTTTAATTAAATAAAAAAACATGTCTAAAATTTGGGTTAAGAAGCCAATGAGCGCTTATGAAGCTGATATCAAAAAGAGCCAGCTGAAACGCGTTCTGGGAAAATGGAGCCTTACTGCTATCGGAATCGGAGCAATCATTGGAGGGGGAATTTTTGTACTTACAGGAACAGGTGCTTATTATAATGCAGGGCCTGCACTGGCACTTTCATTCGTAATTGCAGGTATTGCCTGTGTATTTGCAGCACTTTGTTATGCAGAATTTGCTTCCATACTTCCCGTAGAAGGTTCAGCTTACGCTTATGCTTATGGAACGGTGGGAGAAATTTTTGCATGGATCATAGGCTGGGGGCTGATACTTGAATACGCTATGGGATCTATGACGGTCGCCGTATCCTGGTCGGGATACTTTGCCAAACTCCTCAAAATGTTCGGACTGCATCTTCCGGCTTATCTCACCACAGATCCACAGACTTATATTGCAGCAGGAAACTCCGGGTTTTCCATGAACTTACCCGCATTTTTAATTGTTTTCTTTGTGATTTCTATTCTGGTAAGAGGAACAAAAGGTGCTGCTAAAGCCAATAACTTTATTGTGATACTTAAGGTTTCTGCTATTATTTTCGTAATCGTTGCAGGAGCATTTATTATTTTAAATTTAGCTGATCCTTTTAAAAACTGGGTTCCTTTCATTCCTGATCCAACCACTATTACCGAAAATGGAGTCTCGCATTCCGCCTACGGCGTGGCAGGAGTTGTGGCAGGAGCATCGGCTATTTTCTTTGCTTATGTAGGTTTCGATGCCGTTTCTACACAGGCAGGAGAAGCCATTAACCCTAAAAAAGACGTACCGTTTGCGATCATCGCTTCGCTGATTATCTGTACCCTTTTATATATCCTTGTCTCTTTGGTATTAACAGGAATGATGCATTATACAGACTTTAATCCGCTGGGTAAATATCCTGATGCGATCAAAGCTCCTGTGGCGTATGCATTTGATATTGCAGGATATGCCTGGGCTGGATATATTATTACCATTGCTGCTACAGTAGGATTAATCTCTGTATTGATGGTCATGATCATGGGACAGTCAAGAATCTTCCTTGGAATGTCTAAAGACGGATTGATTCCTGCTACTTTTTCAAAAGTAAACCCTAAAACTGGAGTGCCTACGAAGAACCTTCTTATTTTAGGAGTAGTGATTGCTATTGTGGCTTCCCTTACCCCAATCAATGATCTTGCACACATGACCAGTTTTGGGACATTGTTTGCCTTTACAATGGTATGTGTGGCGGTTTGGGTATTAAGAGTGAAAGAACCTCATTTACAAAGAAACTTTAAAGTTCCTGCTTTACCGCTTATTGCCTGTTTAGGTATCGCGATCAATGTTTATCTGATCTTCAACCTGAGCAAGGAAGCACAGATGTATTCTTTTGCATGGCTGATCATCGGATTTTTTGTGTACTTCCTGTACAGTAAAAAGCATTCAAAACTTCAGAACGGAGGTTTTGGAGAAACTTTTAAAGCAGAACAGGAGCCTTTGGAAAAACCTGATCTAGATTAATAAAAATATCAACTTAAAATCCACAGAATTCTGTGGATTTTTTATTTTTGTCTATATGAAAAAGCTTATACCGTTTTTATTTTCCTTTTTAGGGATTTTTACATTTTCTCAGCAGATCGAAAGTTTTGAGACCATTCTTAATGATAAAATAAGCATCCGGGCTCTGGAAGTGGATGGTGGGAAAGTCTGGTACAGTGGAACAGATTCAAAATTCGGATTTGTTGATCTTAAAAATAAAGAGAACCGGAAGCAGATTAATCTTTCCGATAAAAAGCTCCAGTTTAGGACACTGGCGAAGGATAAGAATTCTTTTTATACCATTAATATTGAAAGTCCTGCCTATTTTTTTAAGATGGATAAAAAAGATCTGAAATCACAAATCATCTTTACTGATACTGTGAAAACCGCTTTTTACGATGCTCTGCATTTTGTGAATGATCAGTTGGCTTACACCTTCAGTGATGCCGATAAGGATAATCTGCTGAAACTGGCTGTTTACCGTAAAGGGCAATGGAAGATGTTTAAAAGTAATGTACAATTGAACAGTGGTGAGGCGGCTTTTGCGGCAAGCAATACCAATATTGCTTCAACAAAAAAGTACCTGTGGATAGCAACCGGTGGAAAAGCATCACGAATTCTGAGAATGGATCTGAAAAAAGAAAATATCCAGGTTTTTGAAACTCCTTTTATTCAGGGGGAATCTTCTCAGGGAATGTATTCAATAGATTTTTATGACGATAAATTTGGGATTGCAGTAGGCGGAGATTATACCCAGCAGGATGCAAATATCAATAATATGGCAACCACCAATGACGGTGGGGCAACATGGCAGATTCAGGCTTCCGGAAAGAATGCAGGCTATGCGACCTGTGTGAAGATTAAGCCAGGTTCAAAAGGTAAAGAGATCATTGCTGTAGGTGATAAGCACATCAGTTATTCTTCTGATTTTGGAAAAACATGGGAAAAGATTTCTGATGAGAAAGGTTTTTTTGTTTGCCGTTGGATTGATGGTAATACCGTTGTTTTTGCAGGAAAAGACAGGATCTCAGTCATGAAATTAAAATTTTAAATCTTAGAAATAGAATTTATCATAATCTGAAGGATCTCAGCAATGATCATATTTAGACTCATTATAAAATAAAGCCTAATATATTTCATGGTTTAAAATTCATTCGTAATGGTTAATTTTGCAGGATGAAATTTTATGTTAAGTTTCATGATTCGATAATATTTTAAATTTTGAAATGAATTCTTTAATAGATAAGTATAATATTCCCGGGCCGCGATACACTTCTTATCCCACTGTTCCTTACTGGGACGAATCTACATTTTCTACTGAAAAATGGAAGGAGAGCGTGATCAGGTCGTTTCATGAGAGTAATGCAGGGGAGGGGATTTCTATTTATATTCACCTGCCTTTTTGCGAGGCATTGTGCACGTTCTGTGCCTGCCACAAACGTATTACGAAACAGCATAGCGTTGAAATTCCTTACCTGGAAAGTGTCTTAAAGGAATGGAAGCTTTATCTGGAACTTTTTGAAGAAAGACCAAAGCTTAAAGAGCTTCACCTTGGAGGGGGTACTCCTACATTTTTTTCGCCCAAAAATTTAAAAACCCTGCTCGAAGGGATCTTTGAAACCGTAGAAATAGCAGAACATCCTGAGTTTTCTTTTGAAGGACATCCGAATAATACAACAAGGGATCACCTTCAGACTTTATACGATCTTGGCTTCAGAAGAGTAAGTTTTGGAGTTCAGGACTATGATCCTAAAGTTCAAAAGGCGATCAACAGAATACAATCCTTTGAAAATGTAAAGAATGTAACAGAATGGGCTAAGGAAATCGGTTACAGAGGAATCAGTCATGATTTGGTTTTCGGACTTCCGCACCAGAGTTGGGATGCTATGGAGCATACAATCAGAAAAACAATGGAACTGAAGCCAGACAGGCTTGCTTTTTATTCCTATGCCCATGTTCCATGGGTAAAAGGGGTAGGACAGAGAGGTTTCGATGAAAATGATCTACCTAGTGGTGAAGAAAAACGACGTTTATATGAAGACGGAAAAAAGCTGCTTGAAGACTTGGGATATATAGAAGTGGGAATGGATCATTTTTCTCTTGAACATGATGACCTGTACCAATCTCTGATTCATAAAAAACTTCACAGGAATTTTATGGGCTATACTTCAAGCAATACCCAACTGATGGTAGGTCTTGGAATGTCTGCGATTTCAGATTCCTGGTATGCTTTTGCCCAGAATGTAAAGACAGTGGAAGAATATCAGAAGATTATTGAAGAAGGCAGGATTCCTGTGGTAAAAGGCCATATTCTGGACGAAGAAGATCTTACTGTAAGAAGACATATTCTGAATCTGATGTGTCAGCTTGAAACAACTTTTACTGATAAAAATTCCTTCCCGGAACTGGAAAATGCATTTGCAATGCTGGAAGAAATGGAAAAAGATGAATTGGTGGAGATTTACGACAATCAAATCAGGATCACAGAAAAAGGAAGAGCATTTACGAGAAATGTTGCCATGGTTTTCGATCTCAGGATGATGAGGAATAAACCGGAAACGAGAATTTTCTCTATGACGATATAAAACAAAAGAGGCCGTCTAAAAGTTAAGCTAGTTCTGAGTTATAAACATTGAAATTGTATAAATTTCAATTTAAATTATATAATATCAAGCTTGTGTAATTATATAATTTTACGAAGAATCAAAAAGCTAAAAAATGCAAAAAAAAACTTTAAAACTAAAAAAGAAAACTATCTCAAGTCTTGATCAAACTTTAGCATCAAAAATTAAAGGTGGAGAGTTGGGTATAGACAATGGAATTTGGACAGGAGGATGTACGGATGGCTGTGGAGGAATGCAAAGCGTTCTTATGTGTACTCATGCTGATTGTACTGCTGATTGTACTAATGGAGTTACTACAAAAAATACTAGTACAGCTAAATGTTATTAATATAATTGTAAATCCAAAATAACTTGAGTCGGAATAATTTATTCCGACTTTTTCATTGCAATATTTTAATAATTTAAAGAATGTACAAAGATATATTGACTGAAATAGTTGATCTTTTAGAAAATAAACGAGATTTACTACAAAACGACTATGGGCTTTTGTCTGGGTTAACAGGAAAAGCAATATTAATAAATGAATATAAAAAGCTTTATCCTGAAAGTAAAATAGAAATTGAAACTTATATAGAGGATGTTTTTAATTCCATTGAAAACTATGATTCTATTTCTACTTATTGTGCTGGAATATCTGGAGCGTGTCTTGGTATTGGTTATTTGAATAAAAGTAATTTTGAAGGAGATGGAACTTTCGATTTTATTTCGGATGAAGTTGAAGAATTTATAGACTTAAGTTACGTAAACTATATAAAAGATGATAATATCGATTTTTTACATGGATCAGTAGGAGTAGCTTTTTATTACTTAGAAAGACTAAATGAAGATAAGGATCAAGAAAAATATAAAAATAATATTGAGATATTGTTATCCCATTTGAAGGAAACAGGTATTTGGAATGATAATATGTTAAGGTGGAAAGAAAGTACAAATATTTCACTATCCCATGGAATGGCAAGTATCGTTATTCTATTATGTAACCTAATTCGGCAGGATATTAATTTTAATACAGATATCTCACATATTTTAAAAGAGGTTGTGAATTATATTTTATCACAAGAAATAGATTATTCTCAGTATGGTTCTTTTTTTCCGAACAAATCAAATTCTTATGAAATTGGGAAAAGTCGGTTAGCGTGGTGCTATGGCGATCTTGGCATTGCTTTATGTTTGTTGAATGCTTCGGAAGTATTAAATGATGATCTCATTAAAAAAAAAGCATTGCAAATAATCAATTATGCATCTAACAGAAGAGATTTAGAAGAAAATTTTATTGTGGATGCTAGTCTTTGTCATGGTACTTCGGGGATAGCAATGTTTTTTTATAGTTTATTTCTTAAAATGAAAGATGATCATTATCTAAACACTGCAAAATATTGGCTAGATAAAACAATAGAATTATACCGAGAAAAGAAGGTGTTTTATTTAGTAAACGAAAATCGATATGATCATGAAAGGCTAAGCTTATTAGAAGGGAAAATAGGAATAGCATTAGCAATTTTAACTATTCATTTTAATGTACAATCTGAATGGCAAAAATTTTTACTGATTTAAATATGAACAAAAAATATAAAAATTTCAATAAATTTCTATTAAGAACACCCGCTTTAGGATTTAATATAGATAAGATAAGTAAAGTGGAATTTGAAAATAATTTACTTTTCAAAGAAGCCATATTTAATAGTTCAATTGAATTATATCATGAGATGGAAAAATTCATTGAGAATCTTATTACTAATGAAAAGGACAAAGAAAAAATATTTAGTTCTTTATTCAAATACTGGAGAAGAATAAGAACAAGAACAACTCCATACGGCTTATTTTCTGGTGTTACTTCTGGTTTCATTACATCAGAAAAATCTGAAGTTATCTTTAATAATGAAATCAAAAGATTTATTAGACTGGATATGGAAATTATTTGTTCCATTATAGAAAAGTTAGAAAAGATTGTAAAGTATAATATTTTTTACTTTCCGAATGATACTCTATATAATGTGCATAATGAGGTAAGGTACTATGAAACAAAGTTTAGTGAAAATAAACATTTTAAATATTCAATCTCATCAGTATACAAGACTTCTATACTAAAAAAAATTATAAAGTATGCACAAAAGGGAACTAAAATTGAGAATATGATTTCATTTGTAACGGAAATTGAGAATGAAATATCAAATCAAGAAGCAGAAGATTTTATTTTAGAATTGATAGATTCTAAGATTCTTATAAGTGAAATTACGCCATCCATTACAAATGGAGATCCATTAAATTATTTAATTGATATCTTAATTCAACGAGATGTACAACCTGATATTGTCTCTTTATTAATTAATATAAAAAGTATAATTGAAAATTACGATCCTTTAAATCCAGAAATTAGCCATAATTTAGTGATATGTATACTTGATAAAATAAAGATAAGTTATAGTAAGAAAAATATTTTCCAAATTGATTTACATAAAGAAGCAAGTGTTTCAAATTTGAATAAAGAAATATGTGATGAGATATTATCTGCAATTTTATTCTTAACTAAATTGAATCACAATAGTAATAAAAATGAAAATTTAGAATTATTTAAAAAAGCTTTTACTGAAAAATTTGAGGATAGGGAAGTTGATTTTCTTTTTGCTTGTGATGCAGATGTTGGTATTGGATATCCAGTAAGTTATAATGGAGAACCATATGTGAATGATTTGACTAAGGGATTAAGGTTGCCATTAAAAAATACACAAGATGACGATAACCTAAATCTGAATAATAAACAAAAATTGTTATTTGAGAAAATAATAGAAACGGTACGATTAGGTGAAAATGAAATAATACTAACTGATAAGGATGTTGAAAATAAAAGCTTACATGATTTGTATCCAACATTTTACTGTAGTTTTGAAATAGTTGGTAGTGAAGAAAATCAACATATTTTAAAGTTAAATTCTGCAGGAGGAAATTCAGGTGCTAACTTGTTGGCAAGGTTTTCTCATATGAGTTTCGACATAGATGATTTTATTAAAGAAATTACTAAAAAGGAACAGGAATTAGTGGCTTTGCCCATCTTAGAAATTGTACATATTCCTAATCCAAGAATAGGAAATGTGATTATCAGACCTCAAATGAGAGATTATGAATTAACAATTCTTACTAATTCTTCTTCATCGTGTAAAAGTATACCTGTTTCTGATTTAACTATATCAATTGTTAAAGGAAAAATTATTTTAAAATCTAAAACGCTTAATAGTGAAGTGAAGATTGCGCATACCAATGCATTAAATCATTCAATGTCCAATATTCCAGCTTTTGGGCTATTATGTGATATACAAAATGACAATGAAAATTTATTAGGAGTATCACTTACTCCTAATAAGAGTTTAAAGTATATCCCTAGAGTTAAATACAAAAATGTCATCCTAAGTCCTGCAACTTGGTTTTTTGAAAAAAAAGAAATTGAGAATAATATTTCTAAGGACAATTTAGAGAGCATTAATATTTGGAGAGAAAAATATAAGATGCCACAATTTGTTATCTTTTGTCAATCAGATAATGAACTGTTTATAGATCTTTCAGATAAAATTAGTGTAATGTCATTATTTGAAATAATTAAAAAAAATAATTTTATAACTTTAAAAGAATTCTTATTTGATTCAAACTGTTCTATAGTAAGAGATTTGGAGAATAATGTTTATACAAATGAATTTATAGTTTCTTTTTTTAAAAATGAATTATGAAAGGAAAATACATGCCTGGTTCAGAATGGGTATATTTAAAGTTTTATGTGAGTAGATCGTTTTCAGATAAAATTTTAACGGATGATATATTTAAAATTATTAAATATATTGAAAAAGAGAACTATATAGAAAAGTTCTTTTTTATTAGATATTCTGATCCATATTATCATATTAGATTAAGAATTAAGCTTAAAAATGTTAATTCAATAAATTTAATTTTGAATTTATTTCAGAATAGATTAAAAAAGTATATTGAAAATGATATTATTTGGAAAATTCAAATGGATACATATGAACAAGAGCTTGAACGCTATAACGAAAAATTAATGGATATTACAGAATCACTCTTCTGTGTTGATAGTGAATATTGCATTAAGATGTTAAAGATTATCAATAAAAGTGAAATAGAAGACTATAAATGGAAAATTTCGTTGATAAGCGTGGATTCTTATCTTAGTTTTTTTTGTAAAAGTCCTGAGGATAAGCTGAAAATTATAAGTAGCATGAGCGAGTCTTTTAGATATGAGTTTGGCTACAATATAAACAATTCAAAAATACTTAATGAATTGTATAGGGATAAAAGGAAATTTGTAGAGGATATTATTGATGAATCAAAGCGATTATTGAATGATGATCCAATAATGAAGAAATTAATAATTCTATTAAAAAAAAGAGATTCAGAGCTAAAAAAAACTATTGAGATTTTAAAAAATATTTGTTTAAAAGAAGAAATTAATTTTGAAAAGTATATTTTTAGTTATATACATATGAATATTAATAGAATGATTCCTACAAATAATAGAGCACATGAACTACTATTATATGATTATGTTAGGCGTTTTTATGAAAGTAAAATTGCTAAAAATAAATACATGATATTGTCATCAGATAAAGTGTAAAGTTCTAATGGTCAGGTTTAATTCCCGACAGTTAGGGCTCAAAAATAATTTCAGTTATTGATCTTGAATTTATAAACCTCCCTAGAATGTAGTTATTAGGGTCTTTCAAAACAAAATTTTATTTAAATGAACACATTAAGGGAGGTTGTATCACTATTATTTAACAATCAACTTCTGGCTGTAAGATTTCACATCTCCCGATTTGATGATCAGGTAATAAGCTCCGGCAGGAATTCCTGTAATATCAACGCTGCCGTCATTTTCAATTTTTGCTTTTTCCAGAACTATTTTTCCTTCTGTACTGATAAGATCTGCAGTGCTGTTCAGATCTGTCAGCCCTTCAATAAATACCTTTTCGGAAGCAGGATTGGGATGAATATATATAGAAGTTGAGCGGTCTGTCTCGTCTGTTGCCAGCGCTCCTGTTGTAATTTTAAATATCTTCCCGCTGTTTACCGCAGCCACAAACAATTCTTTCTGAGAATTCTGTCCGAAAGTGGAGAAATTATTGCCTGTACTTGGAGAATTCCACATAATAGAATTATCCGGATTCATAATTCCGATCTGTTCGGAACAGTAATCTGCAAAGAAATATTTCCCCTGAAGGGCAGGATACTGGCTTCCCCTGTAGACATATCCTCCGGTTATGGAGCATTTTCCTCCGGAATGATCATAAACTGCAACCGGGAATGTCATCGTGGACATGGGAGCGCACCCTGCTGTATTGTAAGCATTATTGCCTTCATAACAGCGCCATCCGTAATTGATTCCGGCTTGGGTAACAGGTATCCTGTTGATTTCTTCAATGGCTCCCTGGCCTACATCAGCGATCATTACATTTCCAATATTGGTGTCAAATGAGAATTTCCATGCATTTCTGAGTCCATAGGCCCAGATCTCATCAGCTCCAGTTACTAAAGTTCCCGCAAAAGGATTTCCGGGTGGAATATTATACGGTCCTGTAGCATTCACATCTATCCTTAACATTTTTCCCAGCAGTGAATTTATATTTTGGGAATTGTTATTGGGATCTCCACCGCTTCCGCCATCTCCGGTAACGATCCAGAGATTCCCGTCGGGAGCAAAATGAATACTTCCGCCGTTATGATTGTCAAACGGTTTTGGAATATTCAAAAGGATCTTTTCAGAAGCAGGATCTGCAATGTCCGGATTGGCAGCGTTTACAGAATATCTGGCTACAATGATATTTCCGGCGGTATTGTTGTAATACACAAAGAAATATCCGTTGGCTGAGTACTGGGGATGAAAGGCAAGACCAAGAAGACCTCTTTCCCCTCCATAGAGAACTTTAGAGCTGATATTCAAAAAATCAGCACTGTTGATCGTTCCGTTAGGTTGAATGATTTTGATGATCCCGTTCTGCTGGACCACGAAAAGACGGGTATCATTGGCGTTCGTAATTTCAACGGGGCTGGTGAACCCGGATGCAAATTCTACTAAATTAATGCTTTGAGAATTAACGATTAAAGAAGAAAGAATGCCTAGAGTAAAAAATAGTTTTTTCATAATATTTTGATATTTAGTGTATTGATAAATGAATGAAAATTTTATACCAATCGGAATTTGAAAATTTCATTACGATAAGGAAGAAAAATTATTAAATCTTAAATAGAAGTTAAAACCCCGATATATCTGAAAATAAACCGTTTCTGCTGTTAAAAAATTCATAAAATAATAATAAAATCATTATATTTGCCGACTTAATTTAACGTAGTTATAACAAAATGCAAGGAAAAGGACTTATTACAATTGTTGCTATTGTACTAGGGTTAATTTGCTTAAATGAGCTATTACCAACTTGGTACGCCAGCAAAATTGAAAAGCAGGCGACTGCTGTTGCAGGAGACAATCCGGAAAAGTATCAGAAAGAAATTGCAAGACTTTCTAAAGATACGCTGAACCTGGGATTCACAAAACTTTATTACACTAAAGCCAAAGACAAGGAAATGAAACTTGGTCTTGACTTGAAAGGTGGGATTAACGTTCTTTTGGAGATCAACCAAAGAGATTTGGTAAACGATCTTACAAATTACTCTACAAATCCTGTTCTTATCGAGGCTTTAAATAAAACTGATGAAGCGCAAAAGAATTCTACAAAATCTTACATCGATAATTTCTTCGATCAGTTTGAAGCGATCAACAGAGCAAAAGGGACGAACCTTAAGCTTGCAGATCCTGAACTTTTCGGAAATACCAATTTATCGGAGATCAAGTATAATACGACTGATGATCAGGTAAAAAGTATCATCAAAAGAAGAATTGATCTTTCTGTAGGTACTGCTTTTGAAGTAATCAGAACCAGAATCGATAAAATGGGTGCGGTGCAGCCAAACGTGCAGAGAGTACCGGGTACGGCAAGAATTTCTGTAGAAATGCCTGGTATGAAAGATATCGACAAAGTGAAAAAAATGCTTCAGACTTCTGCAAAACTTCAGTTCTGGGAAGTACAACAAGCTCCTGAAGTGTATCCTTATTTCCAAACATTAGCTACGATGATCGCTGTAAAAGGTGATTCTATGGGAGTTGCTAAGAATGTCAACTTCATGAACATCATGCAGGGAGGTAAGTCTATGAGTCAAAGCGCTGTTGGAAGTGTGAAATTATCTGATACTGCTACTGTAAACAAAATCTTGAATAGCAAAGTTGGTCAGTCTTTACGTCCTTCAAACATTAAATATACACAGTTCCTTTGGGGGTACAAGCCCGAAGCTACAGATACTGAAAGTTTAGTATTGTATGCAATCAGAGGTAACATTAGCCAAAAAGCTCCTGTAGACGGTGCTGTTGAAACTGCAAGCATTAGCTATGATGAGCTAAGCAGAGTAGTAGTAGACATGCAGATGGATTCTAAAGGTGCTAAAGAATGGAAAACTTTAACTGAGAAAAACGTTGGTAAACCGGTTGCTGTAACATTGGATGGCAGAGTTTATACTGCGCCAAACGTTGTAGGTGCCATTCCGAACGGTAGAACTCAAATCTCGGGTAACTTCTCTCAGGAAGAAGCTAAAGAGTTGGTTGACGTTCTAGGAGCGGGTAAATTACCTGCAGGTGCAAAAGTGGTTCAGGCTACTGTTGTAGGACCATCATTAGGACAAGAGTCTATTGATGCAGGGGTTATTTCATTTGCTATTGCATTCTTGATTATTATCGTTTATATCATTTTCTATTATGGTGGTGCAGGTGTGTACGCTGTAATTGCGATGATCATCAACTTATTCTATATTTTCGGAATTATGGATTCCGGAGACTTTACACTAACGCTTCCTGGTATCGCAGGTATCGTTCTTACGATGGCCATGGCGGTCGATACGAACGTAATCATCTACGAAAGAACCAAAGAAGAATTATTTGCAGGGAAAAGCATCCTGGAAGCTTATAAAGACGGTTTCAAGCATGCATTAAGCGCGATTGTTGACGGTCACTTAACGACATTACTGACGGCTGGTGTCCTTTTCTTATTCGGAACAGGACCTATTAAAGGATTTGCTCTGACTTTAGGAATCGGTATATTAATGACATTCTTTACTTCCGTATTGCTTTCCAGAGTAATGATCTTCACAAGACTGAATAAAGGAAAACATCTTTCTGTCTGGACTCCTCCAACGAAGAACCTATTCAGAAATACGTGGATCGATTTTATCGGAAAAAGAAAATATGCCTATATCATTTCTGGTATTTTAACAGTGATTTGTGTTGCGTCTATCGCAATGAACGGATTCAAATACGGAATCGACTTTACAGGAGGTAGAAATTATGTGGTAAGATTTGATAAAGCGGTTAATGCTGAAGATATTGAACAGAACCTGGTAAAAGTTTTCAAAACTGAAGATGGAAAAAACTCTTCTGTTGAGGCTAAAACTTTCGGAAATGACAGACAGCTGAAAATCTCTACAGATTATCTTATTGAAGATGAATCTTTAAAAGCTGACCAGACTGTAGAACAGAAATTATACGAAGGATTAAAGGCCAACTTACCTGCCAAGACTACATTGAGTGATTTCAAATCTGCAGATAAAGAACATGCAGGAATTATCTCTTCTGAAAAAGTAGGGCCTACGGTAGCAGATGATATTCAGACTCACGGTATGCTTGCTGTAGCAGCAGCTTTGGCGGGTATCTTCATCTATATCTTATTTAGATTTAGAAAATGGCAATTCTCATTAGGTGCTGTTGTAGCGTTATTCCATGATGCGGTAATTATTTTAGGAGCGTATTCATTGCTTCATAAATTTATGCCGTTTAATATGGAGATCAACCAGGATTTTGTTGCAGCCATCCTTACAGTACTAGGATACTCAATTAATGATACCGTTATTATCTTCGATAGAATCAGAGAGTATTTAAGAGAGAAGAAAGCTTTAACATTGGCTGGATTATTTGATGACTCTATCTCAAGTACATTGGGTAGAACATTCAACACTTCATTTACCACTATCCTTGTAATTTTAGCCATCTTTATTTTCGGTGGTGACAACCTTAGAGGATTTATGTTTGCCATGTTGATCGGTATCGGGTTTGGTACCTATTCATCAATCTTTATTGCATCGGCCATCGCTTACGATTTCCTTAAAAAAGGGAAAGAAGAAGAGGTACATGGTAGAACCAGTTCCAGCAAAGAAGTGCTTGCTTCAAAGTAATATCAACTACAATAAATAAGTAAAGACCGTTTCGAAAGAAGCGGTCTTTTTTTTGCCATTAAATTATGTAATGCCGATTAAGATGTTCCTGTAATTTAGGGTTTCATAAATTTAATAGGTAAAGTTCAGGGTTTAAATTTATATTTGCGTAGCCCACATCTGAAATCTGATGTCTGAAATTTTCATCTTAAAATCTTGTCTCTTCCTCCAAAATTCACAATTTAGTACCATTATATTTCAGATTTCATTATTTTTGCAGCATTATGGAAAACTCAAGGAAAAAAGCAGCCATCGGCTTTATATTTATTACTTTATTGATTGATATTACAGGATGGGGAATCATTATTCCGGTAGTTCCCAAATTAATTGAGGAACTTATCCACGCCGATATCAGTGAAGCAGCAAAATATGGTGGCTGGCTTGGTTTTGCCTATGCATTTACCCAGTTTATCTTTTCTCCTGTGGTGGGAAACCTGAGTGACAAATACGGAAGAAGGCCTATTATTCTGATTTCCCTTTTTGGATTTGCAGTGGATTATATTTTTCTTGCCCTTGCACCCACGATCTGGTGGCTCTTCCTGGGCCGGGTTATTGCAGGGATCACAGGAGCCAGCGTAACAACCGCGAGTGCCTATATTGCTGATATTTCTACAGATGAGGACAGAGCAAAGAACTTTGGTCTTATCGGGGCTGCATTTGGTCTCGGATTTATTATTGGGCCCGTATTGGGAGGAGTTCTTGGGCATTATGGTGCCAGGGTGCCTTTCTATGCTGCGGCAGTTTTATGTCTGTTGAATTTCCTTTACGGTTATTTCGTTCTTCCTGAGAGTTTAGATAAAGATAAAAGAAGAGAATTCGACTGGAAGCGTGCGAATCCCATCGGTTCATTTAAATTTTTAGGTAAGCATCCGGAAATTTCAGGATTAATCTTTGCCCTTATTTTAATCTATATCGCGGGTCATGCCGTGCAGAGCAACTGGAGCTTTTTCACCATGTATAAATTTAGCTGGACGGAAAGGATGGTTGGAATTTCATTAGGGGTTGTAGGATTATTAGTCGGTTTAGTTCAGGGTGTCCTGATACGCTGGACAACTCCCAGGCTGGGCGAGGAAAAAAGTATTTATTACGGATTGGCACTGTATGCATTAGGGATGCTGTTGTTTGCCTTTGCTACAGAAGGATGGATGATGTTTGCATTTTTGGTTCCTTACTGTTTGGGAGGGATCTGCGGACCTGCATTACAATCGGTAATTACGAAAAGTGTTCCTTCCAACGAGCAGGGAGAGCTTCAGGGAGCATTGACCAGTTTAATGAGCGCCACTTCCATTATAGGGCCACCGTTGATGACCAACCTGTTTTACTTCTTTACCCACGACGAAGCACCATTTGAGTTCTCGGGGGCACCGTTCTTTCTGGCATTTATTTTAATGGCAATAAGCGTGGTAATGACCTATTATGCTTTTCAGAAAAAAGATAAAAGGCTGATTAAAAAATTGTAATTAGGATAAAGTCTGAAAGATTAATTATTTAAATCCGAATTAAGGATAAGTGTTTAAATAATGCAGTGATAAGCAGGAGTTTTATAAAGTACAAGAGCTTGAAATATGAACCAAAGGCAAGGTCAAAATACTGGGTTTAGCTTTGGATTAAAAACTATTATCTGCAAAAAAATAAATTACAGCCAGCAACAAAAATCAACAGCTGATCGAAACGTGTTTTTATATTCAGGTTATTGATTTTCATAGCTTTACTATTGTAGAATCTTAAAATTTGTTTAAAATTTTAGTTTCCTGTAAATAAATGTATAAACTTTCGTAATTTTACCACATGGAATTAAGCATTGGAGAAATGGCACTGATCGCGGTGGCGATCGTTGTATTATTCGGTCCGGATAAACTTCCTCAGATAGCGCGTGACCTCGGGGCAGGCGTTAGAAAAATGCGTGGTGCAGTGGAAGATATTAAAACTGAGATCATGAAGGAAACAGATAATCCTGTTTCTGAGATCAAACGCGAAATTGAGAAAGTGAAGGATGCTGCAAAAGATTTCAATCCTATGAAGAACATCGAAAAAGATATCGTGGCAGAACCTTCTGCTACTAATGAACCGCCAAAACTAAAGCCTGCCGACGACGAAACCTACGAAGGGCCTGTAAGCAGATAATTCATGGAAGAAATCATTCAGGAAGATAAAAAGGTTTTTCTATACCTTAATAATTTGGGCGATACTTCCTTCGACCAGTTTTGGATGCTCATTTCCAGTACATGGATCTGGATACCGCTTTACATTATATTTCTTTACTTTTTATACAAGAATTATAAGCTGAAATCCTTAATTTTTATCCTTTTATTCATTGCACTCGGAGCTACGGTTTCTGATCAGCTTGCAAGTGTTTTCAAATACGGAGTGGCCAGACTCCGGCCCTGTCATGATCCCAGCTTAGAACATTATATGAGGATCGTGAAGTGTGGTGGACAGTACGGGTTTTATTCTGCCCATGCCTCTAATACCTTCTTCCTGGCAGCTTATTTAAGTATTTTATTGAAAAAGAAACTCAATTGGTTTCCATATGCTATATTTGTATGGGCTGTGGTAGTTTCTTACAGCCGGATATATTTAGGAGTGCATTTCCCGATAGATATTTTGGTGGGGGCGTTTGTTGGATCTTTATTGGGAGTGATATTTGGAGTGCTCGCCAAAAAAGTCATCAACAAACAAAATATAGCTTCATGAAAAAATCTTTATTACTGACAGCATTCATATGCTCCTCATTCAGTCTCTATGCGCAGGACAAAAATAAAGCCGAAGACTGCTTTAAAAAAGCCGATTACAAATGTGCAGAAGAACAGTACAGCAAATTAGCAGAAAAAGAGCAGATCCAAAAATTTCAGTCCGAATATTACAATAATCTTGGGACAGCCCAAAGACGGCTGGGGAAGTCTGCATTAGCTTTGAAATCTTATGAATCCGCTTTAAAAGCCAATCCTTTATCGGCTCCTGTATATGCCAATCTTGCATCACTGAACAGCCAGAAAGGAAATAAGACCAAAGCACTGGAGTACATTTCTACTGGTCTTAAAATCGATGCAGAAAATCCTGAATTTTATCTTACCCGTTCCAAGATCTATGACAGCCAGGGAAAAAAAGATCTTGCCCTGAATGATCTTAACCAGATCCTCACTTTTGCTCCGGATAATATTTTTGCCAAAACTGGACTGGCCAATCTGAAGAAAAATAACGGTGACCTGGACGGTGCTTTAAAAGATTATAATCAGCTGATCTCTGAAAAACCGGAATCGCTGTTGTATAACGGCAGGGCAGATGTCTATTTCAAAATGAAAAAGCCTAAAGAAGCTCTTGCAGACGTTAATAAAGCCATTTCTATAGATCCGAAATTTTCCCATTCCTATGTAACCAAAGCATTGGTTTTATTTGATACGGCAAAACCTAAAGAAGCCTGTGAAAATCTGGATAAAGCAGTAAACCTGGGTTATGAAAAAGCTATTTTAACAGATTATTATGCTAAATGTGTGAAAAAATAAATCTTATATAAAACATTTCTTATGGGCGCGGCATGAAATGCCGCGCCCATAAGAAATGTACCAGACAAAATAAGTCATAAATAAAAAAAATAGATGTTAAACATTGTTCTTATAGAACCTGAAATACCCAATAATACGGGTAACATCGGACGGCTATGTGTGGGTACGGAAAGTAAACTGCACCTGGTTCATCCGTTTGGATTTGTAATCAATGATAAGAATCTGAAAAGATCCGGTTTAGATTATTGGGTGCATCTTGATGTTACTGAATATGAAAATGTTGGAGAATGGATAAAAAATATTCCAGATCCGTCCCGTGTTTTTTTAATGAGCTCACATGCTGAAAAATCTTACCTGGAAAATAGTTTCCAGGATGGTGACTGGCTGGTTTTCGGTAAGGAAAGTGTGGGTTTGAGTAAGGAAGTATTAGAGCAGTTCGAAAATCATCTGACAATTCCCATGTCAAAACTGATCCGAAGTTTCAATATTGCCAATTCCGTTGCTTTTGTAATTGGTGAAGCCAAAAGGCAGATCAATTTACAAGTTAAATAAAGCAGAATTCTTTCTTAAATACAGAATATTTTAATCATTATGATACGGCTTTCCCTGTAAGATCTGATCAGCACGGTAAAGTTGTTCCACAATAAAAAGACGGATCATCTGGTGGGTAAAGGTCATTTTTGATAAAGACATCTTTTCATTGGCCCGGCTGTAGATCTCCTCAGCAAAACCATAGGCACCTCCGATAAGGATATGAACCTTTTTTACCGAAGAATTCATCCAGGTATCAATTTTCTGCGAGAATTCACGGCTGGTGAACTGCCTGCCTTTCTCATCAAGAAGTACAACAAGATCATTTTTATCAATATAATTTAAAAAAAGCTTAGATTCTTCCTTCTTTAAAAGTTCAGGCGAGAGGTTTTTTGCATTTTTAACATCCTGAATTTCAGTGATTTCAAAATTCCAGTGCTTGGGAAGACGGGTAAGATAATAACTGATGAGGGAAGTGATCTCCTTGTCATCTGTTTTACCGATACAAAGTAAGCTGATTCGCATGTATAGAGGATTTCAAAGAGCAAAGATACCATTTTTTAATGCTAAAAAAAGAAAAGGCTAACCTTAGTATTAAGGTGCAGCTTTAATTTTAAATCGTTCAATTAATTGCTTACTTCCTGCCCTTTAAACTTATTCCTGTAATCAGCAGGTGTGAATCCGGTGATCTTTTTGAAGACTGTTCTGAATGTTTTTAAATCATTGTACCCCATACTGTAGGTGACATCTGCAATATTGGCTTCTCCGGTTTCAAGTGCTTTTTTGGCAGCTTCCACTTTCACACGCTGTATATATTCAATGGGATTTAACCGGGTCGCATTTTTGAACCTCCGGATAAAATTCCGTCTGCTCATATTTACCTGGCCGGCGATCTGCTCTACGGAGATATCCGTTTTGAATGTTTTCTCGATATAGCTCTGTGCCTTATGAATTTCATCATCGTCATGAAGACGCTGCCCCGAAAAAACAGCAAAAATGTTTTGTGAGGTCCGTCCGTAATCCAGTGCATACAATTTGCTCAACTCAATGGATATCTTCTTGTTTAGGTTCTGTTCGATAAAATACAGCATGGCATTTAAAGAGGAAAAACCGCCACCACCGGTGATAATTGCTTTCGAGTGCGTCACCACATGATCAGGCTTGAAATCAATGCGTGGATACCTTTTCTGCAGATCCTCCATAGCACCCCAGTGTGAAGTGGCTGGCATATGATCCAGTAAACCTGATTCTGCCAGGAAATAGGCTCCTGTACAAAGACTGATCAGTTGTGTTCTCTCATTATATTTTCTTTTGATCCAGTGGATGAGGGATACGTTTTCAGCTAAAAGAGAATCAATATGGGCGAGATCAGTGCTCATCGGCGGAATAATAACGACATCGGTGTCAAATCTTTCAGAAATCATTCTACTGCAGCAGAACTGTAGAGGCAGGTTAGATTGTACTGTTTTGTTCTGAACACCGATCAGTTCTATCAGGAAGGGCACGGCAAGGCCTTTTCTCACAGCAGCTTCATTGGCACTTATCAGAAGAGAAACGGTATTGGATACGGCTGTAGACAGTACGCCTTCATATATTATAATCGAGATATGTTTCATCGGTATCAATGTATATAATGATAAAATTATGCAAATTCTGGCACAAAATGCACTGTTGAATGTCATTTTTACGTATCACGACTTGATATAAACCATCATAATTTTACAAAAAGATATATTATGAAAACAATTTTTGATCCCAACGTAAGAGAAGAGCTGATCACAAGGATTGGTTCCCTTGGTCCAAGAAATACAGCACAATGGGGAAAAATGAATCTCTTCCAGATGATGAGACACTGTACGGTATGGAACGACTGGATCCTGGGGAAAAATAACCAGATCTACAGACAGGAGTTTTTAGGATGGCTGTTTGGAAAGATGGCACTGAAAGGTCTTGTAAAAGATGAAACTCCGATCAAAAGAAACATGCCAGCAGGAAGCTTTGTTATAAAAGAAACCCTAGGCAATACAGAAAATGAGAAAAAGATCTGGATGGAGCAGATCACAGCCTATGAAAACTATTCGAATCCTGATTTTATTCATGACTTTTTTGGAAAAATGAAAAGAGAAGAGATCGGAGTTTTTGTTTACAAACATATGGATCATCATTTGCGGCAGTTTAATGCCTGAAAACCTGTACTGAAATTTATATTAAAAAGATTGACAGCTTTCAATCTATTACTTTTCAAATGCTAATTTCTTTCCTGAGTTGAGAGGAGAATAGCTATTCTGTACAATTGATGCAAACCAATCAATTTTAGGTTGATAACAGGATAAAGAAAATGTTTATATTTGTAGATAAGACTTATTTGAAACAGTGAATTTTTTTCCTTCTTAAGAGATAAACAGCTGTTTTTATTAAGGGAAATGCACCAAATAGATGAGTATAAAGGTTCCTAGATTTATCTTGAAGATTCAAGAGTTTTTTGACGGTATACATATTCCTGTTTTGGGGATATCGCTCTGGCAGATGTTCCAGATCTATATTTCCGGAATTTTCAAAGGGAATATCGGAAGAAAGGCGGCAGCCATTTCCTGGAGCTTCACCATCAGTTTATTTCCTTTCCTGCTTTTCCTGCTTTCTGTTTTGCCGTATATGCCGCATTATGACAAGCTGCAGTTTTATATTTTTGAAGTTCTGATGCATAACGTTTTTCCTTCGAATATGGAAGGTGATGTCAGAGGATACATTGAAACCAACATCATTCCGAATATGAAAGGCATCAGTAATCTTACCATTGTTTTGGCATTGGTTTTTGCCACCAACGGAACCTTTTCGCTTATCAACGGATTCAACGAAAATTCAGATGAAAAGCTTACTGATGTTAAAGAGTTTATCCTTTCTTTTTTTATCACAATAGGCTTTATTACTATTGTCTTCCTGTCACTTTTTGGAGTATATTATGTAGAGGTTGTAATGAAACTTTTTACTCCTGCTTACGATATTTCCTGGCTTGTGAATAACCTTTCCAAGATCATCGGATTTGTATCTTTTCCGCTCTTTTATTTTATTCTTTTGACACTTTTCTACTGGCTGGGAACAGTAAAGATTGCCAGGTTCAGACAGGCAGTGCCGGGAGCTATTTTAACAACGGTCCTGTTTGTTCTTACCACCTTTATTTTTGCGATCTATGTAAAAGATATTGCCAGATACAACGTGCTTTACGGGTCCATCGGAAGTATGATCCTGCTGATGGTTTGGGTAAATGTGAACGTATATCTTCTGCTGTTCGGAAACGAGCTTAATATGGCCCTCAGAAAGCTCAGGATCGAAAAACTGCTGTCTGATGAGATCAAAAGAGAAGCAGCTCACTATCACGCACAGGTGACAGAGCCTAATCTGGAAAGCGATGAAGACCACAAAAGAAAGCTGGAAGGGAAAAAAGATTAATTTTCTACAGCGTTCATGTCTTTTTTAGAACTCATACTTAATATTACAAATCCTAAAACTGCCGCTAAGAAAGAAGCGATCAGGATGGCAAATTTAGCTTCATCCTGAATCGGAATATTATCCTTAAAGGACAGTAGTGCAATAAATATAGACATAGTAAAGCCTATTCCAGCCAGCAATCCAACGCCAGCCATTTGTAACCATGTACTGTTTTGAGGAAGCTCGCTGAGCTTTAATTTAATAGCGATAAAAGAAAACACATTGATTCCGATCAGTTTTCCCAATATCAGCCCACAGATAATTCCCAAACCTAATGTACTTGTTACTCCCGTTACCATTTCGCTGGTAAAAGCAATATTGGTATTCGTTAAAGCAAATATAGGCATGATCAAAAAGCTCACCGGGAAATGAAGCTGATGTTCCAGCCTTTCAAGAGGAGAAATTTCTACATCAGATACATTCGTAGGAATGGAAAAAGCAAGCAGAACTCCGGCTATCGTCGCATGGATCCCGGAATGATGCAGGAAATACCATAAAAATAGTCCCGGGATAATATAAAAAATAATACGGGTAACTTTCAGAAAGTTTAAAAGAAACAATAGTGCAGCCGTTCCAAATGAAAGCAGGAGATAGGTCCAGTGAATCTGTTCAGTATAAAAAATAGCGATTACCAGGATAGCGCCCAGATCGTCCACAATAGCCAGTGCTGCAAGGAATATTTTAATCGAGTTGGGAATCTTTTTTCCCAGCATTGAAATAATAGCCAGTGAAAAAGCAATATCCGTAGCCATAGGAATTCCCCAGCCGCTGCCATACTCTGTTCCGGAATTGAAAAAGGTATAGATCGCTGCAGGAACCAGCATTCCACCTACTGCCGCAAAAATAGGCAATGAGGCATTTTTAAAGGAAGAAAGTTCGCCTTCCACCATTTCCCGTTTGATCTCGAGTCCTACGAGCAAAAAGAAAACGGCCATCAGTCCGTCATTAATCCATATGCTCACCGGATAGGTAAGGTGGAAAAGGTGAGTGCCTACTTCTTTATCCAGAAAGTTCTGAAAACCTTCACCTGCAGACGAATTAGCGATTAATAACGAGGCCAGCACACAGAAAATAAGGATAATTCCGGATGACTGATTGCTGCTAAAAAATTTTTTAAAATATAAAGATAAATTCATGTCTATGATTGTAATCGTCTCACTCTTGAAACTCCGTCAATGTTTTTAAGTTTTTTAAATGTTTCTTCAAGCTGACTTTTGTTTTTAACTTCAAGGTTAATGCTGCCTGTAAAAACGCCGTTATTGGATTCTATGGACATACTCTTCATATCCATTCCCATACTTCCGCTGATCACGGTTGTAATATCGTTGATCATTCCCATTCTGTCAAGACCTTCGATTTCGATCTTAACCCTGTTTTTAAAGCTTTCCGCATTCACCCATTTGGCCGGGATAACACGGTAATCGTACTGTGCCCTCAGGTTGATGGCATTCGGGCAGTTGTCGCTGTGAACCTTGATACCGTCAGAAATGGTTATAAATCCAAAAATTTTATCACCGGGAATTACGGTACAGCATTTTGCATAGGTATAATTCAGTTTTTCTTCATCTTTCCCGAAAACGATCATATCAAGATTCTGTTCTTTCGGCTCTTCAAAATGGGTATTCTTGGCCGGAGATTTTCTGAATCTTGAAAGTAAATTATTAAATACGTTTTTACTTTCAATATATTTTCTCAGGCTGCTGACATCCAGTTCATTGCTTTGGAATTTAAGGAACAGTTCCTGAGAAGACTTTAAATTGAAAAACTTCTGAAGTTTGTTCACTTCCTCATCATTAAAGTTGATCTTAGCGTGGCGGAGTTTTCTTTGAAGAATCTCTTTTCCATCTTCCACCAGCTGGTTTTTCTGGGAATTCAGGTAGCTTTTGATCTTGGACTTGGCTTTGGATGTCACGACAAACTCCAGCCAGTCCGACTTAGGCTTCTGGTTCTGCGAAGATAAAATATCTATCTGGTCACCATTCTGAAGAACATAAGAAATAGGAACCAGTTTCCCGTTGATCTTTGCTCCAAGACATTTCATTCCGAGGTCGGAGTGAACGGCAAAAGCAAAATCCAGAGCTGTAGCATTCGTTGGAAGGATCTTGATTTCCCCTTTGGGAGTAAAAACAAATACTTCCTTAGAATATAAATTCAGTTTAATATTATCTAAAAGTTCGGATGTGGACAGGTTTTGCTGCTGCTCAAGAATATCACGGATTTCAGTAACCCATCTTTCAAAATTCCTGTCATCTGAGCTCTGTTTGTAGCCTTCTTTATATTTGTAATGAGCGGCAACGCCTTTTTCGGCAATCTCGTCCATTCTTTCCGAACGGATCTGTACTTCTATCCACTTTCTGTCCGGTCCCAGAACTGTTAAATGGAGACTTTCGTACCCTGTAGAACGCGGCTGTGTGATCCAGTCCCTCATTCTTGAAGGGTTGCTGTGGTAAACATCCGTTACAATAGAGTAGATCTTCCAGGCCAGAAACTTTTCGTTCTTTGCATCCGACTTATAAATGATCCTGATTGCATAGTTATCGAATACTTCTTCAAAGGAAACTCCCTGTTTAAGCATTTTCCTGTAAATAGAAGAGATAGCTTTCGCACGGCCTTTGATCGTGAAATTCAAACCTTCTTCTTTTAATCTTTCTGAAGCTTCTTTTTTAAATTCCTCAATATATCTTTCACGGCTTTCTTTCGCCAGTTCAAGTTTTTCTGTGATCTCGTTATAGACTTCAGGATTGTTGTATTTCAAGGAAAGATCTTCCAGCTCCGATTTGATATTATACAGACCCAGACGGTGTGCCATAGGGGCATAGATATAAACGGTTTCCGAAGCGATTTTTTTCTGCTTATCCGGAGCCATGCTTTCCAGTGTCCGCATATTGTGAAGGCGGTCAGCAATCTTGATGAGAATAACCCTGAAATCTTCAGACAGCGTCAATAACAGTTTTCTGTAATTTTCAGACTGTACAGAAATATTCTGGTGATTCATTATAGAGATCTTTGTGAGCCCGTTCACAATATTGGCGATTTTCTCTCCAAAAATCTTTTTAAGATCTTCATAGGTATAGTCTGAATCCTCTATCACGTCATGCAGCAGGGCGCAGGCAATAGAAGTGGCCCCCAAACCAATCTCTGTGGCTACAATTTTAGCCACAGCAATGGGATGATAAATGTAGGGTTCGCCGGATTTCCTCCTTTGATCTTTATGGGCATCCAATGCAATATCAAATGCCTTCCGGATGAGCTTGTTATTTTCCTCATCCAGAGTCCTGTATGTATTCGAAATCAGATCCTTATACCGGGCAAGGATCTCTTTGTTTTCCTGTTCTAAATCGTAACTCATTTGTGCTAACGCCTATAATTAAACGAAAATACGAAATTTTTTAAACTTTTCCACCATAAAAAATCCGCAGAACGCTCTGCGGATTTCCGGTTATTAGGTTTTGTGTTTTCTGTCAGAATTTAACTTCTGAATCCATGCCGCTGCTTGATGCCTTTATTCTCACATCGGGGCTGTTATGGATCTCGGCTCTGTTTCTGGCATCAATAAATCGTTTAAGGTGATCATAATGTGCCTCTCCAATACCCATATTCTCGAATAAATAGGTCTTCAGTACTGAATTTTGGCTGAAAATATTTCGTGCGCCATCAGTTTGGTTATTATCTTTTACCGCAACACTCGCCAGATACTGAGAGGTATCAGAGCCGGTATGGAGATATACTATGTAATCTGAATTTTCAAATCCTGAATTTTCCAGATCGGCTTCAAGCTTTTTGTAATCGCTGTGATGTGCAAATAATCCAGCTAATATATTTGACATAAGCAATAGTTTTTAAATTGTACTTAAAGATAATAAATATTTTTCAATATTGTTAATATTAATTTATTAAAGTTTACTATTTATTGTTTTATCTATAATGTAATGTTAAAATGTTTGAAAACATCTATTGAACAGCTGTTTGATTTTAATAATAACATAAACTGAAGTTTGGATGGAAGAAGGCTGGAATTTTGAATGTTCTTTCAGGGTTATTAAATCTCTGTGATCGTAAAAAAAACGGACCGAAGTCCGTTTCATTAAGTATCATTTTAAGGTTTTATATCCTTTCATTTTTAATTTCCTCTACAATTTCAGGATTCAACAGGGTAGAAATATCTCCGAAATTACTGAAGTCTCCTTCCGCTATTTTTCTCAGGATTCTGCGCATAATTTTTCCGGAACGTGTTTTAGGCAGTCCTGAAACAAACTGTATTTTATCAAGTTTGGCAATAGGTCCTATCTGGTCCGAAATCAGCTGATTGATCTCCTTTTTAAGGTTTTCCTTATCACGGCCTTCTCCGGTTTCTTTTAAGATTACAAAGCCATATAAAGCATTTCCTTTGATATCATGAGGATAACCAACAATTGCAGATTCTGCAACGGCAGGGTGTTCATTGATGCTGTCTTCAATAGGAGCGGTTCCTAAATTGTGCCCGGAAACAATGATCACATCGTCTACACGGCCTGTAATTCTGTAATATCCGACTTCATCTCTTAAAGCACCGTCCCCCGTAAAATATTTTCCGGGAAAAGCGCTGAAATAGGTTTCCTTGTATCGTTGGTGATCGCCCCAGATCGTTCTTGCGATTCCCGGCCACGGAAAGCGGATACAGAGGTTTCCTGTCACCTGGTTTCCTGTGATTTCATTACGCTTATCATCCATCAGGACAGGCTGGATTCCCGGAAGTGGAAGAGTAGCATAGGTAGGCTTCGTTGGAGTGACGAATGGGAGTGGGGAAATCATGATTCCTCCTGTTTCCGTCTGCCACCAGGTGTCAACAACCGGACATTTTTTCTTCCCGACATGATCATTGAACCAGTGCCATGCTTCTTCATTGATAGGTTCACCTACGGAACCGATGACTTTCAGAGTGCTCAAATCATGCTTATCAACCCATTCTGAACTTTCTTTGGCTAATGAGCGGATGGCGGTAGGAGCAGTGTAGAATTGGGTCACCTTATGCTTTTCAATGACTTCCCAGAAACGGTCCGGCTGAGGGTAAGTAGGTACACCCTCAAAAATTACTGTGGTTGCTCCGTTAAGAAGCGGTCCGTATAAAATATAGGAATGCCCAGTAATCCACCCGATATCTGCTGTACACCAATAGATATCATTCTCTTTATAATTAAATACATTTTTAAACGTATAGGCGGTATACACCATATACCCGGCGGAAGTATGAAGCATTCCTTTCGGTTTTCCGGTAGAACCTGAGGTATACAGGATGAAAAGAGGATCTTCGGCATCCATGATGACGGTCACGAAATCAGCGGAAGCTTTTTCGTACAGATCGGCCATCCAGTGATCTCTGCCTTCTTTCATTTTGATTTCGTTGTTTGTTCTTTTCACGACCAGAACAGACTCTACACTTGGTGTTTTTTCCAATGCCTCGTCTACAATGCTTTTCAGATCCAGAACTTTGTTTCCCCTGTAGCTGCCATCTGAAGTAATGATCATTTTGGCGTTACAGTCATTAACTCTTGAAGCTACGGCAGAAGCGGAAAATCCTGCAAAAATAACGGAATGTACGGCGCCTAATTTGGCACAGGCAAGCATGGTAACAGCGAGTTCGGGAATCATCGGAAGGTAGATGCATACCCGGTCTCCTTTTTCAATGCCCATTTCACGTAGAACATTGGCTGTTTTATTAACACGGTTATACAGTTCAGTATAGGAAATATGCTGTGCTTCCTCTTTCGGGTCGTTGGGCTCCCAGATAATAGCGGTTTTATCACCTCTTACGGCAAGATGCCTGTCAATACAGTTTTTAGTGATATTTAATTTGGCATTCTTGAACCATGTAATTTTGGCTTCATTCATATCATACTTAACCACCTTGCTCCATCTCTGGTACCACACAAAATTTTGGTCGGCTATCTTATCCCAGAATTTCTTTGGATTTTTAATAGATTTTTTATACTCTTCAAAATAATGTGGCAGATCTTCAATTAAGTAATTTCTCATATCCCTTCGTTTTTTGAAATTTGAATTTTATTAATATTAAATATATGTTTAATTTATGGCTTAAGCCCTATATTCATTGATTTTTTCCTGGATTTCCTCAATGATTTTCTCATCATCTATCGTGGATGGAACCTGAAAATCTTTTCCATCCAGTAAGGTCCGTATCAGTTTCCTTAAAATCTTCCCGGAGCGGGTTTTTGGTAAACGTTTAACAACCATTGCATTCTTTAAAAAAGCTACAGCCCCGATTTTCTCACGAACCATTCGGATAATGTCTTTTTCAATTTCTTCTTCTGTAATTTCTGAACCGTTTTTCAAAACAACAGTAGCGAACGGAACCTGTCCTTTCAGCTCATCATCGATTCCTACTACAGCACATTCGGCAACATCGGGGTGTGAAGAAACAATTTCTTCCATTTCTGAGGTGGAAAGTCTGTGCCCGGCCACATTAATGACGTCATCCACTCTTCCGGTAATGAAAATATAACCGTCCTCGTCCTGAATAGTACCGTCTCCGGAGAAATAATAGCCGTTATACTGAGATAAATAGCTGTTTTGAAAGCGCTCATTGTCATTCCATATTCCCAGTAAAGCACCCGGTGGAAGAGGAAGCTTGATGATTAAGTAACCTTCCTGGTGAGCGTCGAGTTCATATCCATTCTCATCAAATATCTTAATGTCATATCCGGGAATAGGCTTTCCGGCTGCAGCTCTTTTGATTTTATACTGATCATCAACGGTCATTAAGCCCAGCATCGGCCATCCGGATTCTGTCTGCCACCAGTGATCAATAGCGGGAACTCCGATGTGTTCTGCAAACCAGTCCAAGGTAGCTACATCACATCTTTCGCCGGCCAGAAACTGTTTTTTAAAATGAGACAGATCGTATTTTTTGACGAGTTCTCCGTGGGGATCTTCTTTTTTGATAGCTCTGATAGCTGTAGGAGCTGTAAACATTGCAGAAACCTTATATTCTGAAATAATTCTCCAGAAGGTGCCTGCGTCAGGAGTCATAATGGGTTTCCCTTCAAAGATAATCGTTGTATTCCGGTTGATAAGGGGACCGTACACACTAAAGCTGTGCCCAACTGCCCACCCGAAATCAGAGGCTGCCCAAAAGGTTTCTCCGGGCTCAACACCATACACGTACGTCATGGAAAATTTCAACGCTGTTGCATAGCCTCCGGTATCTCTTACAATTCCTTTTGGTTTTCCCGTAGTGCCTGATGTGTAAAGCAAGTAGAGGGGATGGGTAGATTCCACTGAAATACAATCTACGGACTCTGATTTTTGAACCAATTCTTCGTAATCAATAAGTCCTTCGAACATTTCATGCTGGTTGTCCACCAGTTTTCTGTTGTACACAATGATGTTGTCTACTTTATCCTGTGCCAGTTCAATGGCTTTTTCCACGAGCGGTAAATAAGGAATTCTTCTTGCTATTTCTATACCTGCAGTAGCGGTTATTAAGGCTTTGGGTTTACAGTCATCTATTCTTACCACCAGCTCATGCGGGGCAAAACCTCCGAAAACTACATTATGGATGACCCCAATCCTTGCGCAGGCGAGCATCGCAAAGAGAGTCTGTGGGATCATCGGCATGTAAATAACGGCTGTATCGCCTTTTTTTAAACCTAATGAAATGAGACCCCCTGCGAATTTTGATATTTCTTCTTTAGCCTGATCGAAAGTGTAAGTGATTTTCTGATCTGTAACAGGAGAATCATAAATAATGGCGGTCTGATTTCCAAAACCGTCTTCAATGTGTTTATCAATGCACAGGTAGCATATATTGAGTTTTCCGTCAGCATACCATTGTGGATACTCATTTTTATCTCGGGAAAGAATCTGTTCCGGAAATTCAAACCACTGAATTTCTTTAGCCTGTTCTTTCCAGAAGTTTTCTTTGTCTTCTATGCTTTGTTTAAGCAGCTGATCTGTGTTCATATTAATTTTTGTGTTTTGTGTTTTTGCCATGGCGAGGAGCGAAGCGACGAAGCAATCCCTAAAAGGAATGTTAAAACTTAATGTTCTTAAAAACTTAACAAAAATCTTAATGGTTTATAGTTTTGAACCATTAAGGATCATTTAAGAATTAAGAGATTGCTTCGCTTTGCTCGCAATGACTGTGTATTATTATTTGTTTACTTTGGTCTCAAGTCTCAAGTCTCGTGTCTGATATCTTGAATCTTGAATCTTGAATCTTGAATCTGTCTACCCAAACATCTCCTCAATCTGCTGCATCAGTTTCTTAATGGAATAAGGTTTCGTTACGTAAGCATCAGCGCCCATTTTTAAGCCTTTTTCAATATCTTTAGGATTGTTTTTTGCACTCAGAAAAATGACTTTTGTATCTTTCATTCTTTCATCTTCTTTGATGGCTTCCAAAGTGCTGTATCCGTCCAGGTTGGGCATCATGATATCCAGAAGAATAACGTCAGGAACCATTGTTTTCAGGAAATCCAGGACTTCCGTTCCGTCTCTTGCAATGTAAACGTCGTAGCCGTTTTTCTTAAAGCTGTATTCCAGCGACATTAATATTTTGTGTTCGTCATCGGCAATAATGATCTTTCTCATAGATGGTTATTGGTTTTGTTCAACTTCATTTTTTGTTATGCTGTAAGGAATGCTGATCGTAAAAGTTACGCCCAGACCGCTGTTTTCTGCTTTTATGACACCGCTGTGTGCCTGGACAATTTTTTTTGAAATAGCCAGTCCGAGTCCGCTTCCTGTAGGTTTTAAAATATTCTGGTTCTTTGACTGATAAAATTTATCGAAGATCATTTCAAGATCCTCTTCAGGAATATGCTGTCCTGTATTGAAAATGGTAATGATCAGTTGATCTGCTTTTTCAGCCAGTTTGGTCTGAATAGTTCCCTGGTCATCGGTGAATTTTAAGGCGTTTCCGAGAATATTCTGAAAAAGCTGGATCATTCTTGATTCATCATATTCAAATACGGTTTGATTCAGGAGATTGACTTCACTTAAATGAATGTTTTTCTGCTGTATCAGATGGAGTAGAGGGTTTAACGCTTTTTTGTAGGTTTCAAGGATATTGTTTTCTTTAATGTTCAAGGCTATTTCGTCGTGTTCCAGTTTGTCGAGATAGAGAATATCGTTGATGATTTCGCTTAATCTGTCAGATTCCGTGATGATATTGCTTAAAAACTCCTGCTTGATATCTGTCGGAATATCATCATCGTCTGCTAAAATTTCTCCTGCAGAACGGATAGCGGTAATCGGAGTTCTTAGTTCATGGGCTACAGAATCCAGGAAATCATCTTTCTGACGGTCTTTAATGATCAGGCTTTCGTTAGCCATTCTCAGGTCATTGGAGAGCTTCTGTAATTCTTCTGACTGTTCAGTGAGTCTTTTATTAAGGATAATATTTTCCTTTGATTCTTCTAAAATGTTTAAAACTTCCTTTAAAGATATTTTATCTTCTTTGGTTACCCCTTCAATTAAAATTTTTGCCGATGCCGTACCAATTCTTCCTGCCAGAAGGTTTTCTGAGAACTTGATGAATCTTGAATCTGCTGTTTCAGTGCTGGAATCGATGTTATATTTTAAATTAAAAATCCTTAAAGCCTGTTCTGTTTTATTCTTGCCTAAAAATCTTTCCAGAATATTTTTAATATCTGAAATATAAGCAGTTCCGCGCCAGATAAAAGCATTCTCATGGTTTTGGATATACTTATCGATGTCTACGTATAATTCTGCGAAATTTCTTTCCCGGTAATTCCCTTTAACGCTTACAGAAATAATGGTGAACAAAGCTGTGTTGGTGAAAATAGACCAGAAGAAAATCTGTGGGATTCTGCTTAGAAAAGGAATATTAAAAAACGTAAATGCATCATACATTTCCCGGATGACGCCTTTAAATTCCTGGTTGTAGGAGAAGTAATACTGCGGAATAATCAGTCCGAAATAACAGATTGCCAGCCCTGCAAGTAGTCCTGATACAGCCCCTTTATAGCTTCCTCTTCTCCAGAATATGGCTCCAAAAAATGAAGGGGCAAGCTGTGCAATGACAACAAATGAGATAAGCCCTACAGAATCCAGCGATGTTTTCAGAATAAAATATTTATAGAAAACAAAGGCCATAATAATAAGAGCGAAGATGCTGAATTTCCTGATATTCGTAATATTTCTTGTATTCTGAACCTCGTTGTCGGACTTGAATTTCCCCAGCAAACCATAAGGAATGATGAGGTTATTTGAAAGCATGATGGATAAAGTAATAGCTGAAATGATGATCATGGAAATGCATGAACTCAATCCTCCAAGAAATACAAAAACCGTAATTAGAGTATTTTCAAAATGCTGGGGAATCAGAATAGAGTAAAACTCAGGATTTACTTTTTGTCCATCAAAAATAAGCCTTCCTCCCCAGGAAATCGGGAAGATGAATATGGTGAAAATCAATAAGTATAAAGGGAAAAACCAGATCGCTGTTCTGATGTGCTTTTCCTGCCGGTTCTCGATAATTGCCGTGTGAAACTGCCTCGGGAGAATACAGATGGCTGTGGCAGAAATCATACATAAAACCATCCAGTTCATAGCACCTTCAATCCCGTTGAATGTATTTTTTTCTTTAAAATCTTTAAACTTGCTGGCTTTCTCATAAATGTCTGAAAAGCCATCGAAGACGAAATAAATGACAAAGATACCCAGGATAATGATAAAGAAAAGCTTTAAAAAACTTTCCAGGGCAATGGCCGAAATAATTCCCAGACGTTTTTCTGATGCATCTACATATCTCGTTCCGTAATAGGATGAAAATAAAGCAATTAAAACAACCACAAACGTCGCATTGTCGGTTAGTATATTATTTGACATCGAAGTTTCGGTAACCAAATGGAAGGTTTCGGAGATCGCCTTGATCTGAAGTCCTATATAAGGAACGATGGCCAACAGGCAGACAATGGTGATGATGGCACTGAAACTTCTGCTGTTCCCGTATCGTAAAGAAATAAAATCGGCAAGGCTGCTGATTTTGTTGACTCTGGAAATTCTTACAATTCTGGTATTAATGTAAATCCATGCGGGAATAATCATGATCGGTCCTATGTAGATCGGCAGATAATTCAGTCCGCTTGTAGCTGCAACGCCTATGCTTCCGTAGTAGGTCCATGCTGTACAGTACACTGCCAGAGACAGTGCGTAAATGTAGGGATTGTTGATCCACCGTTTGCTCTTCCTCTTCTCTGCCAGATGGGCAACGAAGAACAAAAGGGCGAGGTAGACTAAAACAACAGCAAATAACGCAAAACTACTCATCATACCTTTTTACGATTATAAAAGAAATAATGATGGAGATCATCCAGACAACGAACAGGTAGATCAGAATCATCGGGTAGCCAAAAACATTTTTTTCACTGTTGAAAAGCAGTGAAATAGGAATGCTGAAGGCCATCATCAGTCCGATGCTCAGGATAATCAGTTTTTGTTCGTGTCTTTTTTTCATAGGTATGATAATTCTTTACTAAAGCAGACAGCTTCTTTGCGCTCTCTATATATCCCATAGTTTTCAATTATTCTATATCCGTTTTTTAAGTAAAATGTTACAGCATTATCGTTGTTTCTGCGGGTTTCAAGGTAGATGTACTGGTAATTAAATTCTTTTGCAGCAGTTTCCAGTGCTGACAGGATTTTCCGTCCAAATCCCTTACCTTTTTCCAGGGAATACATACGTTTAACTTCACATATCTGTGGCAGGAGAGGGCGAAAGCCACCGCAAGCAACGGCATCTTTACCTCTTAAAGCAATAATGAATAAGGCGTTTTCTTGAGTGAAATCATCAAGATTAGCCCTTTTAGTTCCACTACTGCCGGAAATACTAACCAGAGAATCATTTAATTTGCTGATCAGATTAATTACCCGTTTATCTTCATTGGGATGTGTTACTCTTTCAATTGTGATATTCATTTTTGTTTTATTAAGGTAGTATTAAAAACAGTGCACATCTATGAGAAAACCTATATTGTAAAATTTGGATTCAATCTTAAATTAGAAAAATAATTGATGAATGCTTTACAGGGCACTCATCAATTATCATTTGATCTAGCTTCAGATTTTATCGTCTGAATATTCTCCTATCAGCGAATAGTACCCGAAAATAGCCATTCCACCGGACACAATCGGCACCAGTATAAAAAGTATAATGATACCGAAAACCAGGTCTTCCTGTTTTCCTGAGGTTATTTTAGGGATTCCCATGACGGTAATTCCGAAGTACGCAACAACCAGTGCCACCAGAATCCATACAATGCCTAATATTTTTTTTATTCCGTTCATTTTAGTAGATTTAAAATTAATAAATTTCTGAGTGATTATCTCTATTAATCATGGATATTGTTGTTCTTATTTTTAAGATAAATCAATCCGATGACTAAACAGACTCCAGCGACTCCAATAGGATACCAAAGTCCTTCCAGATACCACGTTGGGTGTCCGGCATCTTTTCCCTGAGTTACCAGATAAGTTGCCACAGCCGGAAGTAAACCTCCAAATACCCCGTTACCAATGTGATACGGTAAAGACATCGAGGTGTATCGGATTCTTACCGGGAACATTTCAACCAGGAATGCTGCAATAGGACCGTAAACCATAGTGACAAAAATCACCTGAATGAAAACCAGAAATACCAGGTACCATCTTGTATCATTGTTTAATGTAATCGATTTGGTGACCTTTGGCTCTTCCGCTTTTCCGTCTTTCATGACAGGACCGGCTGCAGACCAGTGTACAATGCTGTCCTTTTTCATGAAAGTTCCGTCTGTAAACGAAGTCTCTTTGTGAAATGTAATTAAGCTGTCCGATGCAATATCTTTGTGTATTGCAGCGCTTCTTGCTTCTTTAATTCCCCCGGCGGCAATGGTTTTAGCTTCTATATTTACACTTTTATACATACTGTCGTAAATAGGTCTGTAGGCTAAAATAGCAACCAGCATACCTGTCATCATGATTGCTTTTCTTCCGATTTTATCGGAGAGCCAGCCGAAAAACACAAAGAACGGTGTTCCCATTAACAGGGCGGTAGCCATTAAATAATCCACCTGCATAGAATCTATATTCATTACTTTCTGCAGGAAACTCATCGCGTAGAACTGCCCGGTGTACCAGATAACTCCCTGTCCCATGGCTGCACCAAACAATGCCAGTAAAACAAATTTGAAATTGAATTTATTTCCAAAACTCTCTTTTAATGGATTTTTAGATGTTTTCCCTTCACTTTTAGCCTTTGCAAAAAGCGGAGATTCTTTCATGTTTTTTCTGATAAAATAAGATACTCCCACCATTAAAATTGAAATCCAGAAAGGAACTCTCCACCCCCAGGAATCGAATTCTGCTGCAGATAGCGAGTTTTTGGTAATTAAGATGACAATTAATGAGATGAAAAGTCCGGCGGTTGCTGTGGTCTGAATCCACGAAGTCCAGTAACCTCTTCTGTGTGGCTGTGCATATTCTGCAACATACGTTGCGGCACCTCCGTATTCTCCTCCCAATGCCAAACCTTGTAAAAGCCTTAAAATTAAAACTAAAACCGGCGCCATAAATCCGATGGTTTCATATCCGGGAATACACCCGATCAGGAAAGTGGAGAATCCCATGATAAGAAGTGTAACAAGAAAAGTGTATTTTCTTCCGATAATATCGCCTAATCTTCCAAAGAACAAAGCTCCGAAAGGACGTACTACAAACCCTGCTGCAAAAGTAGCCAGTGTAGATAAAAATGCTGCGGTAGGATTGTCTGCAGGGAAAAATTTAGTCGCTAAAACGATTGCTAAACTCCCAAAAATATAAAAGTCATACCATTCTATCAGAGTACCGAGTGATGAGGCTGTGATCACGCTCCAGATGGTGCGGTTTTTCTGCCGGTCAGTCATATTCTCGTAGTTTTCGTGGTGATTTTCGCTCATGTTGATTGATTTTGATGTTAATGGATTAAGATATTAAGTTCATCCGGTGTTTAAAGATAAATTTGAAACTGTACAATGAATTCGCCTTTTGAAGATGGGCTTTCCGTAGGGTTTGTGTAAACCGGTCTTGTAGAGTATTGTGTGGTGATTTTTGCGTGGTGTCCATCTATAAACCAGTTGGCACCCACGTCGAACTGTGAAGACGACTTATCGAATGCTTCAAAGTTTTTATGAGTGTATGCCGCGAAAGGCTGTATTCTGATTTTTGGTTTTTCTGCCTGGTTAGGAAGAAGCAAGCCTGCCTGGGCATAAACCACATTTCCTGTTCCTATCATCGGTTGTAGATTTCCAGGCCCTGCAATGGCTCTGTTTCCTGCGAAATTGGGGTCGTTGGCCGCAATATTCATTGTTCCCAGGTTTCTTATATAGTTAGGCCCGAAATTGTAGTTATAATATCCGGCATACGCAGAGACGGCCATTTTGTGTTTTGAATTTCCCAAAGGAATATCTGCAAAAGCATCCACTGCCAGAAGTGTAATATCGTGTTTTTCAATATTGGAATTTACCGAAGTTCTTGTCCCGTCTGCCTGATGGTAAAAACCTGCCCCTACATTGAATACTTTTTTTGTACCTAGATACGAGCCCACTTTAAAAGGGAGTGTGTTGGATTCCTCATCCAGAAACTGGTATTCCACATATCCTGCTTTTGAAAAGCTTGGATTTCCATTGTTGTCTACGGCTGCAGCTCTTGAAGGGTCTGTAACGTTTACCGGAACCAGGTCTGTCGCAAAAGGCTTGTTTAAGCTGAAACGGTATTCCAGTTTACCATATTTTCCTTTAGCAAACATCCCCAGCTGTCGTGCAAATTGATCTGAATTGTCAATTAACGGCCATGAAAAGATAGGAGAGTCTACAGTAAGGAAATTCAGTGTTGAAGCCATCGTCATACGGGAAAGTCCCATGTAGTAATGAAGTCCGGCCCCTAAAGATAAACTGAATTTTCCCGCTTCTCCAGGTAAAATAACTGCGTACTCATTCCATGCATCATGAAAAAATAACTGAGGTTTCTTTCCGTTTCCGTAACCTCCTGTCCCTGTGGTGCCTGTAGCTCCGCCATTGATGAAAGTCTGGTTATTGATTCCGAAATGAGCCAGGATCATATATCTTTTAGAGATCTGTGCATATACTAAAGCACGCAATCTTCTGTTTCCGAGACTCCAGGAATTGTCAGTAGCTTCATTGGCTACCATGCTTCCCGGGTTCATTTGGGTGCTTCTCAGCCAGAACTGGTCCCACAATATGAATCTGATGTACTTATCTCCTTCCGGATTGAGGTTTAATTTTAATCCGCCTCCGTAATCAGGAGAACCCTGTGAATATAAAGAACTGCTTATTAGGGCTAATCCAATAAATGAAAGTAATTTCTTCATAAATTATCAATTTTTGGCGTTGTTTTTTGTGAAAGCCAAATTGTAATTAATAATTTATTTACAAAAATTTAATATATATTATTGGTAATAGTATAGTTTTATTGTAACCGATTGATTTTTAGATGTAAATTTCAAGCTTCGTGGTGGGTAGGTATGGGGGTTAGAGAGTCTTAGGGCTTGAGAGTCGATCAGTCTGAAATGATTTTTAGATGAATTATAACTGATAAAAGGAGTGTCTGGTGGCTGAGGTCCTCGAAGCCACTTCGCTAATGTTGAAATCTGATGTCTTGCATCTTGGTTCTTGATTCTTGATTCTTTCACTACTTCTTAAACCGTTCCCATTTAATCAGCATGTATTTATCTGCAAACTGAGTAATGATAAGACCGGAGTTTTTGATATTGTCTTCTTGGGCAATATATTCAATCAGTTCATTCTGTTTTAGAATTTTATAGACAGGATGGAACTCCGAATGAGGAGGTCTAGTGATATTGTATTTCTTGATCCAGGAACTTATAGTTACATGAGAAACGCCTATAATTCGCTCTATTTCACGGAAACTTAAGCCTTCAAGATAAAGCTGGAGAGCTTTGGTAACATAATAGTCATCAATCTGTTTTCCCATTTTCTTAACGGTAAAATAGTACTTGCAGTCTTTGCAGAGAAAACGCTGTTTTTCGTTAATAATTCCGCTTTTAACAATCTTACTGCCGCTGCATTTCGGACACTTATTTTCCATAGCTATAGATTTTTAGCAAATGTATAATAATTTAGCAAATTAGTAATTATCATCAAAGATAAAATTACCTGTTTATTTCATTTAAACAAAAAAAATATCTTTTTTATTTGGTTTTTAAAGGTATTATGCTTTAAATTTGCCAAAAAAATCAGATAAATAAATGGAAATAGAAATTTCCTCATGCGAACATCTCATATATGTGAATGAAATACAGCAGGAAATGTATGATTCAGCACAGCGCAGAGGAACGGGGATCGCAAAGCGTTCCATCGAATATTTAACGAAAAAGATTTCAGATGGTAATGCTGTGGTTGCTACTGAAAATGGTCGATGGGTGGGGTTTTGTTACATTGAGACCTGGTCGCACGGTCAGTTTGTAGCCAACTCCGGGCTTATTGTATCTCCGAATTACAGGAATAGAGGAGTAGCCACTTTGATCAAGAATAAAGTTTTCCAGTTATCTAGAGAAAAATATCCCAATGCAAAAGTATTTGGGTTAACCACAGGACTTGCCGTCATGAAAATTAACAGTGATCTGGGTTATAAACCGGTCATCTATTCTGAGCTGACTCAGGATGAAGAATTTTGGAACGGGTGCAAGAACTGTGTGAATTATGAAATTTTAATGAAAAAGGAGCGTAAAAACTGTCTGTGTACAGCGATGCTTTTCGTTCCTGAAAATAATAATAAAGTAAACGGGACTGAAATTCAGCAGTCCGAAATTGATGAGTACAATGGAGAAAAAGAAAGTCGTCTTAGCGTTTAGCGGAGGTTTGGATACCTCTTACTGTGCTAAATATCTTAGTGAGACACTAGGGTATGAAGTGTATGCAGTCACTGTAAATACCGGTGGTTTTTCTAAAGAAGAAGAAAAAGAACTGGAGAAAAAAGCCTTCGATCTTGGGGTGAAAGAATACAGGTGCGTTGATGCTCAGGAAGACTATTATAATTCTTGTGTAAAGTATCTGATCTTCGGAAATGTACTGAAAAACAATACCTATCCCTTATCTGTGAGTGCTGAACGTACAGTTCAGGCGCAGGAAATTGCAAAATATGCGATTGAAACCGGTGCCGGTGCTATTGCTCACGGAAGCACTGGAGCCGGAAATGATCAGGTTCGTTTCGATTTGATTTTCCAGGTCATGTGCCCCGAAGTAGAGATCATTACGCCAATCCGCGATATGAGCCTGTCCCGTGAAGAAGAAATTGAATTCCTGAAAAGTCACGGCTATGAAATGGAATTTCACAAAGCACAGTATTCTGTGAACAAAGGTTTGTGGGGAACATCTGTTGGAGGAAAGGAAACTCTGACATCACGGAATTACCTTCCGGAAGAAGCTTTTCCATCACAAATTAAAGAAACTCAGTCTTCAGAATTAGAAATTGAATTTAAAAATGGTGAGGTTATAGCTGTGAACGGAGAAAATTTTGAACATTCCGTGTATGCTATTCAAAAGATTGAAGAACTGGCTTCTGCTTACGGAATTGGCCGTGACATCCATGTTGGAGATACTATTGTTGGAATTAAAGGAAGAGTGGGATTTGAAGCAGCGGCAGCATCAGTGATTATCAAGGCGCATCATTTACTGGAAAAACATACGCTTTCAAAATATCAGCAGATGATGAAGTCTCAGCTTTCCGACTGGTATGGAAACTGGCTTCATGAAGCATTATTCCTGGATCCTGTGATGAGAAATATTGAATCTTTCTTAACAGATTCTCAGGAAACGGTCAGTGGGAAAGTATTTATAACCCTGCATCCGTACAGGTTTATTTTAAACGGAATTGAATCCAAACATGATCTGATGTCCGATAAATTCGGAAGTTATGGTGAAGCCAACAGGGCCTGGACGGGAGAAGATGTAAAGGGATATACAAAAATTGTAAGCAATTCTCTAAACATATACCACCAGATCAATTCAAAATAGAATTCTATCAGCCAATAAAGTTAAAATGAAAAAAGTAGGAATTGTAGGCGCCAACGGCTACACAGGAAGCGAATTGGTCCGTGTGCTGGCTTTTCATCCCAATGTGACATTGAGTTTTTTATATAGCCGTTCCAATTCGGGAACAAAAATTTCAGATTTGTACCCGGATTTAACGGCAGTTTGTGAGCAGTTTTTAACGGATAAGCCCGAAGAGGCAGACATTTTATTTCTGTGTCTTCCTCATAAGGAAAGTCAGAACTGGCTTACTGCAAACCCTGTAAAAGACGAAACTTTAGTCATTGATTTAGGGAATGATTTCCGTCTGGATGGAAGTTTTGGAAACAGAAATTTTATCTACGGGCTTCCTGAAATTAATAAAAAAAATCTGGCAGGAGCAAAAAGTATTGCCAATCCCGGATGTTTTGCAACGGCCATTCAGCTGGCACTTCTTCCGTTAGCAGAAAAAGAATTGTTGAATGAAGTGTACACCACCGGAATTACCGGCTCAACAGGTGCAGGACAGTCCTTACAGGCGACAACACATTTTACCTGGAGGAATGATAATATTTCAGCATACAAAACGCTGACACATCAGCATGTGGATGAGATTTTACAGCAGTTAGTTTCGTGTAATCATAGCGATATCAGTCTGAATTTTGTTCCATGGAGAGGAGATTTTGCAAGAGGAATTTTTACAAGTTCTACGGTGAAAACGGATTTAGTACTTTCAGATATCGTTCAGTTGTATCAGGATTTTTATGAAAAGGAACCTTTTGTAAAGGTAAGTGAAAATGCAATTGATTTAAAGCAGGTTGTCAATACCAATCGCTGTGTGATTCATATAGAAAAGAGTGGAAATGTAGCAGTTATTCATTCAGCGATTGACAATTTGTTAAAAGGGGCCTCCGGGCAGGCTGTACAAAACATGAATATAGCGATGGGCTGGGAAGAAAATCTGGGACTGAACTTAAAACCGGTAGCATTTTGAAAAAGTGAATGGGCAGTAAGTCAATTGTGAGTTGAAAAACCGAAATATTCGACTTAGGAAAATGGAGCGTTAAGAAAATTAATTCTATGAACGTCAAGAAAATTCTACTGTTTGAAGCGCGACAAAAATGTTGAACCGAAAAACAAATGCTGAATTCGCGCAAGTTTTAGAATTTTTAGAGAATAGAAATAATTTTTAGCGGAAGTTTCCAGGTCTTGAACTTTTGTTTCTTTTGTTTCAGGACAAAAGAAAAATTATAAGAAAAAAGATGACACTGTAAATCATTCATCAAACATCAATTATCATTTATAAATAGACATGAATTTATTCAACGTATATCCATTATTCAACATAAATCCGGTAAAAGCTCAGGGCTCTTTCCTTTGGGATGACAAAGGTGAAAAGTATCTTGACTTTTATGGCGGTCACGCAGTGATTTCCATCGGACACAATCATCCGCATTATCAAGCTCAATTAAAAGAACAGCTGGAGAAAATTTCTTTCTATTCAAATTCAGTTCAGAATGAATTACAGTCTGAGCTGGCTGAGAAATTGGGAAAACTTTCAGGCTATGAAGATTACAGCCTTTTCCTTTGTAATTCAGGAGCTGAGGCTAATGAAAATGCATTGAAGCTGGCTTCTTTCCATAACGGGAAAAGTAAAGTGGCCTATTTTTCAGGGGCATTTCATGGCAGAACTTCTGCGGCGGTTTCTGTAACAGATAATCCAAAGATTGTTGCTCCGGTTAATTTCTCTGAAAGGTTTATTAAATCCGGTTGGAATGATATCAAACAGCTTGAAGAGATCTTTGAAACACAGGGAAGTGAAATTTCATCCGTCATTATTGAAGGCATTCAGGGTGTGGGGGGAATTATGATTCCGACATCAGAATTTTTATCCAAAATTAAAGAACTATGCGAAAAATATGATGCAGCATTGATTCTTGATGAAGTTCAGTCAGGATATGGAAGAAGCGGATATTTCTTTGCTCATCAGGAATTCGGAATTGAACCGGATATGATCACTACGGCAAAAGGAATGGGAAATGGTTTTCCAATTGGAGGGGTTTTGATTCATCCAAAATTTCAGGCAAGCCATGGGTTGCTGGGAACAACATTTGGAGGAAATCACCTGGCTTGTGCAGCGGCCATTGCTGTTCTGGATGTTATGAAAGAAGAAGATCTTATGGCAAATGCACAGAAAATGGGTGATTATATTGAAAACGAAATTAAAGATTTTCCACATATCAAATCCATCCGAAGGAAAGGATTAATGATTGGAGTCGAGCTGGATCAGGACTGTTCCGAAGTGAGGAAAAGTCTATTGTACGATCATCACATTTTTACCGGTAACTCCAATGAAAAAAGTGTTTTGAGGATCCTTCCCGCTCTCAATATCGGCAAAGAAGAGACAGATCTTTTTGTCGGTGCTTTAAAAGTAGTTTTAGATAAGGTTTAAACCACAAAAGTCACAAAAGGTTTGAGCACTTTAGTAGTTTTAAGAAACTACTAAACGTTTAGGAAGAACACTTTAGTTTTTTGAAAATCTTTGATTTTCATCTTGTGTGAACTTACTGTTTTCAAAATAATAAACCTTTAAAATTGAAGTGTTCTAAAGTGTTAAATAAAAAAACTTTGTGCCTTTGTGGTTAAGATTACCACCATTAATTAAAAAATTCATCAAATGAAAAAATTCACCTCTGTAAGCGACATAAAAAACTTACAGGAAATTATAAAAAAAGCTTTACAGATTAAAGAAAATCCCAATTCCGAACCGGAAAAAGGAAAAGGAAAAACAATAGGCCTTGTGTTTTTAAATTCAAGTTTAAGAACCCGTTTAAGCAGCCAGATTGCAGCTCAGAATTTAGGATTAAATGTCCTGACTTTAAATGCTGCCCAGGAAGCCTGGAATCTGGAATTTGCTGACGGCGCCGTAATGAATGGCGATACTGTTGAACATATCAAAGATGCCATTGAAGTTCTGAATCAATACTGTGATATTATTGCAGTACGTTGTTTTGCAGGAATGAAGTCCAAAGAAGATGATGTTAATGAAAGTATTCTGAGCCAGTTCGAACAGCACGCCAAAGTGCCTGTAGTTTCTCTGGAATCTGCAACACGGCACCCGCTGCAAAGTCTGGCAGACTGTATTACCATTACAGAAAACTGGAAAGAAGAGCACAAACCGAAAGTGGTTCTTACCTGGGCACCACACATCAAACCCATTGCTCAGGCCGTTGGAAATTCTTTTGCGGAATGGATGCAGGAAATGGACGTTGATTTTGTGATCGCGAATCCCGAAGGGTATGATCTGGATAAAAATTTTACAAAAAATATCAAAGTAATTCATAATCAGGATGAAGCCTTAAAAGATGCAGATTTTATCTATGTGAAAAACTGGTCTTCTTTTGATGAATATGCAGCCATGCCGGAAGTAAAAGAAAACTGGATGCTGACCGGAGAAAAACTGGAGAACACCAACCATGCAAAAGTAATGCACTGTCTTCCGGTCCGTCGTAATGTGGAGTTGAGTGATCAAGTAATGGATGGCGAAAACTCCATCATCTATGAGCAGGCAAAAAACAGAATTTTCTCTGCCCAGGCAGTGTTTTCAGAAATTTTGGATGAATTGAATTCTAAATAACGGAATTTAATCCTTGCCAAGGATTAGTAGGAAGAATTTCAAAAAAAGGTTATAATGAAAGAAAAGCTATATATTATAAAAATCGGCGGTAATTTAATTGATGATGAGGGATTATTGAACGAATTTTTAGAGCAGTTTTCTGAAATTAAAGAAAAGAAAATTCTGGTTCACGGAGGCGGAAAATTAGCAACTACTTTGGCGGATAAATTAGGTGTTGAACAAAAAATGATCAACGGGCGGAGAATCACGGATAAAGATACGCTGGATATTGTGGCGATGGTGTATGCAGGAGGTATCAATAAAAATATAGTGGCAAAACTTCAGCAGAAAAAATGCAAGGCGATAGGTTTTTCCGGTGCTGATGCAAATTTGATTAAAGCCAAAAAAAGAGAACATGCAGAAATAGATTTCGGATTTGTAGGAGATATTGAGAAGAAAAGCGTGAACAGGAAATTGATCTCAAAATTGATTAAACTTAAGCTTGTTCCTGTGTTTTCGGCGATTACCCATGACAAAAAAGGCAATCTCTTCAATACCAACGCAGACACAATTGCTTCGGTCATTGCCCAGGCTTTATCTTCAAAATATAATGTGGAATTACTCTATTGTTTTGATAAAGAAGGTGTTTTGGAAGATGTTGAAGATCCTGAATCTGTTATTGGAAATATTTCTGAAGAAGAATTCTTTGTGTTGAAAGAAGCGGGAAAGCTCCATAAAGGAATTCTGCCTAAGCTTGAAAATGCGCTCGGGGCTGTAAAAAATAAGGTAAACAAGGTATTCTTAATCAAAGAAACCCAATTAAAAAATCATATAGAAGATAATCATGGAGGAACTGAAATCTGTTTATAGTAAAGAGGAGCTGCTGACTCAGGCGGTTGAATTGCTTAAAAAACTGATTGCAATTCCGTCATTCAGCAAAGATGAATACAATACGTCCGTAGAGATTGAGAACTTTTTTAAAAAACATCATATTCCTGCAAAACGTTTTAAAAATAATATCTGGGCAGTCAATAAAAACTTTGATGCATCTAAGCCGTCTGTCTTGCTGAATACCCACCATGATACGGTAAAACCTAATAAAGCTTACACATTGGATCCGTTCCTTCCCGTTGAGCAGGATGGAAAACTGTACGGTTTGGGAAGCAATGATGCAGGTGCTTCTCTGGTTTCCATGGCTCAGGTTTTTTTACATTTTTATGAGAAAGAAGATTTAAGATATAATTTAGTTATTGCTTTGACGGCTGAGGAGGAGATTTCAGGATTTGATGGAATTGAAGCCTTATTTCCACAGCTTCCGGACATCGAACTCGCCATTGTAGGAGAGCCTACGCAGATGAATCTGGCGATCGCGGAAAAAGGACTTTTGGTGATAGACGGGGAAATGAAAGGAACTCCTTCTCACGCCGCTCATCCGAATGATGATAACTCCATAGTGAAATGTATAGAAGATCTTCAGAATATCCTGAACTTCAAATTTCCGAAGGTTTCCGATTATTTAGGCGAAGTTAAAGTTACCCTTTCAGGAATTCACGCAGGTGTTCAGCACAACGTGGTTCCGGAAGCCTGTACTTTCACTTTGGATGTAAGGGTTACCGATGAATATTCCAATAAGGAAGCGTTTGAGATCATTCAGTCACAGATGAAATCTTCATTGTCGGCCAGGTCTCTCAGATTAAACTCCTCAAAAATAGAAATGGATCATCCTTTTGTACAGGCAGGTCTTGAAATCGGAAGGACAACTTACGGTTCACCAACATCGTCCGACCAGGCGATTATTCCGTGCACATCCGTAAAAATAGGTCCCGGTGACAGCAGGCGCTCTCATACAGCAGATGAATACATCTATATAAAAGAGATTGAAGAAGGAATCGAGATCTATATCAGGATCTTAGAAAAAGTTTTATAAAGAGAAGTTAGATGTTAGAAATTAGAAGTTAGATGCCGGAAAATTATACATACACCTTAGTACTAACATCTAATATCTAAAAAATAAATGTTTTGACCAGGCTCAGCAGGCAATAAAGCCTAGTTTTTAATAAGATTTATGCAAAAAAGAAAATTAAAGACGAAGCTTTTGAATGTGGAGATGTTTTTTTATAGTTTAATAATAAGAATGCTCTGCTGGGCAGGTTGAAACAAATTGAATATTGTAAAAAATAGAATATGAAAAAAATATGGCAGAAGGATGACCTGGCCACCAATATATTAGTCAACAAATTTACAGTCGGGAAAGATCTTGACTTTGACGAACGTTTAGCGAAATATGATGTTAAAGGTTCCATGGCCCATTGCCAGATGTTGGCAGAAACCGGAATTATCTCCGGCGAAGAATCAGAACAGATGCTTTCTGTTTTAGCAGATATTTTAAAAGATATCGAAAACGGAAGCTTTGAGATCGATAAAGAAGCAGAAGATATTCATTCTCAGGTTGAAGCGATTTTAATTGAAAAATTAGGCGATACCGGAAAGAAGATCCACACGGCAAGATCACGGAATGATCAGGTTTTATTGGATATCAAACTTTATTTACTGGATGAAATACGTGAAATCACAGCGTTGACCGATGAATTTTTCCAGATTTTAATTAAGCTGGCTGATCAGCATAAAAATATACTGCTTCCGGGCTATACCCATCTTCAGATTGCGATGCCGTCTTCATTTGGATTGTGGTTTGGTGCCTATGCGGAAGCATTACTGGATGATGTTGAACTGTTGTTTTCGGTAAAAAATATCATCAATAAAAATCCACTGGGTTCAGCAGCAGGATACGGCTCCTCTTTCCCCATTGACAGAGAAAGTACGACTTATAACCTAGGTTTTCAGTCAATGAACTACAATTCTGTATATGCACAGATGACCCGCGGAAAATCAGAAAAAATGCTGTCGATGGCCATGGCCACTTTGGCCGGAACGCTTGGGAAATTTGCCTACGACGTCTGTTTATATTTAAGCCAGAACTTCAATTTTATCAGTTTTCCAAAAGAGTTCACCACAGGAAGCAGCATTATGCCGCATAAAAAGAATCCGGATATTTTCGAACTGGTTCGCGCACGGTGCAACAGAATTCAGTCTTTGCCGAATGAATTGATCTTATTAACAAACAATCTGCCGTCAGGGTATCACAGAGATGTGCAGCTGACAAAGGAAATTCTTTTCCCGGCCATCGATTCATTGAAAGAATGTCTGGAGATATTAAGTTACACCCTTCCGAATATTCAGGTAAAAGATGGAATTCTGGAAGATGAAAAGTATAAATATCTGTTCAGTGTAGAAAAGATTAATGAAGAGGTAAAAAAAGGAAGTTCATTCCGTGATGCCTATGTAAAAGTAGGGCAGGAAATTGAAAATAATGAATTTGAGTTTGAAGTTGGAAATCTCAGCCATAGTCATCAGGGAAGCATAGGAAATCTTTGTCTGGATAAAATAGAATATCAGTTTAATAAGCTGAAAAATAAATTATTGGGTTGATTTTAAGAGAAAAACAAAAACGTAATCAATATTGTATTTCAAAATTAAGCGAAGCGTCTTCGTTTATCTTAAAAAAGATAAAGCATTTTATTTATTCTTTGTTTAGCCTTGCGATAACTGAGAAAAAATTAATCAATTTTAAATGTAGTGGAAATCTTTGTCTGGAAAAAATAGAATATCAGTTTAATAGCCGAAGAATAAATTATTGGATTGATTTTAAGAGAAAAACAAAAACGTAATCAATATTGTATTTCAAAATTAAGCGAAGCGTCTTTGTTTATCTTAAAAAAATAAAGCATTTACTTATTCTTTGTTTAGCCTTGCGATAAATTGCAAAAAAATTAATCAATTTTAAATGTAGTGGATTTCTTTGTCTGGAAAAAATAGAATATCAGTTTAATAGCTGTGATTTTAAGAGAAACAAAAACGTAATCAATATTGTATTTCAAAATTAAGCGAAGCGTCTTTGTTTATCTTAAAAAAGATAAAGCATTTTATTTATTCTTTGTTTAGCCTTGCGATAAATTGCAAAAAAATTAATCAATTTTAAATGTAGTGGATTTCTTTGTCTGGAAAAAATAGAATATCAGTTTAATAGCTGTGATTTTAAGAGAAACCAAAAACGTAATCAATATTGTATTTCAAAATTAAGCGAAGCGTCTTTGTTTATCTTAAAAAAATAAAGCATTTTACTTATTCTTTGTTTAACCTTGCGATAAATTGAAAAAAAAATTAATCTAAATCAATTTTAAACTTAGTGGATTTTTTCACCTCGTGAAGCACAATAGAACTGTGATATTGGCCAATATTAGGAATATTTGAGATCACATTAACGGCAAAATCATTATAAGAATTAATATCCTTAGCGATGATCTTAAGCATATAGTCGTACTCACCGGACAGACTGATGATTTCCTGGACCTCATCATGTTTCATAATGTTTTTCTCAAAGGTTTCCAGTACTTTCTGGGATTGCTCTTTAAGACGGACATTACAGTAAACAACAATATTCAGGCCCAGTTTTTCACGGTTCAAAAGACCAACGTATTTCTCAATAATGCCATGTTTCTCCAATTGTTTGATACGTTCGTAAGTTGGAGTAAATGTAAGACCTATCCTTTCTGAAATTTCTTTCACAGATAGAGTAGAGTCTTCCTGAATAATACTGAGAATCATTTTGTCTTTTAAATCCATAGAATAGGTTTGAATTTTAACAAAAATATCAATTATAAATGAAAATAAGGAATGATTAAGAGGTTTTAATTTATTTTAAAATTTGGTTTTGTAGATTCGTGAAATTTCTATATCTTTGCACCTAATGAATAAAAGAGTGTTTATATCATTAGATTTACCGGGCGAAAGCGCCCTTTACGATATTTATTATTAGCGAAGATGTTGTCTTCGCTTTTTTTATGCTCAAAAATTAAAGAATTATGTTTACGATTACAGAACTAAGCACCGAGAGAATCAACAGTATACTGACCGAAGCACTGGCTTTTGCCAACGGAAAAACTGCAAAAATTGAAGGAGAAATTTTCTGCTCAAATCTTTTCTTTGAAGACAGTACAAGAACAAAGACAAGCTTTGATATCGCAGAAAGGAAACTGGGCCTGCAGGTAGTACCTTTTGATGCTTCACACAGTTCCGTAAATAAAGGGGAGAGTCTTTATGATACCGTAAAAACCATTGAAAGCTTAGGCATAAATCTGGTGGTGATCAGAGATAAAAAAGACAGATATTTTGAAGAATTAAACAACATTAATATTCCGGTAATCAACGGAGGAGACGGAACCGGAAATCATCCGTCCCAGTGCATGCTGGATCTGATGACGATCTTTCAGGAATTCGGAAAATTCGAAGGACTGAAAATAGGAATTGTTGGAGATGTAAAACACAGCCGTGTTGCCAATTCCAATGCAGAAGCCTTAAGAAGATTGGGTGCTAAAGTATACTTCTCCGGACCTGAACACTGGTTTGATGAAGGGGCTTTAATTAATGGAACTTATTTACCGGTGGATCAGCTAATTTCTGAAGTGGATGTCCTGATGCTGCTAAGAATCCAGCATGAAAGACACGATGCAAAAATGAGCTACTCTGCTTCCGAATACCATAGGAAATATGGTCTTACGAAAGAAAGAGAAAAAGCAATGAAAGAAGGCGCAATTATCATGCATCCTGCACCCATCAACAGAGGCGTAGAGATTGATACAGACCTTGTAGAATGTGAACGTTCAAGAATTTTTAAACAGATGCAGAACGGCGTTTTCGCAAGAATGGCAATTTTGAAAGAAACCCTGGAAAAAGAAGGGTATACCTTTAAATAACGAGTTTTGAGATTCGGGTTCCGGATCTTGAACATACAAAAATTCCCCTCCCTTGGAGGAGTGTCAAAAAATAGAATGTTTTTTGACGGGGTGGTTAAAAGAAAAAAATAAAACAGAACGAGGAAGTCTAACTTCTAACTTCTAAAATCTAATATCTAATTTTAAAATGAAGAAAAAATTAATACTGGAGTCCGGTGAAGTGTTTCATGGAGAAGGTTTCGGAGCAGAATTGGAAACTGCCGGAGAAGTAGTTTTCAATACCGGAATGACAGGTTATCAGGAGCTGATCTCCGATCCGTCATACTGCGGTCAGATTGTTTGCATGACCTATCCGCTTATCGGAAATTATGGTATTAACCGTGATGATTATGAAAGTATCGAGCCGGCTATTAAAGGACTTATCGTAAAAGAACTTTGCGATCTTCCTTCCAATTTCCGTACTCAGATCACTTTAGATGAATTATTTAAAAAGAAAAACCTTTCGGGAATTTCTGGAATTGACACCAGAAGACTCACCAGAATTCTTCGTAATTCAGGCGTTGTGAAAGGTAAAATTGTAAACGTTGAAGCTGATGAAAACGAAGTTGTTGCAGAATTAAAATCTACAACTTTCCCAACCAATCAGGTGGAAACTGTTTCTACAAAAACAGCTTACGCTAATCCGGGAAGAGGATTTAAGGTAGTATTGGTGGATTTCGGTTCCAAGTTAGGGATTATCAGAGAGCTTTCTCAAAGAAACTGTGACATCACTGTAGTTTCTCACGACACCTCGGCAGAAGAGATTATGTTAATGGATCCGGATGGAATTATGCTTTCAAATGGTCCCGGTGACCCTGAAGACAACCCGCAGGCATTAGAAATGATCCGTGGATTATTAGGAAAAGTTCCCATCTTCGGAATCTGTTTAGGACATCAATTGATCGGTTTAGCTTGTGGAGCAAAAACTTTCAAACTGAAGTTCGGACACAGAGGAGGAAACCACCCTGTACTGGATCTGCAGAAAAACAAAGTTTCCATCACCTCTCAAAACCATGGATATGCTGTAGATCAGGAAAGTCTTAAAGGAACGGACTTGGTGGAAACCCATATTGCTTTGAATGACAGAACCAATGAAGGTCTGAAACACAAGATCCACCCATGCTTCTCCGTTCAGTACCACCCGGAAGCAAGCCCTGGTCCGGAAGATGCAAATTATTTGTTTGATGAGTTCATTGATTTAATGGAGGGCTTCAAAAAATAAGAACCAAGAATCAAGATACAAGAATCAAGACGCAACAACAAGATTAATAAACTACAGATGTACAACTTTGAGAAACTACTTTTCTGGCAAAAATCTATTGTACTGGCAAAAAATGTTTATATTATTTGTCAGGAGATCAGTAACGATGAAAAGTACGGTTTGATTTCTCAAATTAAAAGATCTGCAGTTTCTATTCCTTCGAATATTGCGGAAGGTTCTGGTAGAAATGGAAGTAAAGAATTCAATCATTTTTTGGCAATTGCTCTAGGTTCAGCTTTTGAACTGCAGACACAGCTGATTTTGGTTAGAGAATTAAATCTTTTACCGGAAGAAAAAATAAATGCTTTACTAAGTGAAGTTTCTGAAATTCAGAGAATGATTTATTCGTTTAAAAATAATTTAAAATAAAAGTCTGGGATCTTGGCTCTTGGCTCTAGAATCTTGACTCTACAATAAAAAGAAAATGGCAAAACGTACAGATATAAAAACAATTTTAGTAATCGGTTCAGGACCCATCATCATCGGTCAGGCAGCTGAATTTGATTACGCAGGAACACAGGCTTGCCTGTCTTTGAGAGAAGAAGGCTACAAGGTGATTTTGATCAATTCAAACCCTGCAACCATTATGACGGATGTAGAAATCGCAGATAAAGTATATATCGAGCCGATTTCACTTCAGTTTGTAAGCCACATCATCAGAAAAGAACGTCCGGACGCTTTGTTACCGACACTGGGAGGTCAGACAGGTCTGAACATGGCGGTAGAACTTGAAAAATCAGGAATTCTTGAAGAATGTAAAGTGGAAGTTTTAGGAACTACACTTTCTGCGATCAACAGAGCGGAAGACAGAGATCTTTTCCGTGAACTGATGAGAGAGCTGAATGAGCCGGTTCCGGAATCAGACATTGTGACTACAGTAGAAGGAGCGATCCGTTTTGCTGATGAGATCGGTTATCCTGTGATTGTTCGTCCCGCCTTTACGATGGGAGGAACCGGAGGCGGTATTGCTTCCACAGAGGCTGAGTTGAAAGAAATTGCAGAACTGGGACTGAAATATAGTCCTGTTACCCAATGTCTTATCGAAAAATCAATCGCCGGTTTCAAAGAAATTGAATACGAAGTAATGCGTGATGCCAACGACAATGCGATTGTGGTTTGTAACATGGAAAATATAGATCCGGTAGGTGTTCACACCGGAGATTCTATTGTCGTAGCGCCTTCTCAGACGCTTTCTGACAGAGAGTATCAGTTATTGAGAAACGCTTCCTTAAAGATCATCAGAGCCTTAGGAATTGAAGGAGGGTGTAATGTACAGCTGGCTTTAGACCCGAATTCATTCGACTACTATATCATCGAGGTGAATCCTAGGGTTTCCCGTTCATCAGCATTGGCAAGTAAAGCGACAGGGTATCCGATTGCGAAAATTGCAGCAAAAATTGCGGTAGGCTTAACGCTTGACGAGATCATGAACCCGGTAACAGGAAAAACATACGCATGTTTTGAGCCAGCCCTTGACTATGTGGTGACAAAATTCCCAAGATTTCCGTTCGATAAATTCGAAACAGCAGACAGAAGATTGTCTACACAGATGAAAGCCACCGGAGAAGTAATGGCCATCGGAAGAAACTTCGAAGAATCTTTACAGAAAGCCATCCGTTCTCTTGAAACCGGAATCAGACACTTAGGGTTAAAAACAAAGCAGGCTGAAGCATTAACGGCTGAAGAAATCGAAAGAAGAATCAGAGTCTGCGACGATGAAAGATTGTTCATCATCGGAGATGCTTTAAGAAAAGGATACGACTGGGAACAGATTGTAGAATGGAGCAAAATCGATAAATTCTTCATCTGGAAATTAAAAAAGCTGGTTGATTTCGAAAAAGTGATCACTGCCAATAAATTTGATAAAGAAACTTTAATTCAGGCGAAGAAATTAGGGTTTGCAGATATGAACATTGCCCATCTTTGGGAAGTGAAGCAGCGTGAAGTTTTCAATTTCAGAAAAGAAAACGGAGTAATGCCGGTTTACAAAATGGTAGATACCTGCGCCGCTGAATTTGAAAGCGAAACCCCATATTTCTACGGAACTTACGAAGAAGAAAATGAAAGTGTAGTTTCAGATAAGGAAAAAATCATCGTTTTAGGTTCCGGACCAATCAGAATAGGACAGGGAGTAGAATTCGACTATGCGACGGTTCACTCGGTTTGGGCAATCAAAGAAATGGGCTACGAAGCCATCATTATCAACAACAATCCTGAAACCGTTTCTACAGACTTCTCCATCTCAGATAAATTATACTTCGAGCCGTTGACGGAAGAAGATGTAATGAACATCATCGAGCTTGAAAAACCAAAAGGAGTTGTCGTTCAGTTCGGAGGGCAGACGGCAATCAACCTTGCAGATAAACTGGCTTCACACGGAGTACAGATTCTGGGAACTTCACTGGAAGACCTTGACAGAGCTGAAAACAGAGATAAATTTGAAAAAGCACTTCAGGAAATGGGAATTCCCCAGCCTTTAGGAAAAACGTCTACTTCAAAAGAAGAAGCAATAAAAATTGCCAACGAGATCGGTTATCCGGTTTTGGTACGTCCAAGCTACGTATTGGGAGGACGTGCTATGGAAATCGTTTATGCAGAAGCTGAGCTGGCATACTATATGGAGCATGCGGTAGATGCAAGTCCTAAGCACCCTGTTTTGGTCGACAAATACATGGTAGGAAAAGAAATAGAGATCGATGCCATCTGTGACGGCGAAACCGTAGTGATTCCGGGAATCATGGAGCACATCGAAAGAGCCGGAGTGCACTCAGGAGACTCAATTGCAGTATATCCTACACAGAATGTTTCACAGTCAGAGATTGATACTCTGGTAGATTACACCCAGCGACTGGCTAAAGGTTTGAATGTGATTGGTTTAATGAATATCCAGTACGTTCTTTTCGAAGGAAATGTATATGTGATCGAAGTGAATCCACGTTCTTCAAGAACAGTTCCATTCCTTTCTAAAATTACAGAAGTTCCGATGGCTAATCTTGCCACAAAAGCAATATTAGGGCAGAAACTGAAAGATTTAGGATACAAAAATGGTCTTGTTCCTGCAAAAGAAGGCGTGTATGTAAAAGTTCCTGTATTCTCTTTCTCAAAGCTGACCAAGGTAGATATCTCTCTGGGACCTGAAATGAAGTCTACAGGAGAGGTAATGGGTAAAGATACTACTCTGGAAAAAGCCCTTTACAAAGGATTGATCGCAGCAGGAAGAAAAGTTCCGATGCACGGTTCCATTTTGTTCACTGTTGCAGATAAACACAAGCAGGAAGCTGCAGATCTGGCGTCAAGATTCCATGAAGTAGGTTTCAGAATCTGGGCAACGGAAGGAACCGCTAAATTCTTTGAAGAAAAAGGGATTCCTTGTAAAATAGGATACAAAATAGGAGAAGATGATGTAAACCTTATCGACCTGATCCAGAAAGGAAAAGTTCAGTATGTAGTAAATACCATGACCAAAGGTAAACAGGTAGAAAGGGACGGATTCCAGATCAGAAGAATGAGTGTGGAAAACGGCGTACCTTGTTTAACATCCATGGACACGGTAGAAGCCATCCTGAAAGTCATTGAAAGCATGAGTTTCAAAATGGAGACGATGTAATTTCGGAACCAAAGAATATATTCAAACCCTGCGAGTTTTCTTGCGGGGTTTTTGTTTGAAAAAATTAAATATCAGCTGATTATAGAAATTTGTATGAATTAGAAAGAAGGTTATAGGTGAAATGTGTACATTGCGTATATCTGAATAACAGCGAAGATTTAATGATATTGAAAATTGATATTAATAAAATACATTGTCAAATGATAAACATCAAATCCAATTTCTTCTGTACCGTTTCATGTATTGGAATTCTTTTTTCCTGTACTGCTGCAAAACGTATTGCGGCAGAGCCCAATACTGGTGGTATGCCCGAAAAAACAGACTCGCTCTATAAAAAAATCCAGAGGCTTGGTTTAGAGTATACCCAAAAAAGTAATGTTCCCGGAGTGGCTGTTGCAGTGATTGAAAATGGAAAAGTAGCATGGATACAGTGCATTGGATATGCTGATGTGGCTAGTAAAAGGCCGGTTACAAACCAGACAATTTTTAACGTTGGTTCAATTTCAAAGGTAGTTGCTGCGTGGGGATTTATGCGATTGACAGAAAAAAAGCTGGTTGATTTGGATGACCCTGTTAATCAGTATTTAACCCGTTGGAAACTACCACAATCCTCATTTGATGTTTCAAAAGTTACCCTTAGACGGATTCTAAGCCATACGGCTGGGCTTTCCGTACATGGATATGGAGGTTCTGAACAGGGAGCTAAACTCTTATCATTAGAAGAATCCCTATCAGGAAAAACAAAAAGAAACAGGGAAAGTGTAAGCCTTATTATGGAACCGGGAACAAAGTGGAAATATTCCGGAGGAGGTTACACTCTTGCACAGCTTTTACTTGAAGAAAGAACCAAAGAAAACTTTGCTGAATACATGAGAAAAAATGTTTTTAAGCCTTTGGGATTACATCACACTAATTATGAATGGACAGAAGAAATGAAAGCAAATTCTGCCACAGCTTATGATACATTGGGAAAACCTATAAAAAACAGAATATTTACCGAACAGGCTGCTGCAGGATTGCAGACAACAATTGTAGATTTTGCCCGTTTTGCTGAATTATCCATCACAGCCGATCCAAAAGAACTAAATAAAGTTTTGAAATCCGAAACGATACGATTGATGGAACAGCGTGTCCAGCCAGGTTCCAGTGAAGGAGAAAGCGGTCTCGGCTACCGGTTCTTTAACTTTGAAAATCTTCAGACTGTTGGTCATACAGGTGAAAACGACGGTTGGTGTGCTTCTATGTTTTTGCACATGCCTACCAAAAGCGGTTTGGTTATCCTCTGCAATGGCTCTAACTGGAAAGATGATATGAGAAATCCAATGTATGCTGCTTGGGCAGAATCAGTTTTAAAAGAACTCGGAAAATAAATGATTTGATATAAGTAAACTTAAGTCCTGTAATTTTCTTACAGAGTTTTACCCTATAAAAATACTTGTCCGTTTTTCGGTTGCATAAAAGCAGGATCCATACTACTTTTGATAAAAAATTAAAATGACAGCAATTCAGAGATTCAGAGAACTCCATCAGCAGCATGATCCCTTATTGATAGGAAACGTTTGGAATGTTCAGAGCGCTAAGGCTTATGAAAAATTGGGCTATAAAGCAGTAGCGACTTCAAGCTCGGCCGTAGCATTTAGCCTGGGATATGAAGACGGCGAAAACATAAGCTTTGATGAATACTTTTATATCATTGAAAGAATTTTAAAATCCATATCAATTCCGTTATCTGTAGATATGGAAGGAGGTTACGGAAAAACCACTGACGAGATTGTTTTAAACATCTCCCGACTGGCGAAGGCAGGTGTTGTCGGGATCAATATTGAGGATAGTGCCATCATTGACGGCAGCAGAAAATTATTAAGTACAGACGATTTTTTTAATAAATTAAATGAAGTTATTCAGAAGCTGAAAGAACAGCATATAGAGATTTTCGTCAATGTCAGGATAGATCCGTTTCTGCTTGGCGTAGACAATGCAGCAGAAGAAAGTTTACAGCGGATGAAAATTATAGAACAAGTGGGAGCGGACGGGATTTTTGTTCCCTGTATCACCGAAGTACAGGATATTGAACGCCTTACTGATGCCGCGAAACTTCCGTTCAGTGTTATGGCTATGCCTGGACTTCCGGATTTTAATACCCTTAAAAGGCTGGGCGTTAAAAGAATTTCATCCGGAAATTTTTTAAATGGTTATATTTATGATCAATTGGAAACGGCATTAAAAAACATTGGTGAGACCGGGAGCTTTTCCCCAATTTTTCAGATATGATAAAGCTTACAGAAGAAAGAATGTATCAGGCATCTTTAGAGAAAGATTCCTCATTTGAAGGCATCTACTGGATGGCTGTAAAAACTACGGGTATATTCTGCCGTCCAACCTGTACAGCCAGAAAGCCAAAAAGAGAAAATGTAGAATTCTTTATTAATACAGAAAAAGCAATACAAAACGGCTACAGACCGTGTAAAATTTGCAGGCCGCTTGAAAAGCTGAATGAAACGCCCCGGTATATTCAGGATCTGATGGACGAACTTCAGCAGAACGAATCATTAAAAATCAAAGACACAGACCTTCTGAAAAGAAATATTGAACCGGTAACCATAAGACGCTGGTTTCTGAAAAACCACGGAATGACTTTTCAGGCCTTTCAGAGAGAATTCAGAATGAATAAAGCATTTAAGAAAATAAAAAATGGCGGAAGCATTATGGAAGCAGCACTGGAATCAGGTTACGAAAGTTTAAGCGGCTTTAATGAACGCTTTAAAGATGTGATTGGTACGACACCCAAAAATACAGTCCGCCGGAAAATTATTGATCTGAAAAGACTGGAAACCCCATTAGGTCCCATGTTTGCCTGTTCGTGCGAAGAAGGAATCTGTCTGCTTGAATTTACGGACCGTAAAAATATTGACCGTCAGTTCAGCCAGCTGTCTAAAACGATGAATGCAGAAATCGTCCAGGGGGAGAATAAACACTTTAAGCAGCTGGAGGATGAGCTCAACGAATATTTCGAGGGAAAAAGGAAGAAATTTAATGTGCCGCTTTTTACCACAGGAACAGATTTCCAGAAAAGAGTCTGGCAGCTTCTGACAGAAATACCCCTAGGAGAAACCCGGACGTATAAGCAGCAATCCGAATTTTTGGGCAATCCTAAAGCCGTACGCGCTGTAGGAACGGCCAATGGGATTAATAAAATAGCGATCATAATTCCCTGCCACCGGGTAATAGGTTCAGATGGTGAACTGGTAGGGTATGCCGGAGGAATCTGGAGAAAGCAAAAACTTCTGGAACTGGAAGGGGCTATCTTATTTTAAATAGTGCCGTTAGTTCATTTTATAATAAGTGTCCGAAAAATATTTGCTCGGCTTAATGTACACTGTTTTTCTATCAGCATCAAAGATCCAGTTGAACCTTTTAAGCATATCTGCACCCAAATAACTTACTGTTTGTGTTGTATGTTTACCTGCAAAAAAGCCTGCAGGTACATCTTTCAGAACAGAATTATTCAGCTTGAAAAATGGAAGGATTCCCTGTTTGGTTACGATATTTTCTCCGGAAGAATTCTTCATAGTTTTTTCCGAAGTCACCTTTAAAAGCTCATCAAGCTTTTTTTCTTCCGCAAAAGCATTGCTGTAAAGAATAGCTCCGGAATATCCGGACTGCAGCAGAAAATAGGCTTCCTGTTGTTGCTTACCGTCAATGACATTATCTGCATTAATAAAAAACTGGCCATTCTCATGGAATAACATAACGCCTTGATAGCCATTTAAATCCGGTTGTTTGTCATAAATTTCAATCCGGTTGTTATCATAATCTATTTTAAAGGATTTTCCGGAGAACATTCCTGTTCCGATCTTTCCATCCGCTTCATGGCCCGTCAGTTCATTATTGAAAAAACGGACATTATGTAAATTCATTTTCCCGATCTGTACCGTATTATCATGGCTGACATCATCTTTATCAAAACTAATATGATCCGCTTTATGATGTCTTTCCGGAGAAATCGACGCATCTTCCATAGCGATCTGGAACATCAGGTCCAGAGAATCCTTTTTATTCACCAGTGTTTTGATGATGATATTATTATGTTCTGTAATTCTGAACGGGATCGTCTGCTGAGCACTGATGCTGAAAAGGCCTGCAGAAAGCAGTAAGATAATGCTTGGTTTTCTGAACATTCTGATGTGATTATGGTTAAATTCGGGATTTTAAAATTACCCATTATCTTTGAAAGAACAAAACTAAAATTAAATGATTGAAAAACTGCTTAATAGCGGGCTTCATTGAAAAAATATCACCTGCAATGGGAACAGCAAACAGCTAAGAAATTGCCATTCTGATATCCTTTCACAGTCTAAGGGAATCAGATGGAGAACTGGCGGGCTAGACAGGCGGAATCTGGAGAAAGCAAAAATTATTGGAATTAGAGAAGGCTATTTTATTTTGATTTTTGTAAATTTAGGCAAAAATTTACACGTGAAAAAGTTACTATTTGCACTTTGCATATCAGCTTCGGCTTTAAGTTTTGCTCAGGATTACTCAGTACCGGCAGCAAGCCCGCGTCAGAAGGTAGAACAGCAGTTTTCTATGTCCAAAATCAGCATTGATTATGGTAGACCGGGAGTGAAAGGACGTAAGATCTTCGGAGAACTGGTTCCTTACGGACAGGTTTGGAGAGCAGGCGCGAACTCATCTACAAAAATCACATTCGGACAGTCTGTTAACTTCGGTGGAAAAACAGTTCCTGCAGGAACGTACGGGCTTTTTATCGTTCCTACAGAAAAAGAATGGAAAGTAATATTAAATAAAGATTTCCAGCAGTGGGGCGCTTATACCTATGATCCAAAACAGGATGTGGTAGATGTAACCGTACCGGTAAACAAACTGGCTGATAAACAGGAGTGGTTTGAAATCACGTTGAACCCAACTGATGAAAACTCAGGAAATCTTGTGATTAAATGGGACATGGCTCAGGCAGAAGTTGCTTTAAAACCTGCAAAACCGGATGCTGTTATCAAGATTGCAGATAAGCTGAAAGAAATTAAGAAAATAGAATCTGACGCTGCAAAAACAAAAAGCTAAGCAATGAAATTTTCAATTCAGCCTGTTTTAGAAAATCAGGAATATAAATTAATCCCCTTAGAACAAGGGGATTTTGAGTCTTTATATGAAGTAGCTTCCGATCCCAGAGTCTGGGAGCAGCATCCCAATAAAGAACGATATAAGAGAGAGGTTTTTGAAAGCTTCTTCAAAGGTGCTATGGAAAGCGGAGGTGCTTTTAAAATTGTAGAAAAATCTTCCGGTGATGTTTTAGGCAGTACCCGTTTTTATGATTTTGATGAAAATGAAAATCGTATTTTCATTGGTTATACCTTCTATGGAACAAAGTCGTGGGGAAAAGGGATCAATCCCAAAGTGAAAAAAATGATGCTTGATTATATCTTTCAGTATGTAGACAAAGTACATTTTCATATCGGGAAAGAAAATTTCCGGTCCCAGACCGCACTGGAAAGAATCGGTGGTAAGAAAATCGCAGAAGAGGAAGTGGCTTATTTTGCAGAGCCTACAAGAACCAATTTTGTGTATGAAATAAAGAAAGAAAATCTGTCATGAAAAAATATAGGATTCAAAAATCACCATTTGTAGTGCCTACTACAGATGGAAAACTGATTGAAGAGCACTGGGGAAATTCTACAGGAAACTCAGATATTTCCATTGCCCACATGGTAGCGCCACCAGACTGGAGCGAGCCGCATCAGACTCCGGATTTCGACGAGTTTACCCTTATTATTTCAGGAAAGAAGCAGTTTGAGATAGACGGAGAAATTATCATTCTTGAAAAAGGACAGAGTATTTTGATAGAAAAAGGCGCAAGAGTACGTTACAGCAATCCGTTCTCAGAATCCTGTGAATATATAGCCATCTGTCTTCCTGCATTTTCGATGGATTTGGTCAACAGGGAAGAATAAAAAAAATTACCAATGTAACAGTGTAACAAGATACCAATTCGATTCGTCGGTAAAAGTATTGTTACACTGTTACATTAAAAATAAATTCATTTATTTCAGTATTTCCTTCAGAAACAGCAACGTATGGTTCCAGGCTCTTTTGGCCATTACTTCATTATAATCTGGCGATTTCGGATCGGTAAATGTATGTTTCGAATGGGCATAAGTGATGATCTGCCAGTCTGCATTGCCTTCGTTCATTTCTTTGATTAAATTATTATAATCTTCCGGGGTAACTCCCTGATCATCTGCAGGATTTTCGACTAATATTTTTGCGGAAATCGGGCCGTTTTTTCTGGACTGATCTTTTCCTATACTTCCGTGGATGGAAACAACTCCCACAACAGGAAGGCTTCCTCTTGCTGATTCCAAAGCTCCCGTGCCGCCGAAACAGTATCCGATCACAGCAATTTTATCAGCAATTGCCCCATTTTTTTTCAACTGTTCTAAAGCCAGGGAAATCCGTTTTTGGTAAGCATCATAATTCTGTTTGTAATATCCGGACGTTTTGCTGGCAGAAGCATTATCTGCGGGAATATTTCCTTCACCGTAAATATCAGCAATTAAAGCAATATAACCTTGTTTTTCAAGATCGGCTGCAGCAGTTTTAGCTTCGTCGTCGATCCCTTTCCAGGCTGGCAGGATCAGGACACCCGGAAGTTTTTTTCCGGCATTGGAAGTGACCAGCCCGTTGAGTTTCTGAGAACCATCCTGATAGGAAACGGTTTTTAATTTTTGACTAAAAACGGTTCCTGCACTGATCATGCATGCTGTTAATAAGAGGTTGCGTATCATATTCTGTATAATTTAGTAAGTGTTAAAAAGACTTTAATTATAACTTAACTGAGCTTCGGGATAAGATTTAAACACAATGATAAAAAAGGCTTTTACAAAGTATTCAGTTGATTTTAAGATAAACAAAGCCGTTTCACTTATTGATAAGCAATACAAAAAAGTATTGTATTACCTGCTGAATGAAATGTCCTTGTTTGACTCACTATACATGCCTGAAAACAATTGTATTCTTATCGAAAAGGCATACAAAACATGTTTTCCGGCATTTACTTATCCTAAATTCCGGCATTTATAAAAAAATCCTCAACTAAATTACAGAAAATAACTTATATTGAGGATGAAAATATGGTAAAACCAAAGATGATCAGAGCTGGATTCCCAGATCTGCCAGCTCTTTTTCCAGATCAGTATCCGGATCTATTTTAATGGTCATAAATCCTAGTGAATCGGCCATGTCGATATTTTTAGGATTATCATCAATGAAAACAGATTCACTGGCCTTAAGATCATATCTTTCCAGAAGAATATGCCAGATTTTCGGATCCGGCTTGATCAGTTTTTCCGTTCCTGAAACCACGATCTTTCCGTTAAAAAGTTGGAAAAAATCATAATTTTCCAGTGCATAAGGAAAAGTTTCCTCAGACCAGTTGGTTAACCCGAACAATTGATAATTAGTATTTCCTAAACGACGTAAAATTTCTACATTCTGTGGAATATCACTTTTCAGCATCACGGTCCAGTTGTCATAATAAGCTCTGAGCTCTTTTTCCCATTCAGGGAATTTTTTCACCTGGATATCGGTACCTTCCGCCAGGCTTCTTCCGCGGTCCTGTTCTTCATTCCATTCCGACTGGGCAATGTTTTCAAGAAAGTATTCCATTTTTTCATCATCATTAAAATAGTCTTTGAAAAAATATCTTGGATTCCAATCCATTAGTACACCTCCAAAATCAAATATGATATTCTTAATTTCCATATATGTTTTAAACTTTTTTAAATTATTATTTAACCACAAAAGTCGCAAAAGTTTTTAATTTTAAACACTTTAGAGTACTTTAGTTTTAAAAGTTTTACCAGGCTGAAAATAATAAGATCACACAAGGAGAATCAGAGATTTTCATGAAAACTTAAGTGTACTTCTTTGCGCAATGTATTCAACTTAAATACACTTAAGTGTTTCAAAAGCTTTTGTGACTTTTGAGGTTGATATGTATTTTTTTAAACCACCCCGTCAAAAATTCTTTGAATTTTCGCCACCCCTCCAGTGAAGGGGAATGTGATCCCCGGTAATTAAAAATTTGTGGTTAGAAAGTTTACTCCGGTTTATAGAATTGATACTGTCCGTTCTCATAGTATGCATTGATGTGATGCAGGCCATTGGTCAGGATAATTTCTTTTGCGCCTATAATGGAATTGTACCGGGCTGTCTGTTCAAATGTTTTCTCGGTCAGCTTAATTTGTGGTGCCTTGCATTCAATCAGGATAATAGGTTCTGTTTTCTCGGTAACCAGAAGGTCGATTCTTTTGGTAAGGCCGTTCAGAAGGATCTTTTTTTCGGTGATAATTGCCGACCGGGAATAGGCCTTTACAGTAAGATAATAGTGTACCCAGTGCTGCCTTACCCATTCCTCAGGGGTGAGGAGAAGATAAGTTTTGCGGACCAAGTCATAAATAAAAAACTTATCTTTGTCTTTCTTGAATTTAAAATCAAAAGTTTCCTGAAAATTCAGTTTTGGAAGTTCCATTAATAAGATGAAAGAATTAGATTTAATCCTCAAAAATATTAAAAATAAAGAAGTTTTACCTATTTATTTTTTCCACGGAGAAGAACCTTACTTTATTGATGCCGCCGTAAAAGTGCTGGAACACGACTTTCTGGAGGAAGATGAAAAAGCTTTTAACCAGACCGTTGTATACGGAAAAGATACTTCCTATCAGGAGATCCTTTCCCTGGCAAGACAGTTCCCGATGATGGGGGATAAACAGTTAATTATTGTAAAGGAAGCTCAGGATCTCAAATTTAATGAAGAAGAAAACAGGGTTTTGGAAGCCTATGTTGAAAATCCTGTACCGTCTACGGTGCTGGTTTTTGCCCATAAGCATAAGAAACTGGACAGCAGGAAAAAAGCGACAAAAGCTTTGGACAAAGCAAAAGCTCTTTTCTTAAGCGAATCGGTGAGAGACACCAATCTTCCGAAATGGATCGCTGACGAATGCACGCGCCTTACAATTAAAACCGCTCCGAATATTTCTCATCTGCTTGCAGAATACCTGGGAAACGACCTTTCAAGAATTGCCAACGAGCTGAATAAATTGAAGATCATCCTTAAAGAAGGTGAAATACTGGACGGGACGATCGTGGAAAGCCATATTGGGATCAGTAAGGAATATAATGTTTTTGAGCTTCAGAAGGCTTTAGGAACCAAAAATGCTGATGCAGCCTTTAAGATTGCTCATTTTATGGGTAAAAATCCAAAGAACAATCCTTTTGTCATGATGCTGGCAAACCTTTACAGCTACTTTTCCAATGTGATCATTTACCAGACAATGGCCGGGCAGCCGCCACAGGTTATTGCTTCACAGATGGGTGTTAACCCTTATTTTATCAAAGATTATGCAGAAAGTGCAAGATTATATCCTTTAAAACATGCGACAAGAGTCATTTCTATTTTAAGGGAGTTTGATATGAAAGGGAAGGGCCTTGGTGCGGTGAATATGGGAGAGGCAGAACTGATCAAGGAACTGGTGTATAAGATTATCAATGTGGATAAGATTAAGATGAAGGTGTAATGAGTTGATGGGTTTGAGAGTTTGAGAGTTTTGGACTGAGAATGTAAATGGCCTATAATTAGACTTTATAACCTGTAGGTGATAACCCGGGCCCGGAATCCAGAATCCCATTCCGATACGTCAATCATTTATCGACAGTTCACATAGTTGATATTGACAAGTATCATTAAAAATACTTTAATAAAACATTAAAAATTACGAAATTAGCGGACTGAATTAAAATCTTTTTGAACAAAGTAAATTTATGGAGCAAAACATTTTAGATTGTGTGATCGTTGGATCTGGACCTTCTGGTTTCACAGCGGCAATATATGCAGCAAGAGCAGACTTAAAACCTGAACTTTATACAGGTTTGGAGCCGGGTGGACAATTAACAACAACTACGGAGGTTGATAACTTTCCAGGGTATCCGGCAGGAATTACAGGGCCTGAAATGATGATGGACCTGCAGAAGCAGGCGGAAAGATTCGACACTAAAGTTCATTATGAAATGATCACCAAAGCCGAATTCTCTAAAGAAAACGGCGGTGTTCACAAATTATATGCAGGAAACAAAGAGATCCTGGCTAAAACAGTGATTATCTCTACAGGAGCTACAGCAAAATATCTTGGTCTTGACGATGAGAAGAAATATGCAGGAGGCGGTGTTTCGGCATGTGCTACATGCGACGGTTTCTTCTACAGAGGAAAAGATGTGGTGGTAGTGGGAGCGGGAGATACGGCAGCCGAAGAAGCTACCTATCTTGCGAAACTGACCAGAAAGGTAACCATGCTGGTAAGAAAAGACGTTTTCAGAGCTTCTAAAGCAATGATCCACAGAGTGGAAAATACTCCGAATATTGAAGTGAAATTCAATCATGAACTGATTGGTATTGAAGGTGAAAACAGCCTTGTAGAAAGAGCCCTGATCATCAACAATCAAACGCAGGAAACCTCTACGGTTGACGTAGAAGGGATCTTTATCGCTATCGGACACAAACCGAATACGGATATCTTCGTAGGACAGATAGACCTTGACGAAAACGGATATATCCTTACTGAAAAAGGATCTACAAGAACAAATCTTCCGGGAGTCTTTGCTGCTGGTGATGTTCAGGATCATATCTACAGACAGGCGATCACCGCTGCAGGAAGCGGATGTATGGCTGCGATGGATGCAGAAAAATACCTGGCTGAATTACATTAATATTCAGTTTATTATCATACAAAGCGTACCCGGCGGGTGCGCTTTTTATTACCACAAAAGCTTATTAAATGCTCTACTTATTTTTAAGTTGGATATAGTGCAGATTAAGTACACTTAAGTTTTATAGAAATCAAGATTTTATTGAAAGATGATATATATTATATTCAACAGGAACGGGCTTTGGCCCGTTTACATAGTGGAGATTCCGTTGGCTTTAGCCAAAGATAGGTTGTGGGTCGCACCTTGTGAAAAATATAATTGTACTAACCGAAAAATTCCTAAATTTAAATCCCAAATCAAAAAAATAATATGCACAGTAAAATCATAAAAATAAAACACGTAACAGGAACCTACACCATTGAAATCCAGGATGGAAGACTGAATGAAATGCAAAGCCAGCTGGATAAATGCCTGAATGATGAACAGGCGGCTATTGTAGTAAAAGGAGAAAATGGAGATCAGTTTGTGTATCCATCGGATCTTATAAAAAACAGTTTCATTGCCATAGTAGACAGGGAAGAGGTTAGGGTGTCCTAGAAAAATAATTCGCCTGATTTTAAGTCTATTATTAAGTTTCGTTGAAATTTCTCACGGAAAAGTTTTGCAGAACTGTAAAATCGTTTTATATTTGCACCACTGAAAACAACGGTATAGCCGTTATTCAGGAGAGATGGCAGAGTGGTCGATTGCGATAGTCTTGAAAACTATTGACTGTAACAGGTCCGGGGGTTCGAATCCCTCTCTCTCCGCAAAGTGAAAAGAAGAAATTCTTTACAAAGCACAAAAATTAAATCCTGCAATTCATTGAATTGCAGGATTTTTTGTTTATATGAATTGATGAACTTTCACACTTGCGGCATATTTGGGTTTAAAAGAACAGGAGATACATAGAGATACATTATACATCACTGATATCATATCTAAAATATATTATTTAGAAAATAGATGTTCATATTGTATTTGAATAAGTTTTGTGTCAATAAAATGATATTTCAGTGTTTTTATTTAATATGGAGTTCATTAGGGTCTCTAAGGATAAGGATAGCCTTGCGAGTAAATATTCCTCTAAAGTGGTGTATAAACAATTGACATGGTTGCTCCCGCTTGTTTGTAGGTTCCCCCTTTATTGCATTGGGTAAAGGAATAAAACTGTTCTCCGGCATTCAGGATAAAAGCAACTGTTAAATTAGTAAAGCCGTGTCCCATATAATTAGAACCATACTGCTGAGTGTTTTTACTTCCGGCCCTAATTCCCAGAGTAACACCTCTATAATGGCTTTCTAGAGGTGTTCCTTCCGGAACACCCTCGAATCCAGCGTTAATTGTTATTGTATATAATCCGCTTTTTTTTACTTGAAAAACTCCATTGTTAATTCTGGTTACATAATCATTGTCAATCTGGTTTGTATTTTCAAACCACAGTACACTGCTTGAACCGTCAGCTGTTTTTAATGATGATCCTGTTCTTGTAGCAATCAAAACACTTGTAGGTATTTTTACAGCTACTTTTTTAGCCACTCCATTTTTATCTAATGCGACCAACATATCAGTGGCATTGAGAGGTGATGAAGGTACCTTTCTGAATCTCACATTCCCATCTACATCCAGTTTTTCCGAAGGAGACATCGCATAATCTGTATTCGAATGTCCTATTCCCACATTTCCATATTCATTAATTACCATAGCCGGGCTATCACTCGTAGAAAATGTAAGGGCAGAAGAATTGGTTGTTCCGCTTCCCCAGTAATTTGCTTTTATTCCTGCCAACGGATGATCTGCTCCTGCAATTCTGCCGTTAAAAGATATTTTTCCCAGCTCTGTGCCTGCAGACAGATTGTTAGCCCCCGATCTTTCCAAAGCTAATAATGGGGAAGTGTTTACAGATTCCACTTTTAGCTGATTACTTCCTGCTGCAGAGCCTTCTTTTAAATGTAATCCGCTGTCAGGGGATGAAATCCCGATTCCTACCTTGCCATCATCTTTAATAACAAAATCGGTATTGGTAATTCTTGCAGCACCTGTAGAACTCTTGCCCAGCTTTACCATTGTATTGGCAGGATCATCAATAAAGGCATCCGGAGTTGGATCTCCAGCGGTTGTATTCCCTGTATTTAGCTTTTGCCATTTGTTTAAGCTACCGTCAAAATAAAAATAACCGGAACTTGTAACCTCAGCAGTTTGTCCTGCGGGAGCTGTGTCAGCAGCTGTTACATAAACCATAGCACCCGTCTGGCTGGTAGTATAGGTTTTCGCTCTAAGCTGTGCCCCTGTAATTCTCGGAGCGATAATTCCATCCATGATATTGATTAAATCGGGTTTACCTACTACATCCAAGGTGGCTTGGGGATTTGGAGTATTAATTCCTGTTTGGGAGTGAGCTGACAGGTAACATAATATTCCAGCTAAAAATAAAAGTTTTTTATTCATCATCGTTTGATTTATTTACGCACAAATGTAGAGATACAGATGGAAAACAAAGAAATATCAGTTACATCATAAATACATCATATGTGCATTTTTTATACAATGCACCTAGCAAATTCATATTCTTAAAATAAATGATAGGGTTCTGATAGATACCAGAGAATGGAACAACTCGATTTTGGTTTCCATAGTTATTTTTTCTACAGCCGATGCTGAGTAAAAAACTGAAATTGATTAAAAAAATAAACACAAAGGATGTGGCAATATCGCGGCAATTTTCATTCTTAAAATAAAAAGCCAATGTCTATCGTATATGAAAAAGTGGTGAGAATTCCTCTCTCCACGAGATGCAAACAAGAAATTCTTTACAAAGCACAAAAATTAAATCCTGTGATTCAATAATTACAGAATTTCAACCCTCTTTTTAATAGATTCCCAGTGATAAATATCTATAGGTATATCGATATATTTCGATGCTAATTCTCAATAATTTATATCCAAATGTCGGTAATTTGTACCTAAATAATTATTTAAAAATTATTTGCTGCTAAATAAAACTAAGGATGGTCATCAAATGTCAATGCCAACAAAGATGGTAAGCCGTTTCAGGATTGTTGATACCAAAATAGAATACTATAATGTAGCCCAAAGGATTTTTCGGATTCTAAAAACATAAATGAACACTATACTCAGCCTCTTCTCCATTCTCCCTGGATTGCAAGAAAAGGAGGCTGCTTTTAACTTAAATTACACTAAAATGAAAAAAACACTTTTCTTATTGACCCTCTCAATATATGCGGCAACTTATGCTCAAGTGGGTATAGGAACATCAACTCCTCAGAAAACTCTTCATGTAAATGGCTCGTTACAAGTGACAAATGAACTTAATGTCGGAGGTAATAGTACTACTGCTGGTTCAGCAGGTCTGATTGGCCAGGTACTGAAATCAAACGGACCAGGTGCTGCCCCTTCATGGCAGACTTTGGCAGGTGTTCCTACATCAACAGGGACAGTAATAGCTGTTAATGGACAGTTTTTAGTTGCACAGGAAATTACGGTTCAAATGACTGCTGATATGACTGCTGCTGGCTCTCCGGGTGCTACGGTAGCTAATCCTATTGGCAATCTCAATAATGAAATTATTGATAACGAAAATCTTTATACAGGAACGGCTGCAACCAATTCCTTTAAAGTTTCTGCTGACGGGGTTTATCAGGTGAATATGAATGTACAGATTTCCACTGCCAACGGAACTTCACCGGTTATTGGTATATGGAATAATAATACGGGATTGTGGGTAGCGAGAGTAAATGATACCTATGCGGCACCGACTGGCGGATTACAAACCTATACTTTAATTACTTCGATTCCGATGCAGGCAGCAAATACCTATTCGTTTAGAGCTATAAATACGCAAGAGTATACACTAAAATATTCAAGCTCAGGCTCAACGGGTTCGGGTCCGATCACGCAAGTTTCTGTAAGACGATTAAAATAAAAAACTAAAACACAAATTATAATTTAATTTTAAATCTGCTCTTAATTTTTGAAAGAGAAACACAAATAAATGAGCTATTCCAGGTAGCTCATTTTCTGTTTTTATTGATTTGCTTACTGCAAGAAATTTGTTAAAAAGCTACTGTTCAGTAATGATTACTGCTCGTCTTTTGAAAAAGAACTATATGCCTTTATATATTCTCTGTTCATTCTTGCAATATTATCCAAAGAAATATTTTTAGGGCATTCTACTTCGCAGGCTCCGATTACCGAACAGTTTCCAAATCCCTCTTCGTCCATTGCTTTTACCATATTCAAAACCCTTCTTTTGCTTTCAACCCTCCCTTGCGGAAGCAGTGCAAAATGGGAAACTTTGGCCCCTACAAAAAGCATGGCAGCACCATTGGGACAACAGGCTACACAGGCTCCGCAGCTGATGCATGCAGCAGCGTCCATCGCTTTATCGGCATCAGCTTTGGGAACAGCAATAGCATTGGCATCTAATGTATTTCCTGAAGTATTCACAGAAATGAATCCGCCTGCTGCCATGATCCTGTCAAAAGCACTTCTGTCTGTAATTAAATCTTTGATAACGGGAAATGCAACGCTTCTCCATGGCTCAATAACAATGGTGTCGCCATCACGGAACATTCTCATATGCAGCTGGCAGGTTGTGATTCCAGTATCCGGGCCGTGTGCTCTTCCGTTGATGTATAAAGAACACATTCCACATATTCCTTCACGGCAGTCATGGTCGAAGGCAACGGGTTCTTTATTTTCATTAATTAATTGCTCGTTAAGGATATCCAGCATTTCCAGAAAAGATGAATCAGTAGAAATATCGGAAATTTTATAAATTTCAAATTTTCCTTTTGCTGTTCTGTTTTTTTGCCGCCAGATTTTCAAAGTGAGATTTAAACTTTTCCTCATAACCTATTTTGTTTTGATTAATAAAAATACAGGTATATGAGACCATTATTTTATGAGCCATCTCATATCAGGTCTCTAAATGAACATTTATTTATAACACAAAAGGAACCGAATTTGGCTCCCTTTTATAATTTTACTCTTTGTTATTTTTACTCTTCTCGGATGATGTTCCTGCAAAAACATTATTATTAAAATCAATTTTACAGCCTTCTGTTAAAATATGAACTTTAAGATTTTCTGCATAAACCGGAGATCCTTTTTTTACTGTTTCTATATTCGTTTGGCCGATTTCTTTTGCATTAAGAATCCACACCATTCCCGAGCCGTGGCAGGTTGATTTAGAGCCCTGTTCTATAAGAAGAGCAGTGTCTTCTCCTAGGCCGATTCCCCAGGAATTCTGATGCAGGATCACAGCGTGCGCAAGTCTTCCAAATCTTGCGCGGTGTACAAAATGAGTGTCGATAATACAGTTCCCGATTAAGCCCAGCCCGCAGTCCAGCTCAATATCATGTTCCAGAATGGCTTCCCCGTTGATGGCTTCCAGTATGACAATATCAGGCATACACATGGCTCCTGCACTGGTTCCTGCAATCATAAAATTCTCCTCGTTATAATATTTTTCCTTTAGAAGATCTGTCAGGACGGATTGCTGAAAAATTTTACAGATCCGGTCCTGGTCACCGCCTGTAAAAAACACAGTGTTGGCGGCCTTGACTCTTTTGAGATGATAATCTGTATGAATCTGATCATCACAGATATCCAGAAAACCGAAATTGGTATATCCTATTTCTTCAAATGTTTTTGTGTAGGTTGCATGCATACTTTCTGGCTCAGAAGTTGCAGCAGTAATTACCTCAATACGGTCATCTTTGGATCTTGCTAAAAGTTTAAGAATTTCATTGGGCGAAAAATCATTATTCTTATCCTTCATTTCAGGATTGTTACCATCCCTGTCTTCTTTACCGCCTATAATTAATAATTGTCCTTTGGGTATCATATATAATATTTTATTAGTTAGAACTATTGAATCATATTTCTGTTGACAAAGTTTAAGTTATACGGAAGCAAATGATTTTTTATCAGATCTCCAGTGCATACATTGAGAACAGATCCTTCGGTAAGAATATGTCCTTTCAGATTTTTTTTATACACCGATGCTCCTCTTCCTAAACGTTTGTTTTTAACATCTCTGGCATTCACCACCATTACAGAGCTATTCCCCAGGCATGATGCCTTATAGCCTTTTTCAATGATTAATGCCATTCCGCTGTTTAATCCTAAGCCTAAACATTCCTGATGGCAGATAACTGCCTTTATCAAAATTTTACATCTTTCACCATGCATAAATTTTGTATCAATGATGCAATTGCTGATAAAGCCAAGACCTGAATCGGTCGCTTCTGTATCGTTTAGTACCAGTCCCGGAAGACCCATGGCGCCTGCATTGATTCCTGCAATGGTAAAATCTTCTTCGTGAAGATATTTTCTGTTTAAAAGTTCCAGCATTGCCGATCCTTTTAAGACTTCACAGATCTGCGCTGTATGATCAGCAAGAACAACAAACTGAGCTTCCAGTATCCTCGAATAATAATGATCCAGATCCTGCTTTTTCCGAAGATGGATAAAACCGGTATTACTGTAACCTTCCTTTTCCAGCACGGCAGCATATTGCTCTTTACTGCTGGCTATCAGGTTGGATGTAGTGATGATTTCTATACGGATACTTTTTCGTTCGGAGAGCAGCCTGAAAGCTTTGGTTAACAGCTGATATGATGTTAATTCATATTCTGTATCGCCAGTAGGATCTGTATCATGGCCACGAATGATAATTAATCTGCCTTTTGGATTCATAAATAATTATTCGTTGTCAGTTTTCACATGAGTGCTGTCTTCTTTCTGCTTTATGGTATCGGATATTTCATTCAGCGTTGGTATGGTATCCGAGGCTTTGTCATTTACAGTTTCTCTTTTATTTTCCCTGTTAATGTATTGAGTCTCGGATTTTGTGCAGGCCGATAGAGTGTGTAATAAAAGTACACATAGTGTTAAATATTTCATGATAATTGAATTTGGTTATTCAAACTTACTCATCAGAAAATGAAAAATTTATGATGGGAATCACAATTTTTATATAAAAAAACTCCTCAAGAAAGAGGAGTCTACTGAGAATAAGTGCAAAAATTGAATAGGATGTTTTTCAAAGATAGAAAGGATGTGCAGTATGCATTTATGACGCACGTCATAAACCTGCCAAAAAAAGTGAAAACTATTTTAATGGTTAAGGAATTTTAATTATTCAATTGAATATCAGTTGATTATATAGAAAATACTACGGTTTTGACGGTAGGGAAGAGCAGCTGCAGAACGAACTGTCCGTAACAAGTGTGTGAATATATTCCGAGAATCTACTAGTAGTAAACTCTTCCTTTAATTATTTTAATCAGGTTTTCACTTTCCATTTTCTTAAAGGTCCTTATGACGGTTTCAATCCTTAAGCCTGTTAAAAAAGCAAGTTCTTTTCTTGTGTAGGGGATTTTATAGGAATAGCGCTCTGTAGTCTGTCCGTCTTTCAGATGATTGAGTAAAGTAAGCAGCTGATGGGTTGCATCTTCTGAAGTCAGGCTGTTTAAAAAAATGCAGCTATGGTACGACCTTTCTGCTATATAATGAAGAAATTTCATTTGGATTTCAAAATCAGACTCCAGTAATTTCAAAAGTCTGGAGCGTTCTAATCTCAGAACAGTACAGTCCTCCATCAAAACAGCATTGACAGGATATTTGTATTTGGAAAATAAAAATATTTCGCCAACGGAATCGCCGTTTTCATGAATACTCTGAATAAACTCTCTGTTTTCAACCTGAAAATTGGTGAGTTTTATTTTACCCGTCCTGATTTGAAAATAATAAGCAGGTGCATTATTCTCTGCAAAGAGCATTTCGGATTTTTGTAGTTGAATAATGTCTGCCCCAAAAGTAATGAGCAAGTCTTCCTGTATGACCATAACTCCTAATTAACAATTCACATAACCTGACTGTGAATATACATACTACAAATATATTAATTTAATAATTCTTTGAATGTGATTTAAATCAAAAGTGACTTCTATTGTCCTTCATTTTATCAAGTTTTTTTGCATATTCCGGAATACGGAAACAGGATTACAGAATATCATCAGCGCAATAATTGCAGATAATTTCTTTAGGAGTAAAGTAATTAATGGTAATAGTTTTTTTATGACTAACTTTAAACTATTGAAAATCAAATAAAAAACCTGCATTTAAACACTTGACATTCTTTCTTTTTAAAAGATTTTGAAATATGACCTATGTCATATTTAATGCCTTGCTGATAGGCTACCTTTGAAAATATACCATTTAAGAAAGAATATGAATACAATACAAGGTCAAGTCGTGAAATCAGCATTTTTGAATATGATATTTCCTTATAAAACAAACATTTCAATATATCCTTAACCACTTACAGTGGAAAATAATAGCAAGAATTTCTGTTTTGAACCGTAATTGAGTATTGTGCATAAAATACGATGGTACGCTGTCAGTTAAATTTCATTTGACAAAATAATTCAGAACATTCGGAAATGCTTTTAATTTTCTCTCTCAGTAGCATAGAATAAAGCAAACCTTAAAAATTACATCATGTCTATCCAGGAAAGCCTTTTGCATTCGGTAGAAGCAATTGAAGAGCAGTACAATGCTGGTGATTATATATTTCGTGAAGAAGCCACTCCGCAGTTTTATTATCAAATAGTTACAGGCGAAGTAAAACTTAACAGTTATAAGGAAGATGGTAAAGAATTTATCCAAAATATTCTTTCGGAGCGTTCATGTTTTGGAGAATCTATGCTTATTCTTGGAAAACCATATCCTGTAAATGCGGTTGCTCTTACGAAATGTGTCATTCTTAAAGTAGGCAGGGACCAGTTCTTTCAGTTACTGCAGGAAAATCCCGGGATTTTTATGGATATGTATAAAACTATGTCGGAAAAGACTTCTGAAAAAATTGTATTAATGGAGAAAATTTCGAGCAAAAATGCGGAGGAACGGCTTATAGAACTGATGAACCAAATGAAAGAGGCAAAAGAAAATAAAGACAGATTTTCATTTGAAGTTCCACATACCAGACAGCAGCTGGCTTCACTTACAGGCCTGTCTCTTGAAACAACCATCAGGGTAATAAAAAGAATGGAGAAAAACGAAATTCTGATTATAAAGAACGGAAAAATATTCTATTAAATAATTTGTTCCGTTTGTATACCTTCTGAATGTAAAACCTTATTACAAGGTATGTTATCAAATACTCTTAAATGTTTTTTCTCCAGGATAATTTTATAGGGAGCTGATTAAAAATAGATCTTTCGGTTTTTAATTTTCAGCACTTTCTCGGTTTCCATTTTTTTTACGGTTCTTATGACTGTTTCGATACGCAGTCCGGTGATGGCCGCTAACTGCTTTCTTGTAAGGGGAAGTTCGTAAGAATATTGGCTTTGTTCATCGCTAAAACTCTTGAAATACTTAAGAATACCTTCTATCCGTACATGAGAATATTTGGATGCATTATTCTGCATCATGATAAATTTATGATACAGCCGTTCTGCAACAAACTGCTGGACATCTCTTGCGGCCTGCCGATGGTCGTCGAGAAGCTTCAGGAACTTCTTTATAGGTACTTTTATGATGGTACATTCCGAAATGGCTACGGCATTCACCGGAAATGTTTCTTTAATAAACGATAATAGTTCACAGACACTTTGTCCGTCACTTAAAATACTTTGGATAAGCTCTTTACCGTCTTCGTTTATATGGTTAAGCTTTACAGATCCGGTAATTACCTGATAATAAAACTGTGGCTCATCACCTTCTTCAAAAATGATGTCAGACGGACTGTGAGATTCAATAAATCCGCCGTACGAGGTTAATAAATCAATATCAACAAGCATTATTTGATATTTTAGTTGTTTTATAATTACATTCACACAGGCTCTTTCCCGAATAAGAAGCAAAAAAGGTTTTGGAACTGATGTACATACATGCAGTTTATATTATTTCCATACAGCTTCAGACCGGTCATAGAATGTGAATCACGGAGATCAATGTCATATTTTAAAAATTCTTGCTTTTCAAATCTGATAATATGCTGGGAATCATAAGTTTTAGTGAAGCCGAATTTTAAAAGCCAGGATTCATCTATTTTTACAGGCTTGATTAATTTTGCAGGAACACATAAGGCATTTTTGGAATTCTTTATTTTCACATAGTACTCTTCATTTTCATGCTGAAACACTTCTGTGAGTGAATATACCCGGTTTTTGTACCTTACAAGATTCTGTATTTTTAATTCTGCGATTTCCATAACATTCTGATTTGGTGTTGTCATCTTAATGTTTATTAAAGATATTGAAAATGGCTTTTATATATTATGACTTTAGTCATTATGGCTATGAGAAAGGCTATTATATAACGAAAAAAGAAAATTATTTAACAAGAATTCCGTTTTATCTGATTATTGATGAGTGAATATTGAAGTTTCCAGGCTTTCTGAACTTATCAGATATTAAAAGCCTTCTCAATGAGAAGGCTAAAACACAAATGCTAAAAAAATAATTGTTTTATATGGGCAGTAAAGAATGAAGACTTTCTGTTTTAATCTGCCTCATACAAAACTTCCCTAGAGTCTTCATTCTTTGTTTCGTTTGCTTTGTACGTCAGGTAATTTCCATAATGAAACCGGATACTTTCTGCCACGGAATAAAAGCTACAAGGTATTCTGTTTTTAAGTTTTTTGCTGTCATAAAATTGTCTCTCGGAAACAAATTCAATATTTTCATCCGTAAGAAATTTTGCCTTGTGATCTATCATTCCCAGGATCATACGCAGAGGTTTCAAAGTTTTGAGTAATGTTTTGGGGCATACGATAGGTTTTTTTAAGCCGATCATTCTTCTGATTTTGGCAGAAAGATCTTTGTAGAGAACATTTTCTGATGCAATACAAAACCGTTCTCCAAAAATATTTTTTTCCATCAGGCTTACCGCGATACGTGCCACATCCCGAACGTCAACACAAGAAGTTCCACCTGAGAACGTAAATCTGCTTCTTACAAATACATCGATCATCTGGCTGTTTCCTTTTTTCCAGTTTCCGCTGCCGATGATCATACCGGGATTAATGATAACCGTATTCAAGCCTTTCTGACAGGCATGCCAAACCATTTTTTCCGAAATATATTTGGATATTATATACGGAGAATATGTTTTATCAATATTATAATTGTTATTAATCTGTAATTCCATATTTTTTTTATTGATGCTGAGAACCGCAGCAGAACTTACAAACAGGAATTTTTTCACACACATCTCCCTGCATGCCCGCAAAAGATTTCTTGTGCTTACAATGCCGGTTTCGAGCACTTCTTCACGGTCCCTGGGATCAAAGCTCACTTTTGCGGCACAATGATAAACTTCTTCCACATCCTTTAATAAGACGCAAAGAGATTGATAATTGTTAAAATCCAGGTTTATCCACTCAATTTTATCAAAGAAAAAGTTAGATTCTGATGTATAAAACCGATACGAATTCCTGACATCAGACAAATCACTGCCGGGTCTTTTACAGGCTCTCACCAGCCTTCCTTTTTTTATGAGCTCTAAGGTAATTACCCTTCCTAAAATTCCTGTTGCTCCTGTAACTAAAACCATCGGAATGTTTTTAAGCTTAATTATATTTCTGTTGTATCTTCTTATCTACCAAAACAATATTAAATACTGTGGAGAGATGCTAGTAGAAAATTTTTCTGTTTTTTATTATAACTACTTTATTTTCTTCCATCTTTTTAATAGCCCGGATCGCTGTCTCTACACAAAGTCCAGTAAGGGAAGCCAGCTGCTGTCTGGTGTGCGGAATCTCATAGGAAAATTTATCCCTGTTTTCCTGCGGTTCTTTCAGTATATCCATTATTTCGGTAAGACGTTCTATGGCATTTTTATGGGCGATCTTACGCATCAGGACAAATTTGTTGTATGTTTTTTCAGATAATGCAGCACAGATATCGAGTGTAATTTGTGGATACATATCTATAAGGTCCATAAATTTAGCTCTGCAGATTTTAAGGACTGTACAATTGGTAAGAGCAACTGCATTTACAGGGTAGGGTTTTTCCAAAAAAAGCATTGCCTCTCCAAAGCAGGCATGTTTTGATAAGATATTCTGAATAAATTCTTTACCTTCCTTACTGTAATTATTGAGCTTTACCTCTCCGTCAACAATCTGGTAGTAGAATTGTGGGGTGCCGTCTTCACGGAAAATATAGTCTCCGGCATAATAATGTTCTTCTACAGCTCCTAAGGAGTGCAGAAGTCTTTTTTTAATAGACATAATGTAATTTTTATGATTGGTCTATTTCCTGCTAAACGCCAAATATCCTGGAGTTTAGCAAATTATCCTCTGTCAGAGGCGGTAGCGGGTTTACATGTGTTGTATAGTACAGAAAAAGTTCACCTTTTTACTTTGGAGAATTATTTGTACAAACCTGATCTATTGATGAGTTGGTAAATGCTGTTACCAAATATCATATCTCTAAATTTTGTGGCTGTATACAATTGGATTTAACATATTCATAATTTTAATTTAGGGTGTACATCAAATATAGATATATCACTAATTATTAAAATATGACATAGATCATATTTGTATTTGTCAAGATATCAATAGATTAAATGGTTTGTGAAAATGAGTTATAATAAATCAATGGTGTTTCCCCTTATCCGTAGAGGTTATTTATGCACACAGCTCTGTAATTAATTATATAGCCATAATTGAAAAATTTTGATGTTTTAATTATTAAAAGTAAGTTCCGGAAGTATAAGAGGCATAATAATAAAATCAATGCTATTTATATTGGCTTTTTTGTACTTTAGCTGTCAGCAAAATAAATGATAAGCGAATAGTAAACGGATAATTTGCATGAGTTTATGAGTTAATAAATTTGCAAAAAACTAAAACCAACAACCAAATAATATGGAAAAAGAATTAACTGAATTAACCGATCAGGAATTATTAGAGAAAAGAAAAAAGAATAAGTCTAACGACATAATAAATGCTGTAATCCTGGGAGTACTGATTGGTATTGCAATTTATAGCACCATAAAATATGGTCCTGGACTTTTTACATTCCTCCCGGTACTTTTTGTATTGTATGCAGTCAACAAATGGAATAAAAGCAAAAAAGCATTGGAAGAAGAATTGAATTCCAGAAATCTAAAGTAAAAAATGCCAGAGTACATCGTATTAAGCTGCTTACAGAAAGCAGTTTAAGGTATTGTATTTCAGCCGGCTAATCCACCTGTTTCATGCCATATAAATTATAGAATCTTTAAGCAGGATTTTATAAGTTTAAGCAAAGTATAGGGATTACTCAATATTATTATAAATGGTTACTGTCAATTATGAAGTTGAATTTCTAAAGACAACAGGGTATACAGACATTGACAGAATGGCGCAATTTGTGTAGTAAATTTATTACACCAAATTCACACGATATGTATAAGAAAATTCTTGCAGGTTTAGGAGGTGCTATTGCTCTAAACCTTTTACATGAAACCATTAGAAAGAACTTTGATAATGTTCCGCAGGTAAATAAAGTAGGCGAGGAGGCGCTAAATAAAGCTCTGGGTAAGGCAGATATGAAAATAACTGATAAAGACCAGCTTTATGCCGCTACGCTGGCGGGAGATGTTATCAGTAACGGTTTGTATTATGCTACTACAGCCACCACAGGCTTTAATATTGTTTCAGGCGTTGCTGCCGGTTTAGGAGCAGTGATGCTGCCCCAGAAAATGGGACTCGATGATTCGCCTGTTGCCGAAACCAACCAGAAGAAGATCATGACTGTTGCCTATTATCTTTTTGGCGCAGTGGTGACGAAACTTATTTATGACAAAATAAAATAGTGAGCGTAAGTACGCAAACAATGGAACATTAGCTTTACAGCAGAAAGCTTTTTTATTCTATGGTCTTTCTGAATTCAGAAAGACCATTTTAAAAAACAGACCCCGTGCTACCATTGTATCGGTGTGCTCAGTACGGCCTAGACTGGTGCAACAGTACATCAGAAGACTAGCCCCACGGTCATTTAATTCTTTTATAGCAGTAAATAGCAATTACCTTTTTATGATGAACAATTCAGAAATACTGGACAGGATTATTTTCATCTGCCATTTTTTTTAAAATTCAAACTTTTTTTGCCATCAACCAGGGAAAAACTTCATTAAAATCGCTGAATAGATTACCGTTGTGACCTCCGGTGCGGATGTGTTTAGCTTTTATTATTTCGAGTACCAGTTTTTTCTAGCTCTTCTGCCATGGGCAAAGATATTATTCTTCTGATATAAGCTAAATCAATTTAGGACTCTTCATTTTTTGGCTTAAAGTTTCTACCAGCCCCTTGTCTTAGGAATGTAATTTTCCCTTGTGTTTGCTTTGCTTTTTCAAGAACTTCCATAGCTCTTGTTCGTTCGTTAACTTTACTTGCATGTGTTATGCCTTGATTTTCACTTTTTTTCATATGTCAATATAGTGAAATTTATTGACAAAAGCAAATATTTAACATTGCATGTATTCTTATCAGAATTATAATCCCTCCCAACAGAATACCCCAGTATAGCAAAGAGGCTGTTTCAAAAGCTAGACTGATGCTCTGAGAATCTTCTAAACAACAAAAGTTATGAAACAGGATTCCGAGAAAGGGGGGATTTTTGAGACAGCCTCTTATTTTTATCTCCACGGGAGTGGGGGATATAAAATTTGAATGAATAAATATTAATCAAATTCATGTTCCAAATGAAAGAAACATGGATGGAATATACATTTGATGTATATATGATGTATGCTTAATGTATATATGATGTATATATATGTTTATTTTTTTTCTGCTGGAACGATACTTTTGCAAATTCAATATACTAAAGATGAAAAAAAAAGTTCTATTAATTGGAGCCATTCTGGCTTCCTTACAAGCAATTTCCCAAGTGGGGATTAACACTTCAAGTCCTAAAGCCACATTAGACATAGAAGGAAAAGCTTCTGTAACCAATGTATTGGATGGTATAATTGCTCCGAGAATCACAGGAGCACAGCTTAGAGCGAAAACCTATACTACCAGTCAGACGGGTGCAATGGTTTATGTAACAGCCGCTGACACAGCTCCGGCAGGGCAGACTGCTGAGATCACAAGTTCCGGTTATTTTTATTTTGACGGGAGCTTAAACAAATGGCAAAAGCTAAATACGGGAAATGCGGCCATTGCAGATCCAACTCCGGATGCCTTTATTGATGACCCCATCGATACAATGGTAAAGCTGGGCAAGAGTTCTACCGGTGCTGCAAGAACGGTCAATACTGATTTTGTTATTAAAGATGATGGTAAGGTGGGAATCGGCATTTCATCCCCTGACAGCGGATTACATTTAAAAGAAAGCTCTACAACAGGAAGTAATCAGCTAAAAGTAGAATCTGTAAACAGTTCTCCACTTCTAGCTTTGGAAAGATCGGGTGTTAACAATTTGTCTGCAGGCACAGAGCTGGGAAAAATATCTTTTAACGGAAGGATTTCTGGTGCTGATTTTCCGTTAGCAGGAATAAAAGCAAATTACTGGGGAACTGGATCAACTAATTCTTCTGCTCTTACATTTTCTACGAGTGATAGCCCGGCTATGGTAATTAATGAGTATGGAAATATGGGAATAGGACGTTCGAATGCTACTTATGCAATGTCTCCTTCAGAAAAACTGGATGTAGATGGGAATGTGAGATTTAGAGGTGTGCCGGATGCAGCCAGTGTGGATTCTACGGAAAGAATAGTAGTATTGAAAAGTGATGGAACAGCAAAAAAGGTTCCGGTAGAAGCGATGTATCCTGCTGACAAGTTTAGTTTAGATGACGTATTGGTTAATAAGGCAGGTGGTCCCATACATTATAATTTTGATTATCCTATTACAGCTAATTCTGCTATTGATCTGGGTACTTTTACGAGAGCTGTTACCATTCCTCCTTTTACTATTGGAAGAATAATATTGAACTATTCTATTCCCGCAGGTACTCATACGAGTGGCTGTGCGAATCCGGATAGAGTATCTTACCTGGGAATTACTTTTTACAAAAATGGTGTAGAACAGCAGGAAGGCTCCAGGAAAGTGACAGTCAGGGGTTTAGACGCAGGATCAAGAATGTCGACCATCAATGGTAATTTTTCTGAGGACATCACCAACAATACCTCATCCAATATGACTATCACCTATAAATTATCAGGGTATGTAGAAGGTGGCGGAGCTGGAACATGTATGGTTGTTTATAATATGTGGAACGGAGGCGGCCAACCTAATTTCAACTGGGGACAAGGAACTATGACCGTCCAGATGTTTAAAAAACCTTTATAACAATATCTATTCTTAAAAATACATGTAATGAAAGATTTGAGTCCGTTTCACAGCTAGTGAAAACGGACTTTTCTATGGGTTCTATTAATATCTTGCATAACAGTTTCAATTCATCCATTATGGCTTTAAAGTCAACGATCAAAACATGGTTTTGCAGTAAGATTCTTTACAAGAGATATTAAGATGATTTTTACCAAATGACAAATACCATACAGGTTACTTTAGCTAACTTGCAGGTATGAAAGAACTATTTGACTTTATTTTAAGGTTTGGAAATCTTAATCAGCAACAGATCGATTTTATTGCAAGTAAGGCTCTGGAGATTGATCTTCCAAAAGATGAATATTTTTCAGAGGCAGGTAAAATTGCCCGTCAGGTAGGATTTATCGTCGATGGAATCTTAAGAGTTTGCTATTATAATAATGAAGGCCAGGAAATTACCAAATACTTTATAGAAGAAAATAATCTGGTGGTAGATCTGGAAAGTTTTGATAATCAGATCTGTTCAAGTACTTATGTTCAGGCGATAACCGATGCCAAAATGATCGTTTTCTCGAGAAAAGACTGGCAGGAACTTTTACAGACCATTGTTGGATGGGATGCAATTGTCCATAAAATTATTTCAAGAGCCTTAATACAGAAAGTCGAAAGAAGAAGTCCCCTGGTTTCAGAAGATGCCACAACCCGTTATCTTAAATTTTTGGAGATCTATCCCAGTGTGGTTAACCGTATTCCGCTCTCGTATATTGCTTCTTACCTGGGTGTTACCCAATCCTCACTGAGCAGAATTAGAAAAAATATCCGCTAAAGTTGCTTTTTGCCAAATGGCAAACGATCTTATTTTTAATTGCTGGAATTTTACACTATAAATTAAAACAAAGAAAATGAATTCAGCATTAATTACAGGAGCCAACAGAAGTATTGGTTTGGAAACAGCAAAACAACTTTCAGAAAAAGGATTTTTCGTTTATTTGGGAAGCCGTGATCTTGCAAAAGGTGAAGAGACCGTAAAAGAATTATCAGAGAAAGGATTTAATAATATTAAAGCGATTGAAATAGATGTTACCCAGCCCCATTCAGTTTCGGCAGCAAGGGATATCATCGCAAAAGAACAGGGAAAGCTTGATGTTCTTATTAATAACGCAGGAATCCTTGGCGTTAATCCTCAAACGGCATCAGATACTTCCATTGACCATATTCAGGAGGTGTTTGACACCAATTTCTTTGGGGTAATCAGTGTTACACAGACATTTTTAGAATTGCTCAAAAAATCGGATAGTCCCAGAATCAGTAACATAACTTCCGGACTTGGATCATTAACATTGCACAGTGATTCTACATGGAAGTATTATGGAGTAAAAGGCGCAGCTTATGGTCCTTCAAAGTCAGCTTTAAATGCATACACCATTGTATTGGCTTATGAATTGAAAGATTCACCTTTTAAAGTGAATGCCATTGATCCCGGTTATACCGCAACAGATTTTAACCACCACAGCGGCTCCGGATCTGTAGAAAGTGCAGCAGCCTTTATCATTAAGCACACACTGACAGGTGAAAATGCACCGACGGGACAATTTTTCAGTAAAGATATAGAAGATGGTACAGAAATAAGCCCATGGTAGTATAGCATGTAAAGAATTAGGTATAATTAAGAGAAACCAGAGGTTTCTCTTTTTTTATTTTATTATGAAACAGACTATTATGTAATCTTATCTGATGAGAAGTTTCACAATGCATCCTGTAAATTCTTCCGGGCAACAGCTCATGAATTATTTTCATAATATATAGGAAAGAGAAATATCCTGATTGTATTGATAATTCCCGGGAACACAAATGTAATTAAAAGCCTGTATTACTCCTATATTGGCTTATTAATTGATATTAAATTTTATCCAATTTTTAATTTCTGATGAACAAATCGATCGTAATTTTCATTTTCACTTTAAATTGTTTTTTCTTTTTAAATGCACAGGAAAGAAAGGACTCACTTTATTATAAAATAGAAAATTTTTCGGATAAAAGAAAAGTGACCAAATTCATTCATCGTTTCATATTCCGTAGGGAAGCAGATTCAACATCTGTTAAAACACGAACTGAGAAACTTTTGCAAGAGACTCATAATGGAAAATACATCAGAAATATCCGGATAGAAACAATTGACCCGTTTGGATATGGTTCGAAGGAGAAAAAAGAAAAATCCAGATGGTATGATTGGTTCACCAATCATCTTCATGCCAATACAAGAACTTCTACTGTTCATAATTATTTACTTTTTCAGGAAGGGGAAGAATATAATGCCCAGAAGCTCTATGAATCTGAACGTTTACTAAGAACAATGCCTTTTATAAACAGAGTGAATATCAGTGTTTCCGACAGTACTTCCGGCAAAGATTCTATTGACGTGGTAGTAAAAGTTCTCGATTCCTGGAGTCTGAAGCCGAGAGTAAGTTATTCAGGAAGCAGAATTGGCCTGGGGGTTACCGAAGAAAATGTATTGGGATTAGGACACGAATTGAATTTACTGTATAGAAATGATTCCAAAGAAAAGCAGGATTATCTTTTAGGAAGCTACACTGCATACAACCTTTTGGGTTCATATATCAACGCTCAGGTTTTGGGAGAACGGGATTTTTTAAAAAATGAAAGAATCAATTTCAATGTCAGAAGAGATTTTTTCTCACCCCTCACGAAATGGGCAGGTGGTTTTACTTTCGAATATTTTATGCGGAATGTCTCACTTCCGGTAGAAACGGGCACCACCTTTCCGGAAGTTCAAATCAAGGTGTACAGTCAGGATTTATGGGGTGGGTATCAAATTCCAGTTTCATCTGATTCAAATGAAAAAGTGAACAGTAATATTGCATTGATAGGAAGATTTCAGAATTATCAATATAAAGACAGTCCGGGCATCAATCAGTATCAATATTTTAGTTCTTACAGCAGTTTTCTGATGTCTGCCGGGTTTATTCACAGAAATTTCTCAGTTCAGAAAAATATTTTTCAATATGATTTACCGGAGGATATTGCTTATGGTAATTCAGTCAATTTTACTGCTGGAGTATTATCAAGAAGTAATGATGTGAAGCCCTATGTGGGAGTTTCCGCATCGTATGGTAATTTTATAAAGATAGGGTATTTCAATCTGAAAGCTCAGTTTGGAAGATTTTTTAATGAAGACAGCCAAAACCGCGAATCTTTCCGTTTGGATGGAACTTATTTTACTAATCTTACGGATTGGAAATTTGCCAGAGCAAGGCATTTCTTTTCTCCGACATTAGCATTAGGAAATCCGCAGCATAATTATTCTTATAAAGACAGGATTAATCTTTCTTCTGCAGATGAATTTCCTGTTTACAATTCAGATTATATAGGAACTAAAAAACTGGTTCTGAGATATCAGCTTCAGCTTTTCATTAATAAAACCTGGAAGAATTTTCATTTCAGTCCTTATCTGACTGCGGCAGTCGGCTGGCTAGGTATGCCTGACGATAAATTACTGAAAACAAAAAGTAACACCAAAATAGGAATTGGTGTTTTGATCAATAATCCATATCTGGTTTTCAACAGAATTCAGATTTCTTTTACTTATTATCCCCGTGTACCTTTCGACAATCATTCCGTTTTTGATTTTAACAGCAACCGGAACAATATTTTGCCGATGAGCGACCTTGCGACAGAAATTCCGCATTTTGTAAATTTTGGAAACTGATGAGGTAATATATTAAAATTCGGATTGAGTACGGCGTCTGCAGATTGGCTGAATAATTAATGTGGTAATTTTTCTCTGAAATAACCATACAGCCAGGTACCCAGAACTGCACTTAAAAGAGTAACTGTAACAGCTAAAGCACCGCTTCCTATCTGGGCGAACAGGGGACCCGGACAGGCGCCTGTAATAGCCCATCCAAAACCGAATATCAGCCCGCCATATATTTGCCCTTTATTGAATTTCTTGTCAGGAATGGAAATAGGGTGTCCTTCAATGGTTCTGATTTTTAATTTTTTAATAAGCCAGACAGAAATTATTCCGACGGCAACGGCACTTCCGATGATTCCATACATATGAAATGACTGAAACCGGAACATTTCCTGAATCCTGAACCAGCTTATTACTTCGGCTTTCACGAAAACTATACCGAATAGCACGCCAATAATAAGATATTTTAAATTATACTGCCATTTATGCGGAAGAGTGTTTTCATTTGAGCAGCCGTTTTGAGCAGTGGTATTTTTTTCTTTTTTCATGTTTATAATTTTATAGTGAAAGAATAAATGGCAGTACAATATTGGCCATCAGTAAGCCGCCGATCATAAATGAAACTGTTGCTATCAGCGAAGGCCACTGAAGGTTTGAAAGTCCCATTATGGCATGTCCACTCGTACAGCCTCCTGCATATCTTGTTCCAAAACCTACCAGGATACCGCCTCCAACCATTATAATAAAGCCTCTTAAGGTAAGAAGGCTTTCAAAGCTCATGAGTTCTTTGGGGACAAGATTGGAGTAATCAGTTATTCCATAACCTGTTAACTCCGTTTTAAGAGTGGGGTTCATCATTATTTCTTTAGTATCCATCATCAAATGGGCAGCAATAATGCCACCAAGGAATATACCCAGTACAAACATTAGATTCCAAATTTCATTTTTCCAGTTGTAGTTGAAAAAACTGATATTAGCCGGAATACAGGCAGCACAGATATGCCTCAGAGATGAGCTTATCCCAAAAGATTTGTTTCCTGCAATAAGCAGCGCAGGAACTGTAAGACCAATAAGCGGACCGGCAATATACCAGGGCCATGGCTGTTTTATTATTTCTATCATACTCATTTTATTTATTGAAAATTTTGCTTTGGCATATAAAGTCAGTCGTTGGAACGCCTGTTTTAGCAATAGCAGTGTAACCCCCGTCAATTTCGGTAAAATTCCTGAAACCTCTGGCTTGAAGAATACTTGCCGTCATCATGCTTCTGTAACCTCCCGCACAGTGAAGATAGAAATGTTCTGTTCCCGTAAGGCTGCCAGCCCATTCGTTAATGTAAGCCAGGGGCTTGTTAAATGCTTCGTGAACATGCTCCGTATGATATTCACTTTCTTTTCTGACATCAAAAATAGGAGCAGGATTGTTCTTGATCCGGCTTTCAAACTGTTCTGCAGAAATACGGTTCACTGTATCAATTTCTTTATTGCTGTCTTTCCATGCAGTAAAACCGCCTTTGAGATAGCCCAACACATGGTCGAAGCCGACACGGCTCAGTCTTGTCAGTGTTTCTTCCTGCTCATTTTCGTTGGTTATCAGGAGAATAGGCTGTTCCACATCAGCAACCAGGGTTCCTACCCATGGCGCGAAATCACCTGCAAGACCTATGTTGATAGATTTTGGAATAAATCCTGCGGCAAATTCCTGGTGTGGCCGCACATCAATAAGCAGCGCATTTGAAATTTCTGCCGCCTCTTCAAATTCTTCAGAGGAAAGTGCTTGCATGCCTTTGGCTATAACATCATCAAAACTTTGAGATCCCTTTCTGTTTAAGGCAACATTCATCCCGAAATAGCCCGGAGGTGGCAGTAACCCGTCTGTAACAGCCTTAATAAAGCCATCTTTATCTTCCTGATTTAAAGCATAATTTGTCTTTCTTTGATTCCCAAGACTGTCAACGGTCTCTTTTTGCATATTTTTTCCACAGGCGGAACCTGCGCCATGAGCCGGATAGATAACAATGTCATCCGGTAATGGAAGAATCTTTTTATATAAGCTTTCATAAAGAAGCCCGGCGAGTTCCTCCTGGCTCATTGTTCCTTTCTGAGCAAGATCCGGACGGCCAACATCTCCTAAAAATAAAGTGTCACCGCTGAAAAGAGCCTTTTCCCCACCGGTTTCATCAATCAGTAGAAAACAGGAGCTTTCAAGCGTATGCCCCGGTGTGTGAAGAACTTTTATTTTTATATCCCCAATTTCAAAAACCTGACGGTCTTCTGCAATTACAGCGCTAAACTCAGGTGCTGCAGTAGGACCGTAAACGATAGCCGCATCGGTTTTTTTGCTTAAATCAACATGACCACTCACAAAGTCGGCGTGAAAATGGGTCTCAAAAATAAATTTTAATTTGACATTGTCTTTTTCCAGGCGGTCCAGGTATGGTTTTACCTCTCTTAGCGGATCTATAATTGCTGCTTCACCATTTGAAACGATATAATAGGCTCCCTGAGCAAGGCATCCGGTATAAATCTGTTCTATTTTCATATGTATAATTTTTAAATTTTTTGTTGTATGCAGTTCCAAACCGGCAATTACATCAGAGGGTAATTTCTTTTACAATGATATAAATGCCCATGACAAGAATAAACCATCCGAACGCTGGTTTAAGTTTTTTACCATCTATCTTTTTGGATATCTGTGAACCTATTATAATTCCGGCAACCGCTATAAGGGATATTGTGAGCAGTAAGGTCCAGTCAGTTTTCGTGTGGTTCATAGATGATAAGAAACCAATCAGAGAATTCAGGGATATAATAACCAAAGAGGTCCCGATTGCCACTTTCATAGATGTTCTGAAGAGGCCTGTCAATGCAGGAATAATCATAAAACCACCTCCGGCCCCTACCAGGCCTGTTAAAATTCCCACTATGGAACCCTGACCAGCCATTAAAAGAATATTGTTGTTCTTTGATGGGTACTTTATGGGCTCGGTATCGGTATTTTTTCGGATCATGCTGTAGGAAGCAAAAATCATTAGTGCGGCGAAAATCAACATTAAGAATAGATTTCTGCTAAAAGAGAAATGGCCGGTATTAAATAATACTTCAGGAATAAGCGGGATTATGTAGCTTCTTGTCAGAAAAATTGAAATAACAGAAGGGATACCAAAGATCAAAACAACCTTAAAATTGATCAGGTCTCTTTTGAGATAGGATAAAGCCCCTGCAGTACTACTGATCCCAACAATAAAAAGTGAATATTCTGTTGCCGTTATGGCCTCTAAGCCGAAAAGATATACCAGTACAGGAACAGTAAGTATACTGCCTCCGCCACCTATCAGCCCAAGCGATATGCCAATTAAAACCGATGCTATATAGCCAAAAATTTCCATCTTTATTTTCCAATTTCTGATAGCAAAAATGGAGATATTCCGGATATTCTACAGCTACTTTTGTTACATAAGGTAATTTTATAGCTTATTCAAGTAATATTTTGTTACGGCCAAGCTTTACGGTTCCCGCATCTTCCAATTGTTTTAGGAGCCGGGAAACAACCACTCTTGCTGTACCAAGCTCGTTGGCAAGCTGTTCATGCGTAACAGTTATTGTTTTGGAATTTAAAAGCTCTGCTTTTTTATGCAGTAAAAGCAATAGCCTTTCGTCGACTTTTTTAAAAGCAATTGCGTTGACAATATCTAATAATTCTTCAAAACGTTTGTGATAGAGCCTGAAAATATAGTCAAGCCATTCAGGATATTGCTTGATAAAAATAGAAACTTTATCCACAGGTAAAAATAGTATTTCGGCATCTTCTTCTACTTCTGCCTTTACGATACTCTTTTCATTGTGCATTCCGCCCAGAAAGGACATTATACAGCTTTCTCCGGATTTTATATAATACAGCAGTATTTCTTTACCGTCTTCTTCAGTCCGTATTACTTTAATCATTCCTTTCATCACGATAGGGATGGCACGGATAGAGGAATTTTCATCCAAAATGATATCTCCTGTTTTATATTTTTTGGAAACTCCGCTGCTATAAATTTTTTCCACCAATTCCGGCGAAGTGATAAATTCCGAAGATAAGACCGAATTTTCCATACTGTAACAATAAAATTTAAAGCTAATGTACAGCTATATTGGAAAAGAAAAAATGTATAAATTCCGGTTTGTATGAACTGATATTTCTTTAATGCTATTTTCAGCAATACAAAATTGCCTTTTATTCAGAAATATTATATCTATGGATCTTAGTTTCTGGATTTCGGCTTTTAAAACTTCATTATAATTCTTTAAAACGGATACTTAACTTTCTTTTGATGCTTTCGCATACAACGTCCAACTTTTGATGTAGGGCCTGAATTTAGTTTGAAAGATTTTTCTTTGTCATTAACTTTTTATATTAAAAACAGATCTTCACTTGCCTGATAGCCGGCTCCGGTTCTGAATGAAAACGCTTTTCAGGACTGTTTTTATTTTCCAATAACAATTTTTTTACTTTAATAACAGGCTTGTTGCAGGAAATCTGTCGGCTGACCCATCTTTAACAGAATCAAATTCAGGTTTTGTGAATCCGTCTTTTCTGATATTTAAATAATGCGTTCATAAAATTACGATATATCGTAGCTTTTTATATCTATTCAAATATTTAATGTATTGATTTGTAGTGTATTGTGTTTGTAGCGTGCTTATTGAAATTAATACTTTGAATTTAATTATCAATCAAAAAGTTTAAAACAATGAGTACATTAAAACTAAAAGACGGTACAGAAATTTTCTACAAAGATTTTGGAACGGGACAACCTGTCATGTTTCACCATGGATGGCCTTTATCTTCAGATGACTGGGATGCACAGATGATGTTCTTCCTGCAGAAGGGATACCGCGTAATTGCTTTTGACAGAAGAGGGCATGGCCGTTCAGGTCAGACAACGACAGGGCACGAGATGGAGACGTATGCTGCAGACGTAGCAGAGCTCACAACCTTTCTGGATTTAAAAGATGCCATCCATGTTGGACACTCAACCGGTGGAGGAGAGGTAATCCGTTACGTGAATAAATATGGTAAAGACAGAGTGTCTAAAGCAGTTTTGATTAGTGCTGTTCCGCCGGTAATGGTAAAAAGTGAAAATAATCCTGATGGTGTTCCTATGGAAGTTTTTGATGATATCAGAAAACAAACCCTTACCAACAGACAGCAGTTTTATATTGATTTAACATTTCCTTTTTACGGGTACAACAGAGAAGGAGCTGCTGTAAAAGAAGGAGTTCAGAGAAACTGGTGGAGACAGGGAATGATGGGAAGTATTTTAGCCCACTATGAATGTATAAAAGCATTTTCAGAAACCGATTTTACAGAAGATCTAAAAGCTGTAGATATTCCGGTCTTAGTATTACATGGAGAAGACGATCAGATAGTGCCCTACCAAAATGCAGGAGTAAAATCTGATAAACTGCTTAAAAACGGTAAGCTAATCACTTATCCTGGATTTCCACACGGAATGCCAACAACGGAAGCGGAAACCATAAACAACGATATATTGGCCTTTATAACGCAGTAGAAGCCTTTTACAGCTACTATATTCTAATCCAGAAAGTATGGAAAATTCAAATACAAAAGAATCCGCATTTAATCCTGAAGATTTTTCTGTCGTACCGGCCCGCAGTTTCAATGAACTGACGGTTGGAGAGGTATTCAGAGCTCCAAGCAGAACATTGACAGAGGCTCATGCTTCAGCTTTTCAAACTGTATCATGCGATAATCATCCTATACATTATGATGCAGAATATGCCAAAAGATACGGCCATGAGGCACCCGTTGTCCATGGATTGCAGGTTTTGGCATTTACCGCACCGGGAGCAACTCTGCTGCCCCATTATTTTGGAAAGGTTTTTATCAGCTTTTTAGAGCTTTCATGCCATTTTCTGGGAGAAGTTCATTCAGGAGATACGCTGTATTCTTCACTCACGATTACGGATCTTACTCCTCAGGGAGATAAAGGTATTGTGACTACAAAAGTAACGGTATATAACCAAAAATCCGAGCTGGTACTGGAAGGTCAGCATAAATACTTATTGAAAAGATAAATTCATTTTTTGAATCCTCTGCCTCATATTCAGCCGGCAAATCATAACTATGGGGCAATTGATTCAGAAAAGTCAGCAATACTCAGTTTCAGCTGCATCCAACATTTATAAAATAAATTTCTAAATACATTTTACCATGAGAATTAAATCAGTGATCAGTGCTGTAATCGTATTAACAGCACTATTTGTTTCCTGTACCGGGGACAATAAACCGGAAGAAAAGACCACCGGAAAACCGGCAAAGGCAAGAGCGGAATATATTGAAGTTGAACCCAATGTCAGGCTGCATGTAACGGACCTCGGTGAAGGAAAACCTGTTATTCTGATCCACGGATATCCTTTAAGTGATGCGTCATGGGAATATCAGTATCATGCTTTAGTAAAAGAAGGCTATCGTGTTATCGGAATTACTTTAAGAGGTTTCGGACAGTCTGATAAACCTTATGGGAAATACAATTACGATCAATTTGCTTCCGATATCAAAGCTGTTTTAGACCAGTTGAATATTAAAGACGCTACATTGGGTGGACATTCTATGGGGGGCGCCATTGCCCTGCATTACGCTGCTAAATATAACGGTGCACACCTAAGTAAACTGGCCCTGTTTTCAGCTGCGGCGCCTTGTCATACTAAAAAAGATGATTATCCTTATCCTTTTTTCACCAAAGAAGACATCTCGAAGTGGGTGGAATTGAATAATAACGACAGACCGGCGCTGTTAGCTGCCATAGGTGAAAAATTCGTGTATTCTCCAACTTCTGTTTCCCCGGCAATTGGAGCCTGGCTTGGCAGTATTGAGATGCAGTCGTCACCTTACGCAATGGAGCAGGCATTAATTGCTTTAAGAGATGAAGACTTACGAGCGGATCTTCCAAAAATTAAAATTCCAACCTTAATTCTGCACGCGAAGGAAGACCAAATCGTGTCTTTTGCATTAGCGGAACAAATGCATAAAGCTATTTCAGGATCTCAACTGATTCCTTTTGACAAGAGCGGGCACGCTTCATTCCTGGAAGAAAAAGATAAGTTCAATGCAGAGTTTATCAAGTTTTTAAAACAATAACGATCAATGCTCTATCATAAGCGTTGAGGTTAAAATACGTACATAATAACAATAAAATAAATTTTATGAAACCATCAACAAAATTACTTTCTCCAGATAATCATGCACTTGTACTGATCGATTTTGAAGGTCAAATGGCATTTGCAACCAAAAGTATCTCAATGAACGAACTCCGTAATAATGTCGGCGTAATCTGTGGGGCTTCCAAAATATTCAATGTGCCTACAATAGTAACAACGGTTGCCGAAGAAAGTTTTTCAGGACCGGTTTTCCCTGAAATTGAAGCAGCATATCCTGTTGCAACTTCTGGCTACATCGACAGAACAACAATGAATACCTGGGAAGATGAAGCGGCGTACAAAGCCATTGTGGCCACCCAGAAGCAGAAGTTGGTTTTCGCGGGATTATGGACCGGTGTCTGCATTGTAGGCCCTGCATTATCAGCTCTTGAAGAAAATTATGATGTCTATGTAATTACCGATGCCTGCGGTGATGTAAGCGATGAGGCACACGAAAGAGCAGTTCAGCGAATGATACATGCGGGAGTAAAACCTATGACTTCTATTCAGTACATTTTGGAACTTCAGAGAGACTGGGCACGTCAGGAAACCTATGTAGCGGTGACCGATCTGATGAAAAAATACGGCAGTTCTTACGGCCTGGGAATTCACTATGCCCACCATATGCTGAACCATTAATATTTATATAAGAATTTCAATGTTGAGATCTACACATTATATATCGTCTGTTAAAATTGCTGTCTTGCTGCTCGTTTTAATTTCTGAAAATTTATCTGCCCAGAGTTTTAGGCTCCTGCGTTATGATGAGAATTATAAATATTTAAAAGATTCTTCAGACACTTTTTATAACAGAATTAAATTTCTCCCCCTTAATGAAAAAAAAGAGATCTATCTGTCTTTTGGAGGTGAGGCGCGGTACGAGTATGTAGATTTCAACAATGAAGATTGGGGGCGGATGAATATCGGACACAACAATTTTTTTCTGCAGCGCTATGATCTCCATGCAGATCTGCATTTAGGAGAAAATATCCGGGTATTTTCACAGCTCAGAAGTGCTTTCCAGAACGGAAGAAAAAACGGTTCCAGAGGTATTGATGAGGATCAGCTGAGTGTTCAGAATCTTTTTCTTGATGCTAGTCTGATTAATAAAACAGATCAGAAACTTAGTTTCAGGCTTGGAAGACAGGAACTCGATTACGGTTCAGGAAGATTAATTTCTGTAAGGGAAGGGCCTAATGCCAGACTTTCTTTTACCGGAGCTAAAATGATGTACTCCAATAAAAACGTTTCTATAGATGCGTTTGCCATGATGGCAGATAGCATCAATGTAGGAATTTTTGATAATAAGATTTCAAAGCAGCTCAATCTCTGGGGAGCCTATTCCAAAGTAATCTTTCCGAAAGCAGGAAACCTCGATCTGTATTACATAGGAATACGCAGAGACGAATCTGTTTTTGAAGCTGGGACGGCAAAAGAAAAGCGCCACACAATCGGAGGGAGATTCTGGAAATACGGAGGTGGATTTATCTATAATCTGGAGGCAGCTTATCAGTTTGGATGTTTTGGAGATCAGAATATCAGTGCCTGGACAGGTTCTGTTGATATAGGCTATATGTTTGAAAATGTAAAATTCAGACCAAGTATCAACCTTAGAAACGACTACATTTCCGGTGATCGCTCCAAAGAAGATGGAAAGCTTCAGACATTTAATCCTCTCTATCCGAAAGGCGGCTATTTCGGCTTCAGTCCGCAGATAGGACCTGTCAATCTTATTGATGTTCATCCTTACGCAACATTGGATGTAACTCCTAAGCTCAAAATGCAGATGGACGTTGTTTTCAACTGGAGATATTCACTGAATGATGGTGTTTACCGGCCCAGCGGAGTATTGAACCGCTCCGGAAGCAGCTCTGGCAAAAGGTATATCGGAACTGCTTATCTCACCAATTTTACGTATAGTTTCAATCGGTTTATTTCGTTGGTGAGCGGAATTCAGTACTTCAGAAAAGGAGTTTTTATTGAAGATATTATTCCCAATGCCAAAAGCGGAGTCTTCTATAATATCCGGTTGGGATTCAAATTTTAATTATTACAAAAATCATTTATTATGCAAAATTCAGTTTCAAAATATTTTAATTGGTCTAAAGCGATTCTTGTCGCTTTGATTCTGACAGGTTCATTAACCTCTTTCGCGTCAGCACAAACAGTAGCTGAAGCAAAAGCAGCAGTAGGGACGGCCACAACGTGGGGAAAAGTAGATGGGATTTCTGTGGTAGGTCTTGTACAGGGCCCTTCGGCCGCAGCAGCAGATCTTCAGATTGCCTGTGTTTTTGAATATACGGAAGGAGATATCTTTAATCCGCCCGCGCTTCCAGACGAACTGAACGGAATGGTTCACCTGGATGAAGCATTAAAAGGGATCATCACAGAAGTCAGAAAAAAAGGACAGTTTAAAGGATATGCTTTGGAAACATTACTGATAACACCGCCGAAGGGTGCTTTAGCCTCTAAAAAACTGTTGCTGATAGGATTGGGTGACAGGAATTCCTTCGATGCCGGGTTAATGAAAAAAGTAGGAAGCGTTGCGATGAGGGAAGCTTTAAAACTGCAGGTAAAGACGGTTTCTTTTGCCAGCGATATTAAAGATGCAGGAATAGATTCTCCTACAGCACTGGTTGCGGAAAATGTGGTTTTAGGAGCATTTGATGCTTACCGTACCCAATCGTATCTGAATGCCAGGGATTTATCTCAGAAATCCAGGCTTCAGAAACTGATATTGCTTGCAGGTCCGTCATTTTTCAGTGTTGCGGGCGGAGGAATTAAAGAAGCTGTTTCAACACTTAACACCCAATAATTCAATGAAAGCAGATCTTATTTTATATAACGGAAAAATCCACAGTTTCAGTAAAGAAATTTCAGATATTTCGGCTGTTGCAATAAGTGATGGTAAGATTATCGCTGCAGGAAATGACGGATTGGTAGACCAGTTTGCAGATGCGGCGACACAGATTATCGATCTTAAAAAAAGAAGAGTAGTTCCCGGAATTAATGATTCTCATATTCACTTGATCCGGGGCGGATTAAATTATAATCTCGAGTTAAGATGGGATGGCGTCCCTTCACTGGCCGACGCCCTTCGAATGCTTAAAGAACAGGTTGACCGGACACCTTCTCCCCAATGGGTACGCGTTGTTGGCGGATGGTCGGAATTTCAGTTTGCAGAGAGAAGAATGCCTACTTTGGCAGAAATCAATGCTATTGCTCCGGAAACGCCTGTTTTTATCCTGCATTTATATGACAGAGCGCTGATGAACAGAGCTGCATTGAAAGCAGTGGGGTATACCAAAAATACTCCGGCGCCTCCCGGCGGGCAGATTGAAAGAGACGCAAACGGTGAACCGACAGGACTTATCATTGCAACACCGAATGCAATGATTTTATATTCAACTTTAGCAAAAGGGCCAAAACTGTCCTACGAACATCAGGTAAACTCTACCAGACATTTTATGAAAGAGCTGAACCGGTTTGGAATTACAAGTGTCATTGATGCGGGTGGCGGCTTTCAAAATTTCCCCGATGATTATAAGGTCGTGAATGAACTGAATGAAAATAACCAGTTGACAGTACGGATTGCCTATAATTTATTTACCCAAAAGCCAAAGAACGAGTTTGAAGATTTCAGCGAATGGATTGATACCGTGAAGCTTTATCAGGGTGATGATATGTACCGTCATAACGGTGCCGGAGAAATGTTGGTTTTCTCAGCGGCAGATTTTGAGGATTTCTTGCAGCCAAGACCGGATCTTCCCGAAAATATGGAGGCTGACCTTGAAAAAGTAGTCCGCTTATTAGTGGAAAACAGATGGCCTTTTAGGCTTCACGCAACGTATAATGAAAGCATCACAAGATTCTTAAATGTATTTGAAAAGGTAAACCGGGATATTCCTTTCAACGGCCTTCCATGGATTTTTGATCACGCTGAAACCATTGATGAAAGAAATATAGAAAGAGTAAAAATGCTGGGTGGTGGAATTGCCATCCAAAGCAGAATGGCTTACCAGGGTGAGTATTTTACAGACCGTTATGGTTCTGCAGCAGCTGAAAATACACCTCCAATAAAAAAGATGCTCGAAATGGAAGTTCCTGTTGGTGGTGGCTCAGATGCTACAAGAGTCAGCAGTTATAATCCCTGGGTTTCTTTGTACTGGCTTACCGTCGGGAAAACGGTTGGCGGACTTCAGTTGTATCACGAATCGAGGCTGGACAGAGAAACCGCCCTGGAACTCTATACCAGAGGAAGTGCTTGGTTTTCTCAGGAACAGCAAAAAAAAGGCGATATTCAGGTAGGTATGTTGGCCGACCTGGCGGTTCTTGATAAAGATTATTTCACAGTTGAGGAAGAAGAAATCAAGAATATAGAATCTGAAATGACGATAGTTAACGGTAAGATTGTCTATGCAAAAGGAGCGTTTTCTTCATTTGCACCACCTTCCATTCCTGTTCTTCCGGACTGGTCGCCCACTAATCTGTACAATGGCTATTATCCTGCCGGCGGACATTTGCAGAAAGAAATTGAAAAAAATGTAAAAGCAGACTTAAAAGCACCCCTCACAGCACAAGTGCACAGTTGTGCCGGAAGTTGCGATATACACCATCACAGCCACGATGCAGCGAGAATGAGTTCTGTTCCCGTTAATAACTATCAGTCATTCTGGGGCGCACTGGGATGTTCCTGTTTTGCTTTTTAAACATTAAAAATTATGGAAATTTTAAAACAGATTTTTGATTCAGATTTAGGCTCGTCTTTTAACGATATTGCTTTTCTGATTTTTCGCGTACTCTTTGCCTTGCAGCTATTCAGAGTTCACGGACTGAAAAAGTTCAGACTGGAAAACGGGCAGAAAGAAATTATTCCGAATCCTCTCGGCCTTCCGGAAAATATCAATGCTTTGGTGGCTTCGTTGGCCGATTTGGTGGTTCCTTTTTTTATCATCTTAGGTTTGGGAACAAGACTCGCGGTACTGCCTGCAATAGGGGTGACGGCGATCGGCTATTTCATCGTTCACAGAAAAGATTCTCCCGAAGTACGGGATGTCCCCTATATGTACACCTTGTCTTTACTGTTAATTCTTGCTTTTGGGGCAGGAAAATATTCACTCGATTATTATTTATTAAATATACTTTAAAATGAAAACTTCAATAGGAATAAAAAATGAAAACTTGGCGAAAGTCGCTGGGGTATTGGTTCAGACATTAGCAGATGAATTCGTTCTCTACACCAAAACAAAAAAAGCCCACTGGAATGTGGAAGGTGCTGATTTTTACAACAAACATCTGTTTTTTGAAGCTCAATATGAGCAGTTGGATGACATCATTGATACCCTTGCAGAAAGAATCAGAATGCTGGGCCATTATGCTCCGGCTACATTAAGAGAATATCTTGCCCTGACTCATCTGTCCGAGACTCACTTAGAATCAAATGACAGTCTCACCTATATGAAAGCGCTTCTTTCTGACCACGAAAGTATTCTCATCCACCTCCGTGAAAATATTGAAAACTTTGCGGTTGAATTTCATGATGCAGGAACCAGCGATTATATCACGGGATTATTGGAAACTCACGAAAAAATGGCTTGGATGCTGCGTTCACATTTAAAATAGAAACTATGGAGCTAAGGAATAATATAGGCTTTGTCACATTACTTTTAACCATGATTGCAGGATATTGTGATACGGTAACTTTTGTATCGGCAGATGCTGTATTTTCAGCGCATGTTACGGGAAACTTTATTGTATTTGCCTATCAGTTTGTGAATGGTTCCGATGTCCATGCATGGGTCAAGCTGCTTACATTTCCTGTTTTTATTCTGGCAGTAATTACAGGAGGACGAATTGCTTATAAGGTAACAAACCATTATACCATCTTATTTTGTGAAGGAGTCCTGCTGTTATTAAGTGGAATTACCGTAGCCTTATTGAGTCATACCGGCACTTTTACAGAATGGATGATGTATGCCGTTGCGATGGTTGCTGTTTTCGCCATGGGACTTCAGAATGCTTTCGGGAAGCTGTATGCTAAAGAAACACACGGACCCACTACAATGATGACCGGAAATGTTACCCAGGCATCTCTGGACGTTGGAAATCTGTTGAAAAGCGGCTTTAATGATGCCGAAGCACTGGCCAGTTTAAAAAAGCAGCTCATTACCATTCTAGGCTTTCTGAGCGGATGCTTTTTAGGGGCTTTTGCAGGAAAGCAGTTTGGTCTTGTAACACTGGTTCTGCCAGGCCTGGCGATGATTATGTGTTATCTGTACCATCGTAAAATCTAGTCTTTAAAAGCTGGGAAATAATTGGATAATGAATTATCTTTAAAAAATGAATTTTACTCTTTATTTTACCAAAAATAACCGACTAAAGATATTTTGTTTTTCATGGATTTTGCTGTTCTTAAATAGTGCATTAAAAGCTCAGATCAAGGAAAATTCTGTACTGCTGAGAAAGCAGATTGCTTCCTCAAAAGACCGTACACAGAAAACAATCTTATTGCTGAGATTGAGTGATTATTATATAACCAAGCAGGGAGAAGTGAAAAATGATCTCGACAGTGCAGCCATCCTTAACAGAGAAGCCTATTTATTGAGTACGAAGGCCGGAGATCATTTGAATAAAGGCAGGTCATTGTTTTTGGATGCCAAAATTAGTAAAGAGAGAGGAAATAAAGCGGCGGCTTTTTCAAAAATGAAACAAGCCGTCCATTATTTCGAGCGTAATAAAATGACCGGACAGGCTGGTGAAGGATATGAAGAACTTTCCTTTATATATGATAATGATCCCAAAAATCTGGATACTAAAATAAAGCTTAAGGAGAAAGCTCTTGCGCTTTATAAAAGATCAGGGATGAAATTGAAACAAGGTTCAGTTTTAAAAGATTTAGGTGAACTTTATAATATGCTGGAAAGTCCGGATAAGTCCATACCATTGCTGAAAAAAGCCCTGTCGGTCTATCAGTCGGTTAAATTTAAAGAATTGCAGGGTGTTTATAATTTCCTTTCTGAGGCTGAGGTTCAGAAGGCGGATTATGAGGAGGCTTTACGCTACGGACTTTTAGCTGAAAAAACAGCCGAAAGCCTTCATGATAATTCTTTGCAGATAAGTTCCATCTACAATCATATAGGATTGGTTTATTACTATCTGCGTCAAAACGACGATGCCATGAAATATTGGAAAAAAGCATTAGCTGTGGCAAAAAAAAGCAGTGATAATTCATATGTACGCACAGTGGCCAATAATATATCCACCATGTTGATCAGACAGAGAAAGTTTGAGGAAGCTATTGCTATGATTAAAGAATATAAAGCCCGCTATCCCATTACAGACCAGGAATTTGAAATGACTGAGAATTATATTCTTTTCAGTACATATACCATCCTTAAAAAATTCAGCAATGCCGAAATCTATTATAAGAAACTGGTAGATTATTACGGCGAAAATGCAGAAAAGAATAACAAACAGATTTCATTGCTGAGGAGCTTTGTTTTTTATCATTACCAGACCAAAAATTACAATGCCATGTATCGCGAAGCACGGCTTTTCGATTCAATAGCCAGGAGCAATGGAAATGATATGCTTCGTTCTGAAAATCATTTGATCTGGTTTAAAGCAGATTCTGCCAGGGGAAAATATCTCGATGCGATTGAGCATTATCAGATGTATAAAAAACTTTCGGATTCTGTTTTTAACGGAGAAAAAAGCAAACAGATCAACAGCCTGAAAATCCAGTTTGATACCGAACAAAAAGATAAAAACATACAATTGCTTACCCAGAAAGGGAAAGTTCAGGAAGTTCAAATCACCAATGATGCCTTTATAAAGTATATTTTTATAGGAAGCATTCTGGTATTGATTATTTTTGCCGCTTTGCTTTACAACCGTTCAAGATTGAAAACGAATGCCAATAAAAACCTTGAACTAAAACGTAAGCAGATCGATGAACAGAATGAACAACTGAAAAAACTGCTTTCCGAAAAAGAATGGCTGCTAAAAGAAATTCATCACAGGGTAAAGAACAATCTGCAGATCGTGATCAGCCTTCTGAATACCCAGTCTGCTTATCTGGATAATGAAGATGCTTTAATGGCCATTCAGAACAGTCAGCACAGAATGCACGCCATGTCCCTGATTCATCAGAAATTGTACCAGTCGGATAATCTCTCAACGATAGATATGTCATGGTATATTTATGAACTGATCGGGTATATCAGGGAGTGTTATTCAGCAGAAAAAAATGTCAGATTTACAATGGATATTGACAAAATCTTTCTGGATGTTTCTCAGGCTGTACCCATGGGGCTTATTGTTAACGAGGCTATCAACAATACCGTGAAATATGCATTTCCCGAAAACAGAAAAGGTGAGGTTGTCGTTTCTTTTAAAAATATCGGAAAAGATCATTTTGAGCTGGTGGTTTTTGATAATGGAGTAGGACTCCCTGAAAACTTTAATATTGATGAAACAGAATCTCTCGGAATGAATCTGATGAGAGGATTAACAGATCAGCTCGACGGAACTTTTCTTCTGGAAAATAAAAATGGCCTCAAGATCATGATTACATTTAGAAAAAAAACGGAAATTGATAGTTCGAAATAAGAGGTTGAAATTTTAAATCAAAATGAAAGAAAAAATCTTAATTGTAGAAGACGAATTCATTGTAGCCAATGATCTTAAGATCATGCTGATAAAAGCAGGTTACCAGATCACTGGAATTGCCTCTTCAGTAGTTCAGGCCAGAAAATTAATTGCAGAAAATAAACCCGATTGGGTTCTTCTTGATATTATACTCAAAGGCGATCTTACAGGAATAGATCTTGCCTGGGAGCTGCGTGAAACCAGCCTGCCTTTTCTTTATATTTCAGCCAACACCAACCAGTCAACCTTAGAAGCGGTAAAAGAAACCCAGCCTTATGGATTTATGGTTAAACCTTTCCGTGAACGCGATCTGATCGTAATGCTTGATATTGCCAAATACCGTTTCGGCATTGAGAAAGGAAATGATTTGGTGAAAAAGAGCGGTTATAACACTATCGAAGGAATCATTGGAAACAGCAGTGCCCTTCAGGATGTTGTCGAAAAAATAAGAGTGGTTGCCCCTACCGATACTTCCGTGCTTATCGTTGGTGAAAGCGGGACCGGAAAAGAAAAAGTGGCTCATTCTGTACATGGACTTTCTGAACGGAAAACCCAGCCTATTGTTGTCGTGAACTGTGCTGCATTGCCCCATTCCCTCATTGAATCTGAACTTTTCGGGCACGAGAAAGGAAGTTTTACAGGAGCCAATACCATGAGAATAGGGAAATTTGAACAGGCAGACGGAGGAACCGTTTTTCTGGATGAGATTGGTGAATTGCCACTAGACTCACAAGTGAAACTCTTACGGGTCCTGCAGGAAAAGGAAATTGAAAGGCTGGGCGGGAATAAAACAATTAAGGTCAATGTTAGAATTGTTGCAGCAACCAACCGCTCTTTAGAAAAAGAAGTAGCTGAAGGAAGATTCAGGCTGGATTTGTATTACCGGTTAAATGTTTTCCCAATTGAACTGCCTCCGTTAAGACAAAGAAAAGAGGATATTGCACTTCTGGCTGATTTTTTCCTGACCAGATATGCATCTGCTTCAAGACGGAATATTACTTCGATAGGTTCAGCAGCCTTAGAGCAGCTGCAAAACTACAGCTGGCCGGGAAATATAAGAGAATTGGAACATCTTATAGAAAGAAGTGTTCTCCTGGCAAAGACAACAGAAATTGAAAACTTTGACCTTCCAAATATCCCAGAGGAATCTTCTGATAAACCCCAGGGACAGTTAAAATCGATGGAGGAGATGGAAAGAGACCATATTTTGTATGCCCTGCAAAACTCGAACGGAAAAGTTTCAGGAATAGGAGGAGCTGCAGAATTATTGAAAATACAGCCACAAACCCTTTATTCCAAGATGAAAAAATTAGGAATTGATAAAGGGTATAAATAAACCTGAGTAAAAAATAATTTAAACTTTAATGTTTTTGGAAGTCACTTATCTATAAGTGAAGCATTTTTTATGCAATTTTTCAACCAATATTTGTAAAAAAAATAACCAATAAGATGGAAAAAGAAACAGTCAGAATAGAGGGATTTAGTGATGCTGTTTTTGCGATTGCGGTAACACTTTTAGTTTTAGATCTTCATTTGCCGGAAGAGAATTTGATAAAAAACGGAAATGATCTTGTCATTTTTATGAAGAATCAATGGCCTGTATTTTTAGCATTTATCCTTTCTTTTTTCAGCATTTTTATAATGTGGGTAAATCACCACAAAATTTTCAAACAGATCTACAGCCGTAATTCGGCCATTATGTTTGCCAACGGGCTGATTCTCTTTTTAGTTTCTGCCGTTTCTTATCCTACTGCTTTACTGGCCAGATATTTCAATGGAGAAGCGTCTTCTGTAGTTGTAGCGATATATACAGGAATTTTTGTTCTTATCAATTTTGCCTATAATCTGCTTTGGTTTTTAGCCAGTCGCAATAAGAAACTTTTGCGTCCGGGAATTATGGATGCTGCCATAAAAAAAATCCGTAACAATTACCTGTATGGCTTTCCGGTGTATCTCATTGCGCTGATCTTCTCCTTTTGGATTCCTGCGGTTTCTTTAATGATACTCTTAGGTTTATGGATTTTCTGGGCTCTGTCTTCAGGGAAAATTGAAATGAGTATTAATAAGGAATGATATAAATTTATCTATTATCACCCTTATTGAAATAATGTTCCTTCTGTATTCCGAGTTTTTGCATTTTGGAAATAAGAGTGGTAGGAGGCAATCCTAATAATAAAGCAGCTCCCTGTGGTCCGAAAATCCGTCCGTTACATTTTTCAACAGTTTTTAGAATATGTTCCCTCTCCACCTCACATAATGTTTTAATCTGAAAATCCTGATCAGCCGTTATCTGTTCAAAAAGTTTTGGTAAATCCATTTTTCTGATCATGCCGTCTTTTGCTGTAAGAATACTTCTTTCGATCATATTCTCGAGCTCACGGATGTTTCCTGGCCAGGTGTTTTCAACCATTGCATGCATTGCTTTTTGAGCGAAACCTTTGATTTTCTTCCCTGTTTTAAGATTAAGTTTTTCCAGAAAGTAATGGGCCAGTAACGGGATGTCTTCTCGCCTGTCGCGCAAGGCGGGTAAGTAAATAGGAAAAACATTGAGACGATAGAACAGATCACTCCTGAAATTTCCCTTGGTGACTTCTTCCTCTAATCTCCGGTTGGTCGCTGCAATAATCCGTGCATTAACTTTAATGATTTTATTCCCTCCGATTCTTTCAATTTCTTTCTCCTGCAAAACCCTCAGTAATTTTCCTTGAAGAGCTAATGGAAGTTCACCAATCTCATCCAGAAAAATAGTACTGTCATAAGCCTGTTCAAATTTTCCTTTACGCTGTTCTGTTGCTCCTGTAAAACTTCCTTTCTCGTGTCCGAAAAGCTCACTTTCTATAAGATGGGCAGGAATGGATGCACAGTTAATTCTGACCATTGAGTGATGAGATGAAGAAGAGAGTTCATGGATGGCCTGGGCTATCAGTTCTTTTCCGGTTCCGGTTTCGCCATAAATGATTACACTGGACGGGGAAGAAGCTACCTGGGAAATCTGCTGATAAATCCGCTGCATGGCTTCGCTGTCCCCAATGATTCCATGAAAGCCTTTTTTATCTACCTGCTTGCTTTTTGGGCTTTTTTCACTGTCTTCGTGAGAAGAGGCTGCCGGAATCTTAAAATCATCAAGCTTTTCAGAGAAAAAAGTGTTTCTGATTGTGATTGATAACTGGGTAGATATGCCCCTCAATATCCTTTCCAACCGGTCATTAAATTCGGTGATGCTTTTATAAAAAAGGAAAATCACATTTTTATGGTCTCCGACAGGTGGTAAGCAAAATCCTATTGCCATATGCATTCCCGTTTTTTTTGCATCGATAAAATAAGGCGGAACTGATGTTTTCTTTTCAGAGAAATCCTTAAGATAAAAAATAACAGGCTCTGAAGATTGCAGACACTGTTCGAAATAAATATCCGGTGAATTGTAATGGTTATTATCAGGCTTATCAGTGATTAAAGAGCTGTAGAAAATCTCCTGCTTATTATCCCTTGCCGTAAGGATCAGCACCTCATTAAATTGAAATTCATTTTTAAAGGATTGATTTAAAACAATACTGAAATGTTTTTTGTCTGTGATTTCGGCAAAAGCAGAAGTTATAGATGAAATTATCATATAATCTTTCTGCATTTCCTGAAGCCGGGCCCTCATTAAATCAATGTTTTGATCAGATTGTTTATTCATAGAGATCTATTGATTGAAAGGATAAAGGTAGGGAAAACAGGATTATTCCGGAAGAGTATAAATAATTAATAACAATTTTTAAATTACTGGAGGTACAGAACTGTTTTTATATGAAAAGGTTATATGCTTTAAATTTTTTTAAAGTAAATAAGTCATGTCAGTTCTTACCTTTTATTGATTCTTTAATGAAAACCTTTTTTGAAACCTGCTGGAAAGTTTGAAAATTTCTAACTGTGTACAGAAAAATCATATGATATGCTAACTTTTTACCTTTTAGGTTAAATAATTGTAAAAATCACACGTCTTAAATATATAGGTTTAAGCAGAAAATGAACGTTTTTCTTATAACTTCTTAAAAAAATATCAATAAACTTTAAAATTTTCTTATCATAAATTAAATAAAAATAAATATTAATTTTTTAAGTGTCAATTTAACATTTAAAGAGCTATATATTAAGGTATTCTGAAATAATAATCATGAAATTAATGATAACCTTATCATATTTTTTACATCATTCTTATCATATAAAAGCGATATATAAACTATTGATATATAGTCTGTAATGTAGATTTTATTTTTTTTTCTCAATTGAATTTTTATATTTGTGATGTTACGCTAATGTTAATAAAAGATGAACCAGGATTTTATTCATACCTATGTTTCTGTTGATTGTGTGGTGTTTGGATTTGACCACGACAACAGACTCAATATCTTACTTGTGCAACGTCATGTAGACGATGTGCCTGTAGATAGGCAAAGAAAATTGCCGGGCAGCTTAATTTTCAGTAATGAAGATGTAGATGATGCAGCTCATAGAGTTCTTCATGAACTGACAGGAATAAAAAAAATGGTTCTCAAGCAGTTCAAATGTTTTGCTGACCCATTTCGCGCAAGCAATCAGACTGATATCAAGTGGATGGGAATGGAGTATATGCATAATATCGACAGGATTATTACGGTGGCCTACCTTTCTTTATGTAAAATTGATCATAAGATTAACAGCACTAAATATGAAACAGTCGACTGGTATCCCATAGATCAGGTCCCTGCATTGCCCTTTGATCATAACAAGATCATCAATGAATCTTTAACAGAAATAAGAAGATGGATTGAGACAGATTTTTCTATTATTTTCGAATTGCTGCCGAAAAAATTTACCATAAGACAGCTGTATCAGCTTTACAGTGCATTAAGTGAAAAACAGATCGATATCAAGAATTTTCATAAAAAAATTTCATCATTTAATTATATCATTCCTTTAGAAGAGATAGAGCAAAACGTATCGCATCGTGCAGCAAGATACTATCGGTTCGATGCCAAGATCTATAAGAAAAATAACACTAAACTAATTAAATAAATCCCCTTTTCAAATTATGTATTTGCTAGGATATGACATAGGCAGTTCTTCTGTTAAAGTTTGTCTCATTGAGGCATCCAGTGGAAAAATTATTGCATCAGACTTTTCTCCGAAAAAGGAAATGAAAATCACCGCAATCAACCCGGGCTGGGCAGAGCAAAACCCTGCAGAATGGTGGCTGAACCTAAAACTGGCGCATGAATCTGTGATGCACGAATCCGGAATAAACCCCGAAGACATTAAAGGGATTGGCATTACCTGGCAGATGCATGGACTGATCCTGGTGGATAAAGATCAGAATCTGCTGCGTCCTTCCATTATCTGGTGCGACAGCCGTGCTGTACCCTATGGCGAAAAGGCTTTTCAGGAAATCGGAACTGAGAGATGTTTATCCCATCTTCTTAATTCACCCGGAAATTTTACAGCATCAAAATTAGCCTGGGTAAAGGAGAACGAACCTGAAATTTTTGAAAAGATTGATAAAATAATGCTGCCGGGGGATTATATTGCCATGAGGCTTTCCGGAGAAATAGGAATAACAGTTGAAGGACTTTCTGAAGGAATATTTTGGGATTTTAAGAACAACTGTATTTCTGAAGATGTCATTAATTATTATGGAATTCCCAAGAGTTTTTTTCCTGAAATTATTCCAACTTTCGGTATCCAGTCAACAGTTTCGGCCTCAGCTGCTCAGGAATTAGGATTAAAAGAAGGAACCCCTATTTCATACAGGGCAGGAGACCAGCCCAATAATGCACTCTCTCTGAATGTTTTCAACCCCGGAGAAATCGCCTCAACAGCCGGTACATCAGGAGTTGTATATGGAGTGCTGGATAAACTGGAATATGATACCCGGTCGCGTGTAAATACATTTGCTCATGTCAATTACAGCCCTGAGCAAACCAGATTGGGAGTTTTATTATGTATTAACGGAACAGGAATTTTAAATTCCTGGTTAAAGCACAATTTTGCAACCTCACTGTCTTCCTATGGTGATATGAATGACCTGGCATCGCTTTCCCCGATAGGATCAAAAGGACTGAGTATTATCCCTTTTGGAAACGGAGCAGAAAGAGTCCTGGAAAACAAAGATACCAGCTGTTCTATGCACGGGATTAATTTCAACATCCATACAAAAGGAGATATTCTGCGAGCGGCACAGGAAGGAATTGTCTTTTCATATGAATATGGAATGGATATCATGAGGAATATGGGGATGAACATCCAGGTAATCCGGGCAGGAAATGCCAATATGTTTTTAAGTTCAATTTTCCGGCAGTCGCTTGCCAGTGTCAGCAATGCGGTAATTGAGCTTTACGATACAGACGGAGCAGTAGGGGCTGCCAGAGCCGCCGGAATGGGAATAGGTTTTTATGCCGATTCTAAAGAGGCATTTTCTTCCCTCGAAAAAATAGCAGTTATAGAACCTGAAACAGAAAAAAGAGAACCTTATTTAGAAGCATACTCAAGGTGGAAACAGCATCTTAACGAAATCATTTAATCATCCTGCAACGAAGCTATTCATTGTACCTGCGGACCTTATTACATCAGCAGGCAGGGGATTCTTATATCAAATTGTAAAGAACAAACTAAAAATAAAATCAAATAATATGAACATTTTAACAGAAACAAAAGCATTTTTTCCAGGTATTGAAAACATCAGATTCGAAGGTAAAGAAAGTAAAAACCCTATGGCATTCCGTTATTATGATGCCGGCAGGATTGTGATGGGAAAACCAATGAAAGAATGGATGCGTTTTGCAATGGCATGGTGGCATACCCTGTGTGCAGACGGAAGCGATCCCTTCGGTGGAGCAACAATTCACCATCCTTGGGATATTGGCAATGATGCAGTTTCCAGAGCCAAGCATAAAATGGATGCCGGTTTTGAATTTATGTCCAAAATAGGATTCCAATATTACTGTTTTCATGATGTAGACCTGGTGGCTCCGGCGGATAACTGGAAAGACTATGAAAAAAATCTTCAGGCTGTTGTAGAATATGCCAAAGAAAAACAGAAAGAATCAGGGATCAAGCTTTTGTGGGGAACAGCCAATGTTTTTACCCATGAAAGATATATGAACGGGGCTTCTACCAATCCAAATTTTGATGTAGTAGCCTGTGCAGGAACGCAGGTGAAAAATTCCATTGATGCAACCATCGCTCTTGGTGGCGAAAACTATGTGTTCTGGGGTGGCAGAGAAGGGTATATGAGCCTGCTGAATACCGAAATGAAAAGAGAAAAAGACCACCTGGCCCGCTTCCTTTCTATGTCCCGTGATTATGCCCGCAATCAGGGATTCAAGGGAACTTTCCTTATTGAACCGAAGCCGATGGAACCAACCAAACATCAGTACGACTATGATTCTGAAACAGTGATTGGCTTCCTGAGACATTACGGCTTAGACAAAGATTTTAAACTTAATATCGAAGTGAATCATGCTACCCTGGCAGGTCATACATTCGAGCATGAGCTTCAGGCAGCAGTTGATGCAGGATTATTAGGAAGTATTGATGCCAACAGAGGAGATTACCAAAACGGATGGGATACAGATCAGTTCCCTGTTGATTACCGTGACCTCGCGCAGGCCTGGCTGGTACTTCTTCCGGCAGGAGGATTAGGAAATGGCGGTGTTAATTTTGATGCGAAAATCAGAAGAAATTCCACCGATCCTGAAGATTTATTTATCTCCCACATTTCCGGAATGGATGTTTTTGCCAAAGGATTATTAGTTGCTGCAGATATACTGGAAAACTCCGATTATAAAAAATTACGTACAGAGCGCTACGCTTCTTTCGACAGCGGTAACGGAAAAGCTTTTGAAGAGGGGAATCTTACACTGGAAGACCTTCAGAGAATTGCTCATGAGGTAGGTGAACCTCAGGCTAAAAGCGGAAAACAGGAATTGTTTGAAGCGATCGTGAACATGTATATCTAAATAATTATAGAAGGCTTTCGTAACACTAAGGATTTATCAATAGCCTTTCTATTAATGTAATATAAAAATAATAATTATGAACAGATTTCATTTTGCTAAAACCAACAGGGCGGCGATATTTTTTGCCATGGCTCTGTTACCGTCAAGCTTAGCTTATTCTCAGAGTAAAAAAGATACTGTTGCCAAAGAAAATAAGATAGAGGAAGTTATTGTAATCGGATACGGGACACAGAAAAAAGAAGCCGTTACCGGATCCGTATCATCCCTTGGCGGAACCGCCCTTAAAGAAGTTCCTTCAGCAAATATAACAGATGCAATACAAGGCCGTCTTCCAGGAGTTGATATTGGCAGAACCTCTACAAAACCGGGCGCTGTACAACAGATTCGTATCAGAGGAGAACGCTCATTAACGGGCTCTAATGATCCCCTGATTGTATTGGATGGAATTCCTTTTGTAGGCTCTTTGGGAGATATCAGCCCATCAGATATTAAAAGTTTAGATATTCTTAAAGATGCTTCTGCCACGGCGATTTATGGATCACGGGGTGCAAATGGAGTCATCTTAATAACAACAAACAGAGGATCAAAAGGACAGAAAGCAAGATTTACTTATAACGGATATACCGGATTTCAGACGATCTTCTCTAAATATCCGGTAATGGACGGGCCTAAGTTTGCCAGATTACGTGCGGATGCCAAAATGTTTACCAATGCACAGGATGAATTTAATGATATAAATACAGACTGGCAGGATAAATATTACGGTGTAGGATTGATGATGAACCATGATGTGGGAGTGACAGGAGGAAGCGAAAAAGGAAATTACAACTTCGGGGTAGCCTATTTTCAGCAGAATGGAGTAGTCCCTTTGCAAAGCTATAAACGACTTTCTATCAGAGGTTCCTTGGATCAGGAAGTCAGTAAGTTTATAAAAGTAGGTTTCTCCACAAACTCCAACTTTTCTATCAATGACTTTAACGGTGTCAGCGGCGCCCCCATGTTAGGATATTCACCGTTAGTCAGTCCCTATAATGCCGATGGAAGTCCTAAGACCGTCATGTACAGTGCCATTGATCAGACTGCTCTCCAGACCAGAGGTATTCTCGAAAATTTAGGTGATGCCTATGCTGACCGGACCAATGCTTTCAGTTCCTACAATAATCTCTATGGAGAATTAAAAATACCCGGTGTTGAAGGTCTTAAATACAGGCTTAATGTTGGTCTTACCTACAGAAATTCAAACAGCGGAAGCTACACGGGAACAGGAATCCTCAATATAAATCCTGACACAGAATCTTCGGCAGGAATAGGAAACTCGCTGACGACACAGTGGGTGTTGGAAAATATCCTGTCTTATGACAGAACATTCGGTAAGCATAAAATTAGTGCAACGGCATTGTATTCTGCAGAACAGACCAAGTACAACAGCTCATACATATCAGCAAGGGATGTTCCGATTGATGCTTTTCAATACTTTAATTTAGGCCACGCACAGGGTGAGGTCACAATAGACCCAAATAATCAGGGATATTATAAAAGAGGTCTTATGTCTTTCATGGGAAGAGCCTTATACCAATATGACAACCGTTATATGCTGACAGCTACTGTACGTTCAGACGGAGCTTCAGTTCTGGCTAAAGGACATCAGTGGCATACTTATCCCGCAGTTTCTGTGGGTTGGAATATTGCCAATGAAAATTTCCTTAAAGATTCAAAATATATCAACCTGCTTAAACTGAGAGCTGGTTTCGGGCAGACTTCCAATCAGTCTGTAGGACCATATACCACTTTTGGAAGCTTAAGTACCGTTCCTTATAATTTCGGTGATGAATTTGTTATCGGGAATTATGTAAACACAGCGTCAAATGCAAGGTTGGGTTGGGAGTTTTCAAAAACCTGGAATTATGGGCTGGATTTTACTTTACTTAACAGAAGAATTAACGGTACCGTAGAATATTATATCACGAAGACAGAGCAACTATTGTTAAGCAAAGGACTGCCTGCATCCAGCGGTTTAGGGTCCGTGACCGAAAACGTAGGAGCATCAGAGAATAAAGGTCTCGAAATATCACTTAATGGGGTCATTTTCGATAATCCAGACGGGTTTAGCTGGGAAGTCGGAGGTAATTTATATACCAATAAGAATAAAATCACAGCATTAGCTTCCGGGACAGACCGTAATGAAGGAAATTTATGGTTTGTGGGTCATAATATCAATGCATTATATGATTACCAGTATGTTGGCCTATGGCAGCATGGAGACCCTTATCTGAGTGTATTGGAGCCTGGAGGAAATGTGGGAATGATCAAAGTTTTATACACTGGCGGATATAATGCAGACGGAACTCCCGTTAGAGCTATCGGACCGGCAGACAGACAGATTATCGATACCAATCCGGATTTTATGGGAGGTTTCAATACAAGATTGGCATATAAAAACATTGATCTTAGTGTGGTTGGAGCATTTCAGAAAGGGGGAGTATTAATCAGCACCCTGTATGGTTCATCAGGATATCTTAACAGACTGTCAGGAAGAGGAAATAATGTGGATGTTGATTACTGGACTGAAGAAAATCCAAACGTACGCTATCCGAAACCAGGTGGAATGATGAGCGGAGATAACCCGAAATATGGCTCAACTTTAGGCTTATTTGACGGTTCTTATGTAAAGATCAGAACTATTACATTGGGTTATAATTTCAATAAAAATACGTTGGAAAATTTAGGAGTAAACAGTCTGAGACTGTATGTTACAGTGCAGAATCCTTTCGTTTTCGGCTCTCCCTATTATAGAGAATCAGGCATGGATCCGGAACCTAATTCAAGGGGAAATGAAAATCAGGCTGTCAATTCATACAAAAGCAATCAGCTCATAATCGGGACAAATAATCCTTCTACAAGAAACTATATGATGGGGCTGAACCTAACCTTTTAAAAGAAAAATCATGATCAATTTAAATAAAAAATTTATCGCTGCTCTATTTTTAGCATCATTAACATTCAGTACAGGATGTAGTGAGATATTGGATGAACAGCCAAGAGGCATATATACGCCGGAAGATTTTACAACAGAAAGAGGAATTACACAGGGGGTTACAGCACTGTACAGACAGATGAGAATGCTTTATGGGAACGGATACTTCTTGAACTCCACGATGACAGGTACTGATGAAGCAACCTGGGGTAAAGATGCAGATGGTAATTTTAAAGCAATGGATATGTCGAATAATGGGAATATTGACAGCTCAACCTTTCCGACAAGTATGGTGTGGGGATCTGTTTTTCCCGCCATCAATTCTGCAAATGGAGTTATACAAAACGGTCCTTTAATTAATGTGCCCGAATCACTGATTTCAGAAGCACGATTCTTCAGGTCCTTCTATTATTTTTTACTGGTTCAAACCTACGGTGGGGCCCCGCTTGATTTGGGTTCAGGAGAGCTGGCATTCAATATTTCCCCGAAAACAACTTCAGTAAGAAATACCGTTTCAGAAGTTTATACAAAAGCTATTTTCCCCGATTTAATTAAAGCTATTGATAACCTGCCTGCAAGTCCAAGAGTGACCGGCGGTGTTACCAAAAATGTTGCGAGATTATATCTTTCAAAAGCATATTTAACGTATGCCTGGTGGCTTCAAAACCCAAACAGTATTCCGACTTATCCCGAAACCGCAAGAACAGATCCTGATGGTCACAACGCACAGTGGTATTTCCAAAAAGCTTACGATATTGCATTAGACGGGATCAATAACCCAGGGCCTTATGCTTTACAGCCCACCTATTATAATCTGAATGTAGGGTCCAATGACCGTAATAAGGAGTGTATGCTTTATGCTGACCATACAGAAACCAGTGCTTATTATAATGAAGGTGTCATTCAGGCAAGCTACGGCGATGGCTGGTCTCCAAATAATTTTGCCGCCTGGATGATGACCTGGAATTATCCTAATATCAGAAGCAGTACTTCCAGTACATCCTGGTCTCCTGTAAGCTCTGTACAAAGAGCAGCAGTTCAGGATCTGGGACGCCCGTGGACCCGTATGGCTCCCACCATTGAAGTGATTAAAAATACATTTGCAGACAAAACAAATGACTCCAGATATGACGGGACATTCGTTACTACTTACCGTGGAAACTGGGATAAAGCTGGAATGACCCAGCCTACCCTGTACAACGCCAATAATCTTCCTGTACATCCTGGTGATGCCATCTTAACCTTCCTTAATGATGATTCTGTATCACCAACGTATTCCTCCAATGCTGGAAATAGTAATATCGGAGCAGGCACACTTCCGGGAAGAGCAGACTGGGTCGTTGCACCAAACGGTATCAGCAGAGTGGTATATCCGGGTATATGGAAAATCGGAACCTACCGTACAGATAACGGCAACGGTTTAGGATATCCAAATCCAAGTTTAACCCGCCCGTTTGTAGCCGCCAAATTTTCGGAATTTTATTTCCTGGCAGCTGAGGCAGCAGTTAAAGGAGCTTCCGGATCTGTTAGTGCCAGAGACCTTATTAACGTCATCAGAACCAGAGCCGGAAAGTGGGTGTGGAGTGTTAGTGGAAACGTTGCAAAAGTACAGGATAACAGTGCAGCAATGATAGCTGCTACCCCTAATACAATTACAATAGATTACATTCTGGCAGAAAGGTCCAGAGAGTATTATGGCGAGGGATACAGATGGTATGACCTTGTGCGTACGCAGAAGTGGGAAGAATATGCAGCAACTTATAAAATTGCAGGTACTGCTTATGGGGACCACAACCCTCAGACTGTAACCCGTACTATTCAGAAATTTCATTATCTGAGACCAATTCCGCGGGGACAGCTTGATGCCATGGAAGTGTCTGCAGATATCAAGGCCAAATATCAAAACCCCGGTTACAATTAATAGGCATATACATTCATGTTAACAGAAGCAAAGTAGATGTATCTGTTACATCTGCTTTGTTTTAATGAAAAATAAAAATTTATGGAAAAAACATGGCGTTGGTTTGGTAAAAATGACAAAATAAAATTAAATATGCTCCGCCAGATTGGAGTTGAAGGCATTGTTTCTGCGCTTCACGATATTCCTAACGGAGAAGTGTGGCCGTTGGACGCAATTAACGATTATAAAAATAATATAGAAAGTTTCGGTCTTCGCTGGTCTGTTGTAGAAAGCCTGGCCGTAAGTGAAGCCATAAAATATGGAGGGGAAAACAGAGATCAGTTAATAGAAAATTATATTCAGAGTCTTGAAAATCTGGGAAAAGCAGGCGTTACAACGGTTTGTTACAACTTCATGCCGGTCCTGGACTGGGCTCGTACAGATTTGTTTTATCAGTGGGAAGACGGCTCGTCATCACTATACTTTGATAAAGCTAAATTTGCTTATTTTGAAATTCATATTCTGCATCGAAAAGGTGCAGAAAACGACTATAATTCAGAGATTCTTCAAAAAGTAGAACAGCTAAAAAATACTTTAACGGAAGACGATAATAATGATTTGATAGACTCAATCATTGTAAAAACACAGGGGTTTGTTAACGGGAATATAAAGGAAGGAGATCAAAACCCGGTAGCCATTTTCAAAAGTTTATTGTCATTATATGATGGGATCGATAAAGATCAGCTCCGTCAGAATATGAAATATTTCCTGGAAAAAATAATGCCCGTCTGCGAAAAATGGAATATCCAGATGTGCGTGCATCCCGATGACCCGCCGTTTTCATTGTTAGGATTGCCCAGAATAGTGACCAACGAAGAAGATATCGACTGGCTCTTAAACGCTGTTGATAATCCTCACAACGGGCTTACATTCTGTACCGGTTCTCTAAGTGCCGGTCTCCAGAATGATGTTCCGAAACTTGCCCAAAAATATGCTCGCCGGACAAAATTTGTCCATTTAAGAAGTACCAATGTTTTTGAAAACGGCGATTTTATCGAAGCGCACCATTTGGGTGGAAGAGGAAAACTGATCGAAGTAATCAAAATCTTTGAGAAAGAGAATTCAGATTTGCCAATGCGTGTGGATCACGGCAGACTTTTGACTGATGATATTGATAAAGGCTATAATCCAGGATATTCATTTTTAGGAAGAATGCTTGCTTTAGGGCAAATTGAAGGAGTAATGGCAGCCGTACAAAACGAACTGTCAAATTAATAAAGAACAAGAGCCCAAAGGGTTCGATATCATTGATTAATCATCAATCATAAAAATTATGAACGACATATTCAGCATAAAAGATAAAGTAGCCGTCATTACAGGAGCTTCAGGGGTATTGGGCGGAAGTCTGGCTAAAAGTTTCAATGAAGCCGGAGCAAAAGTTGTTGCATTGGGAAGGAATCAGCAGACACTCGATACAAGAGTAAAAGAACTGACAGATTTAGGAGGCAACGCTTTCGCTGTAGAGGCCAACGTAATGAATATGGAAAGTCTTGAATCGGCTTCACAGAAAATCCTTGAAAAATACGGTAAAATTGATATTCTTCTCAACATTGCCGGCGGAAATATTCCTGCCGCGACATTAGCTCCCGACCAATCCTTTTTCGACCTCAAAATGGAAGCCTGGAATGAAGTAACCGATTTAAACATCAACGGAACGGTTTACCCAAGCTATGTCTTCGGAAAAGTGATGGCAGAACAGGGAAGCGGAAGTATCGTAAACATCTCCTCAATGGCAGCATATTCCGCCATTACAAGAGTAGCAGGATATTCGGCAGCCAAATCTGCAATTACCAATTTTACACAATGGCTGGCTTCCGATCTGGCTTTGAAATATGGGGATAAAATCCGGGTTAATGCTATCGCTCCGGGTTTTTTTATAGGAGATCAAAACCGTGCGATTTTATTAAATCCGGATGGTTCTTTAACCGAGAGAAGCCAAAAGGTAATTGCTAAAACCCCAATGCGACGCTTCGGAAATGCCGATGAGCTCAACGGAGCCGTCCAGTTCCTGTGTTCAGATGCCGCAAGCTTTATTACAGGTGCTTTACTGCCTGTTGATGGCGGTTTCAGCGCATTCAGCGGTGTTTAAGATGAATTGTTTTTTCTTCATATATAGTGGCAAGGCCTTAAATGATCTAACTGATTCAGTTAAGGTCTTGTTTTTAAATTTTTTATCTGAAAATTAATAAGCAGTGATTCCTGGATATTCCTGTTGAATACGAATTGAATGGAAATTCTGATGATAAAAACCTTTTAAAACAGGCAGAAAAATCAGCATCAGAAATTCAGAAAATATATCCCAATGTTGAAATAATAGCCAATACATTCCGCTTCACGAGTGGCGAAGAGGTTAATTACTTTGCGACTTTATTTACTGATGAAAAACTTTTGATTTCGCAACAGCACCAGTCAGATAAAATTGAGGAAAGAGTAGGAAGTGGTGACGCATTTATGGCCGCTTTGATTCACGGAACATTAAAAGGAAATCCTGCACAGCAAATTTTAGAAGATGCCACAAAAGTGGCTTTCAAAAAGCTTTTTATAAAAGGCGATACCATTAATGACCGCATTAATATTGAAAAATTATGAGTGTAATATTACAAAAAATAAAAGACCAGAAAATCGTTCCGCTGTTTTACAACGAATCTTTTGAGATCTCAAGAGAAGTCATAAAAGCTTTGTACGAAGGAGGAATTCGTGTGATAGAATACACTAATCGTGGAAGTCAGGCATTGGAAAACTTTACCAGGCTGAAAGAAATTTCTTCCACAGAATTTCCGGAACTTTTATTAGGAATAGGTACCGTGAAAAATGTAAAAGAGATGGATGATTATGCTGATTCAAAAGCAGATTTTATCATTACACCTGTCATTAGCGAAGAGCTTATCAAACATTCTGCCGTAAAAAATATCAGCTTGATTCCGGGCTGTTTTACTCCGTCTGATGTTAATATAGCTTTTCAGAATGGGTTTCGGTTAGTGAAGATTTTCCCGGCAGATGCCTTGGGTAAAAATTATATAAAATCCCTTCGACCCGTTTTTCCGGGAATGAATTGTATGCCGACCGGAGGAATCAATGCTGATTTTGATGATATTACAGAATGGCTTGGGGGTGGCGCTGTTGCAGTCGGATTAGGCAGTTCACTTATCAAAACAGATTTTTCAGCAAAGGAGCTGACAGAAAAAGTTCAGAATCTACTACAACAACTTAATCAAAACTAAATGCAGGCTCCTAAAAACCACAATATAAGATGGTTCATGCTGTCTTTGGTCTTTCTAGCTACCACCATCAATTATCTCGACCGTCAGGTCATGGGATTATTGAAACCTGTTCTTGAAAAAGAGTTCAGCTGGGACGAAAAAGACTACAGCTATATCGTGATGGCATTTACCACCACCTATGCTATCGGATATCTTGCGATGGGAAGATTTATCGACAGGGTAGGAACTAAAATCGGGTATGCCGTTTCGCTGATTGTCTGGAGCCTGGCTTCGATAGGACATGGTTTTGTCAAAAGCACAGTTGGATTTTTAATAGCAAGAAGTACACTCGGAATCAGCGAAGCAGGAAATTTTCCGGCAGCAATAAAATCGGTCGCAGAATGGTTTCCGAAAAAAGAAAGAGCGTTGGCAACGGGGATTTTCAACTCCGGGGCCACGGTTGGAGCTATTTTAGCACCGCTTCTTGTGCCGTTTATTCTGGGACATTACGGATGGCGGGAAACCTTCGTCTGGATTGGTGCCCTTGGGTTATTATGGATTATACTTTGGTGGAGATTCTATAAAATTCCGGAGAAAGCCAAAAATCTGAGCCAGGAAGAATTACAGTATATCAAAAGTGATCAGGACGGAAAAACACACGAACAGTCCAAAGTTCCATTATCAGAATTATTAAAATACAAAGTAACCTGGTCTTTTGCCATTGGAAAAATCCTTACAGACCCCATTTGGTATTTCTTTATGTTCTGGCTGCCCGCTTATTTTGCAGATGTTTTTAAAATGGATTTAACGAAACCTTCCATTCCGCTGATTATTATCTACAGCGGAACCACGATTGGCAGTATTGGTGGCGGTTATCTTTCCTCATTGTTAATTAAAAAAGGCTGGGCAATCGGAAGAGCAAGAAGCTTTACGATGCTGCTTTTTGCATTGATGGTCGTTCCGGTAATGTTCTCAAAATATGTAGACAATATGTGGATGATTACCATCATTATTGCTTTGGCAACGGCAGCGCATCAGGGTTGGGGAGCCAATCTGATGACAACAGTTGGAGATAGATTACCCAATAATTATGTAAGCTCTGTCATTGGATTTGGCGGAATGCTCGGTTCGGCAGCAGGAATTATTTTCCCACTTTTCATCGGAATTGTTTTGGATACCTTCAAAAAAGCAGGAAACATCAACGGAGGTTACAACATCATATTTTTTATTGCCGGTATTTCTTATGTTGCCGCCTGGGGAATTATCTGGCTGATCAACAGGAAAAAACCAGTTTAAAAGATCAAACTTCATTTTGAAACTTAATACATTAAAATTAAATAACTAAAAAATATACTATGAGACAGAGAATAATGAATCCGATATTTTTAAAAAACAAAAAAACGTTGATGGCTGCTGTTGCCTTATTAGCTTTTGGCAGCATTTCGGCACAGACTTTCTCAGATTTTTCCTACCGTGGAAATGATAAAATATACACAAACAATCCTTTGAAAGAAGACGAATTTTATTCTCCTATTCTTCAGGGATGCTATCCGGATCCGAGTATTACCAGAAAAGGAGAAGATTATTACCTGGTAAATTCTTCATTTTCAATGTTTCCCGGTGTTCCTATTTTTATATCCAAAGATTTGGTCAATTGGAAACAGGTGGGCCACGTTCTGGACAGACCTTCACAACTGAAAGTCGAGAAATCAGGTGTTTCACAGGGAATCTATGCTCCGGATATCAAATATAATAAGCATAATGATACTTTTTATATGATCACCACGCAGATTGCAAGTGGAATCGGGAATATGGTTGTGAAAACCAAAGATCCTGCAAAAGGCTGGAGTGAGGTTCAAAAGCTTAATTTTGACGGTATCGATCCTTCGATTTTCTTTGATGATGACGGTAAAGCCTATATAGTTCACAATGATGCGCCACCAAAAGGAACTGAGCTATACAATGGTCACCGTGTCATCAAAATGTGGGATTATGATTTGGAAAAAGACCAGGTAGTTGCAGGTTCAGATAAAATTATAGTGAATGGAGGTGTTGATCTTTCCCAAAAACCAATCTGGATAGAAGGTCCGCATGTATATAAAAAGAACGGAAAATATTTTCTGATGTGTGCAGAAGGAGGAACAGGAGGGAATCACAGCGAAGTTATTTTTATGTCAGATTTTCCGAAAGGTCCGTTTGTTCCAGCGAAAAATAATCCGATTTTGACGCAGCGATATTTTCCGAAAGACCGAAAAGATAAAGTGGATTGGGCGGGTCACGCCGACTTGGTGGAAACTCCTGATGGAAAATATTTCGGAGTATTTTTAGCCATTCGCCCCAACGAAAAAGGACGTGTGAATCATGGAAGAGAAACGTTCATCCTTCCCGTAGACTGGAGTGGAAAGTATCCTGTTTTCCAAAACGGTCTGGTTCCGATGAAGCCAAAATTAAAATTACCTGAAGGTGTGAAAAATCAAACCGGACAAAACGGATTTTTCCCAAACGGAAACTTTACATATTCCGACAAGCTGACCGATAAAAATCTGGATCACCGATGGATCGCGATGCGTGGACCGCGTGAAAATTTCATCAGTATTTCTAAAAATGGAGTAAAAGTCAATTCTTTTGAAACGAATATTAAAGCTCTCGCACCGGTTTCAGCACTATTTCACAGATTGCAGCATGAAGACTTTGAAACTTCTGTAACACTGGATTTCAAACCGAAATCCGAAAAAGAACTGGCAGGAATTACCTGCTACCAAAGCGAACGATTCAACTATGTATTCGGAATTACAAAAAAAGATAATGACTTTTACATTGTTTTGGAAAGAACCGAAAAAGGAGAATCAAAACTGATTGGCAGCGAAAAAATTTCACTTTCAAAATCGGTTAGATTACAGGTAGTTGGTGAGAAAGATGAATATCATTTTAATTACTCTCTGGATGGCAAAAACTTCAAAAATCTTGGAGGTCCGGTTTCCGGAGACATTCTTTCTACCGATGTTGCAGGTGGATTTACCGGAAGCTTGATTGGTTTGTACAGCACTTCGTCTAACGATATTAAACCTTAATTTTAAAAAAAATGATAATCCCACAGATTACACAGATTACACAGATTTTAATAACACAATCATCCGCCAAATCCGTAAAATCTGCGAGAGAAAAAATAAAAGAAATGATAATCCCACAGATTATACAGATTTAATAACACAATCATCTTCCAAATCCGTAAAATCCGCGAGAGAAAAATTTAAAGAATGATAATCCCACAGATTGCACAGATTGCACAGATTTAATAACACAATCATCTGCTAAATCCGTAAAATCTGCGGGAGAAAAATTAAGATAATCAATCAAAATATTAAAGTTTTGAAAATTAAAAAATCATTTTATATAGTTTCTTTTTACGGATTTATCGGGCTGAATCTCCTTTCGGCCCAGGTAAATCCTGTTCAGGAACAGCAGAAGACAGCATTTACAAACCCGATCATTTGGGCAGATGCACCGGACTTATCGGTTACCAGAAACGGCGATGATTTTTATCTCATCAGTACCACCATGCACTTAATGCCGGGAGCTCCGGTAATGCATTCGAAAGATCTGGTACATTGGGAAATGGCAAGCTACGTCTTCAATACATTGAATGATAATTCCAAATATGATTTGATCGAGGGAACGGTTTACGGCCGCGGACAATGGGCATCTTCCATCCGCTATCACAAAGGAAAATATTACGTGTTGTTTTCTCCCAATGATGAGCCTTTCAAATCCTATTTTTATGTAACGGACAATCCTGAAAAAGGTAACTGGAAACTGATGACCAGAGCCAGACATTTTCACGATGCTTCTTTGTTTTTTGATGATGACGACAGGGTCTATGTTTTCACATCCAATAAAGTTTTTGAATTAAGTCCTGATTTTAAACAAATCATTGGAAATCCTGAAGGAACGGTAGCTTTTCAGAAAGATTCTTCGGAAACCGGGCTTCTGGAAGGCAATCAGATTATTAAAAGAAATGGGAAATATTATATGATGATGATTTCCTGGCCTAAAGGTGGAAAACGCCGCCAGGTAGTTTACAGAGCCGACAAAGTAACTGGGCCTTATGAGAAAAAAGTCATTCTTGAAGACAATTTTCTTGGGTTCTCTTACGCCGGTCAGGGTGCTTTGATCGATGATAAAAACGCTAACTGGTATTCGCTTATTTTTCAGGATAGAGGCGGAGTGGGGCGCGTTCCGCTTTTGATTCCGGTACAATGGGAAAACAACTGGCCGGTTTTGGGTGATAACGGGAAAGTCCCTTTGAATGGTGAAGTTCCGCTTCCTCTGTTTAAACCGAAAAATAGTATCGTAGAAAGTGACGAATTTTCAGATAAAAAATTGAAAATCCAGTGGCAGTGGAACCATAATCCTGTAAACGAAGCCTGGTCATTATCTGAAAGAAAAGGTTTTATGAGGCTAAAAACGAGTCGCTTGGTGGACAACCTTTACGCTGCTCCGAATACGTTGACGCAAAGAATGACCGGATCGAAATCCAGTGCTGTTGTTGCTGTAGATATAAAAAGAATGAAAGATGGTGATGTTGCTGGTTTCAGTGCATTTAATGGGGATTCCGGGTTGATTTCAGTAATAAAAGAAGGCAATCAAAAATTTATTACTTTTTCTGCCAATGAAGTCAGCCTTGATCATAAAACAAAAGCAATTTTAAGTGTTAAAAAGGAAGAAAAGAAGCGTATTCTGTTAACTTCAGACATAATTTATCTTCGTATTGAAGCTGATTTTAATCTTGGAAAAGATCTCGCCGATTTCTCGTACAGCACCGATCAAAAAAACTGGACGGTTATGGAAAAAGGATATAAGATGATTTTCGATTACAGGAGGTTATTTATGGGATCTAAATTCGCGGTTTTTAATTATGCCACAAAAAGTACAGGAGGTTTTGTTGATGTTGACTTTTTCAGAATAACAGATTCCTCAATCATAAAATAAAATACGATTAAGACATAAAATGATGAAATAATTACTGACCGTTATTTTTTTATCTAAATTAATAAGTGTTAAAAATACAAATAAAAAGTTTATGAATAAATCAGTTGTATTAGCTTTAGGTTTTATCTTGTCAGGAATGTTCATTTCTGCACAAAACTTTGATAAACAGGCACCGCAGGGTTTTGACATTGAAAGGAAAGAAATTTCCCACGGGAAAATTGATACCGTCACCTATGAATCAAAAACGGTAGGAACTCAAAGAAAAGCTTTGATTTATACACCTCCGGGTTATAAAAAAGGCAATAAATATCCTGTTTTATATTTGCTTCACGGCATTGGCGGAGATGAAAAAGAGTGGTTTAAAAACGGAACACCTCAGATTATTCTCGACAATTTGTATGCTCAGGGGAAACTGATACCGATGATTGTTGTTTTGCCTAATGGCAGAGCGATGAAGGACGACAGAGCGACCGGTGATATTATGGCAAAAGACAAAGTAGAAGCTTTTGCAGCCTTTGAAAAAGATTTGCTGAACGATCTTATTCCTTTCATCGAAAAAAAATATCCTGTTAAAAAAGACAGAGAAAACCGTGCGATTGCCGGACTCTCAATGGGTGGCGGACAAGCCCTGAATTTTGGTTTAGGAAATATCGACAAATTTGCCTGGGTGGGAGGCTTTTCATCTGCTCCCAATACCAAAGAACCTCAAAAATTACTCCCAGATCCTGCCAAAGCTAAAGAATTAAAGCTGCTTTGGATTTCCTGCGGTGATCAGGACAGACTGATGCCTTTCAGCAAAAGGACAAGTGACTATCTCACGGAAAATAATATTCCTCACATTTTTTATGTAGAACCGGGCGGCCACGACTTCAAAGTCTGGAAAAACGATTTGTATATTTTTTCGCAGTTGCTGTTTAAGCCTATTGAGAAAAGTAAATTCTCTGAGTTTACCGTGGGAAATCATGGAGAATCAGTAAAGCATTAATCTAAAATCAAAGTCATGAAGGAAAAGGTTTTAAACACTCTGAATATCGGATTACTTTTAACAGGATTATCGTTCTCTGCCCAGAATCCTATCGTTCAGACCGCATATACCGCAGATCCTGCCCCGATGGTTTACAACGATCGATTATATGTTTATACAACACACGACGAAGACGATTCTACATGGTTTACCATGAACAACTGGAAGGTGTTTTCCACCAATGATATGGTCAATTGGACAGACCACGGCGTGATTCTTTCCTACAACGATTTCGATTGGGCAAAACGCGATGCCTGGGCAGCACAGTGTATCGAAAGAAATGGGAAATTTTTCATGTATGTGCCGATGATTTCCAAAACCAATAATAAAGGCGCCATTGGAGTAGCGGTTGCTGACAGCCCGTTCGGACCATTCCACGATCCGCTAGGAAAGCCGTTGGTTCAGAGTGAATGGGGCGATATCGACCCCACAGTGTTTATTGATGATGATGGTCAGGCGCATATGTACTGGGGAAATCCGAAGCTTAAATATGTGAAGCTGCATGAAAATATGATTTCTTATTCCGGCAATATTGTTGAGGTTCCGATGACTGAAGAAGCTTTCGGCAAAAGAGAAGGAAATCCCGAAAGACCAACCAAATATGAAGAAGGTCCGTGGCTGTACAAACGCAAAAATTTATATTATCTGTTCTGGCCGGGCGGTCCGCTTCCCGAATTTATCGGCTATTCGACAAGCAAAAGTGCACAGGGTCCGTGGAAATACGGCGGAATTATAATGCCTGCCGAAGGAAAATCTTTTACCAATCACCCCGGAGTTATTGATTTCAGGGGAAAAACCTACTTTTTCTATCACAACGGCGCATTGCCGGGAGGAAGCGGATTTACAAGATCGGTAAGTGTTCAGGAGCTTAATTTTAATAAAGACGGTTCCATTTCACCTTTTAAAATGACCAATGGCATTATGAAAGCCATTGAAACTGTTAATCCTTATGCATTCAATCAGGCAGAAATGATAGCCTGGTCGGAAAATATAAAATCGTATCAAAATAAAACGGCGGGAGTTTTCATCAAAGCAAAGAAAAACGGTGCTTACTCAAGTGTGAAAAATGTTGATTTCGGAAAAGATGGCGCAACAAATTTTTCTGCAAGACTAGGGACTACACACAACAGCGGTGTCACCATGGATGTTCGTTTAGATAATCTGGACGGTCCAATTATAGGAACTGTAAAAGTTCCCCTGACCGGTGGCGACGATCGTTTTGAAACGGTTACAGTTAACGTATCCAACAAAGTTACAGGCCTTCACAATCTTTATTTCGTCTTCAATGGTAAAGCGGAAAAAGATATCATGTTTTTTGATTATTGGATGTTTTCAAAATAATTTAAAATGAAAAAAATAGCACTCGTATTTCTATTATTCATAAGCTTCTTTCTTTTATCTGAAGTTAAAGCGCAGGTTGCCGAAGTTTCCAGTCCGGACGGTAAGCTGAAGCTGAATGTATTTTCAGAAGAAGGAAAAGCAATGTACTCTGTAAGTTTTCAGGGAAAAACAATGCTCGACAAATCTCCGTTGGGACTGATTACCAATGAATCGGATTTTTCTAAGAATTTAAAATTCATCAACAGTAAAAAGGATTTAATTTCCAAAAAGTACAGCAACAAAAAAATAAAAAAATCTGACATTGAGTACAAAGCGAATACGTTGACTGTCAATTTCATGAATGCAGATCAGTTCAATATCGGAATTGAGTTTCAGGTTAGCGATAACAATATTGCCTTCCGATATGACATTCCGCCCATGAAAGACCGTTTCAGTGCTGTTGTACAATCGGAAGTTACCGGATACAGGTTTGCATCGCAAACCACAACATTCCTCTCGCCGATGATGAAGCCGATGACTGGTTTTGCCCGAACAGCACCAAGCTACGAAAGCGGTTATAAAGCCGATGCGGAATTGGGAACGAAAGCCGATTATGGTTACGTTTTCCCCGGACTTTTCCATATCGGAAACGAGGGCTGGGTTTTACTTTCGGAGACAGGCGTGAACAGTTTGTACTGTGCTTCTCATCTTGAAACCACTTCAGATAAAAATCTTTACCGAGTTGCTTATCCGGATATGGCAGAAAACAACGGTTTCGGAAGTTCAGGCGCGGCAATTTCCCTGCCGGGAAAAACACCGTGGAGGACGATTACGATTGGAGATTCGCTGAAGCCTATTGTGGAAACTACCATTCCTTTTGATGTGGTAGAACCGCTTTACGAGCCTTCACAGAACTATCAGTTCGGACGTTCTACCTGGAGCTGGATTCTATGGCAGGATAACAGTATGAACTACGATGACCAGGCTAAATTTATTGATTTGGCATCAAAACTCGGTTATGAATTCATTTTAATTGATGCGCTTTGGGATAAAAATATTGGGAAAGACAGAATGAAAGAACTCATTCAGTATGCGAAATCTAAAAATGTTGGGGTAATGCTTTGGTACAATTCCAACGGAGCCGCCAATGATGCACCGATGGGACCGAGAAACAAAATGAGTACTTCTGTCGAACGCAAAAAAGAAATGAAATGGCTGAAAGAATCCGGTGTAAAAGGCCTGAAAGTCGATTTCTTCGGAGGCGACAAGCAGGAAACCATGCGTCTGTACGAAGATATTTTATCTGATGCCAACGATTTTGGTTTGACGATTATTTTCCACGGGGGCACTTTACCGAGAGGTTGGGAAGTGATGTACCCGAATTATGCAGGAAGTGAAGCCGTTTTAGCCTCGGAAATGCTTTATTTTTCAGAAGATGTCCGCAAGCAGGAAGCGTTTTTTGCCACCCTGCATCCGTTTATCAGAAATACGGTCGGAAGTATGGAATTTGGCGGAACTTTTCTCAATAAATTTTTAACCAAATCCAATAAAGAAAAAAACAAAAGATTGACAACCGACGGATTTCAGTTAGCCACAGCCGTTCTTTTTCAGAATCCCATTCAGATGTTTGCGGTAATGCCAAATAACCTGACAGATGTTCCAAAATTCCAGCTTGATTTTATGAAAGATATTCCGACGCTTTGGGATGAGACGGTTTTCATCGACGGCTACCCGGGAAAATATTCGGTCATTGCGAGAAGACATCAGGATCAATGGTACGTGGCAGGAGTGAATGCAGAAAAAACTGTGAAAAAGCTTACCCTACATCTCCCGATGCTGGCAGGTAAAACTGTAGAATTCATCAATGATGATCAATCTGGAATCACATTTACAAAACAGGTTTCCATCAATAAAAATGGATCGTACCAGATTGAAATTCAGTCCAATGGTGGGTTTGTATTGAAGAAGTAATGCCGGAATAATTGGGGCAGCTTTATCCGTCTTCCACTCCCGCTTTTTTGCTCGTCGTTCCTCCTCACAAAAAGAGCTCCGTTCAAGCCGGGCTGCGTGCAATTCGCAACCGATAAATGTTAAACTAAACCTTATAGGTTTTCAAAACCTATAAGGTTTCAATAAAATATAAAGATTATGAACAGATTACCGATACTATTTCTCTTTGTACTTCTGTTTGGTGCTTGTTTAAATGTACAGGCAACAGAACCATTTATCACAACGAAAAAAAACAATGATGCCATTCTACTGAAAGACAAATCAGTGAAGATTTCATTATTTACAAACAATAATATTGATGCCGGAATATTAAGAGCGGTCAAAAACCTGCAGTCCGATTTTAAGAAAGTAACCGGTGAACAGCCGAATATGCTGAACCGGATTTCCGGAATCAATTCTCCTTTAATTATCATCGGAACCGTCGGAACAAAATCGGTGATTGACGATTTAATCAAACAGAAAAAGATCGATGGGAAATCATTAAACGGAAAAACAGAAAAGTACATCATCCAGAATGTAAGTAATCCGTTTCCGGGTGTTTCGGAAGCCATTGTGATAGCAGGTAGTGACAAGAGAGGAACCATTTACGGAATTTACGAAGTGTCGCAGCAGATTGGCGTTTCGCCCTGGAATTACTGGGCAGATGTTCCGGTTGAAACGAAAGAAAATTTATATTTCAAAAAAGGAATTTATACCGATGGAGAGCCTGCTGTAGAATACCGCGGAATTTTCCTGAATGACGAAGAACCTTCACTCGGAGGCTGGGCAAGAACCACTTTTGGTGGGATTAATTCTAAATTTTATGAAAAGGTTTTTGAACTGATCCTTCGTCTGAAAGGCAATTATCTGTGGCCTGCCATGTGGGGAAAAGCATTTTATGACGATGATGCTTTGAGCGGACCTTTAGCCAACGAAATGGGAATCGTAATGGGAACTTCACATCACGAGCCGATGGCTCAGGCGCAAACCGACTGGCACCGGTATATCAAAAGAAATAACCTTCCGAATGTCTGGGATTATTCTAAAAATGCAAAAGTATTGCAGGAATTCTGGAAAGCAGGAATGGTAAGAAGTAAAAACTGGGAAAAACTGGTCACAGTGGGAATGCGTGGCGATGGCGACGAAGCGATGGGAGAGGGAACCAACATTTCTCTACTCGAAAATATCGTAAAAGACCAACGCAAAATCATTGCTGAGGTAACCGGTAAAAAAGCGGACAAAACGCCTCAGGTCTGGGCATTATACAAAGAAGTCCAGGACTATTACGATAAAGGAATGAGAGTTCCGGATGATGTAATTCTATTGTTTTGTGATGACAACTGGGGTAATGTGAGAAAGCTTCCGGATCTTTCAAAACCCTTCCATAAAGGCGGGTACGGAATGTATTATCACTTTGATTATGTAGGCGGGCCGAGAAATTCCAAATGGATCAATATCAGCCCGATTCAAAGGGTTTGGGAACAGATGAATCTTTCGTACGAGCATAAAGTTGATAAAGTTTGGGTAGTCAACGTGGGTGATTTAAAACCGATGGAATTCCCGATCAGTTTTTTCCTTGAAATGGCCTGGAATCCGAAACAGTTTAACTCAAAAAACCTTCTGGAATATACCAAAAAATGGGTTGCACAGCAGTTTGGAGAAAAATATTCAAAGGAAATTGCCAGAATGATTAACCTGTATGCCAAATACAACCGACGGGTGACGCCTGAAACGCTTGACAGCAAAACATTCAGCCTTGAAAATTATAATGAATTTGAAACGGTGCTGAACGATTACAGAGCATTGGCAGTAGATGCGTTACGTCTGAAAGACCGGATTCCTGCACAATATCAGGATGCCTATTATCAGTTGGTTCTTTATCCGATCGATGCGTGCAGTAATTTATATGAAATGTATTACGCTGTTGCCAAAAACAAAGAACTGGCTGCTAAAAATGATATTCACGCCAATTACTATGCAGATAAAGTAAAAGAATGTTTTGAAAGAAATGCCTATCTCGACCACAAATACAACAATGAAATTGCCGACGGAAAATGGACACATATGATGGATCAGATGAAAATAGGATACAAAAGCTGGGCAGACGGAAAAGAAAATGTAATGCCTGAAGTGACTTATATTTCCGGGGCCGATGTAGCGAAAGATAAAGCATTTGCAGAAAAAAACGGCTGTGTTTCTATTGAAGCGGAAAATTTTGCAAGAATGGGTAATTCAGACAGGATTCATTGGGAAATTATTCCAGATTTCGGGAAGACAAAATCCGGGATAACTACTTTTCCACAAAACGCCTATCCAAAATCCGATGAAAACATTTACCTGGAATATGATATTGATTTTGAATCTAAAGGGAATTTTGAAGTTCAGCTCCTGTTGGCACCGACTTTAAATTTCAATCATAATAAAGGATTACGCTATGAAATTTCATTTGACGGAGGAAAACCGGAGACCGTCAATTTCAACGGACACTACCGTGGAGAATTGGGGAAATGGCAGTCGGAACACATCATTAAATCAGTGACAACACATCAGATTTCACAACCTGGCAAACATACATTGAGATTCAGGGTGCTGGAACCGGGAATTGTTTTAGAGAAAATACTGATTGATACGGGAGGCCTTAAGCCAAGTTACCTGGGAGCTCCTCAAAGTGATTATTCAGGAAAATAAATGAAGAGGGTAATTGTTGAAAATTGATGACTGTGAATCTAATGAAGGGATAATTTTCAGAAAATGAAGCTGAAATATTAATTAACGATCATCCTAAATCTATTCATTAGACCCATTTAATATCACAAATTAAACAACTTATTACTATGAAAAAAATCTTCAAATTAATACTTGTAATGATTACAGGTATTGCAGTTTCAGGACAGCTGAATGCACAAAATCTGCAGGCGAAAGTAAAGATAGACAAGAGTATTGCTTACCAAAAAATAACGGGCTTCGGCGGATTTGTCTGCAGTCCGCAGTTTGGGTACAACCACATGACGACCACAGAAATCCAGAAACTTTGGGGTGCAGGCAGTGAAGGAGGGTATAATATCATGCGTCTTTATATTCCCGAACAAAGCAGCAACTGGAGCGCGGCCCTTGCGACAGCCCAACTGGCAAAATCTATGGGACTTACCATATTCGCCAGCCCATGGACGATGCCTGCAGACTGGAAAACCAACAACCACGTGAACGCAGTATATACCGATCCAAATGGTGTACAGCAAATCGGTTATCTTAAGCCGGAAAAATATCAGGATTATGCCCTGTATCTCAACAGTTTTGTAACCTATTTGCAAAATAACGGTGTTGCACTGGATTACATATCTATACAAAATGAGCCCGACGAAATGGCTCAGTATCAGGGCTGTATATGGACGCCTGCCCAAATTGCAACCTTTGTTAAAAACTACGGACAACTTATCAACTGTAAGGTCATTGCGCCGGAAAGTGTTGGGTTTACCGATAATTTTGCCAATGCCTTCTTAGATCCTTTGGTAATGGCAAATTTTGAGGTGTACGGAGGCCATCAGTATGGTTCTATGCAGTCTGTTTATAAGCAGTTTCAGAATCATAACAAAGAAATATGGCAGACGGAATATCTGATCAACTGGAACTCATCAAGCAGCTCGGCTCCAAGAGATTTTTTATGGAATACCGATGGCTTCACGTTCGCAAGAAGCGTCAATAATGCGCTATTAGGAAACATAAATGCATGGATTCATTATGCCTCAAAAAGATATTACGGACTGATGGGAGACGGCTCATACGGAACCGTTGCCGGGGAAATGACCAAAAGAGGATATATCTTATCCCAATATGCCAAAAATACCACAGGAAAAACCAGAATTGATGCAAAATGGGAGACCTCAAGCGGTACGTTGGAAGGTTCGTCTTATATTTCGCTGGACGGCAACCAAATCACCCTTGTCGTTATCAATTCTTCGTCCAGCACGTATGATCTTAAAGTTGATTTGCCGTTCTTTACAACTTCAGGAGTAAAGACTACTACGTCGCAATCCCTGAATATGGCTTCATCACCTTTCTCTTTCAGTACGGCGAGTTTCCGTCCGACAGTTCAGGTGGCTCCTTCCAGTGTAATGACTTTTGTTTTTAATAAAAGTGGTGACAGACCGATATCATTAATGACAGGCGGTGATGTTCATTATAATAAAATTGAAACTCAGATCCCGACCAATTCAGCGTTTGGGACAAATTATCAGCTGAGTGGAAAAACGGTTACGTTCTATAATTCCACTCCATTGATAAGCTCAAACACAGACGCCAACAGCGGATATTTAAATCTTGACGACCGTTATAATAAGTTAATTTTTAATGTGTTAAGCTATACAACTAGCAACTTACCGACTTCTTCCAATACGACATTATATTATGTTGATGCCAACGGAACGGTAAGAAATCATAATTATGGCAGTGTAGCATTTCCTGCACCGGGTTCCGGAAGTTTCAATTTGGTATTTGATATTTCCAGAACAGTTCTTCCGTATGGCTGCAAAGGAATTATCGGGCTTCGAAGCGGAAATTACAGCTCCATTCTTACCCTCACGTTGGGTGATGTTTATTTCAATATAGGCAATGAAAGAGCGTCAAAATTTGCGGCGGCTTACTCGCTTACCGACAGTAATCTTATGGATGCTCTTGAAAATGAATATTATACATCCGTAGATTTCAAAGATGTTACAGGAAACACATCGGCAGATACCTGGATTAATGCTTCTGCCAATCGTAACAGTATTTTTTATGTGAACGGAAGTGTCAGCAACAGTAATGTCAATGTTATTTCTGGTAGTTCTTGTCAGAATCTTAGTCTTTCTGATTTAGGTAAAGATTTTCAGGTACCTTTTAATTTCATGGCAAGTTCCGCAACCTATACAAGAACTTTCAATGGCTACGGGATCGTTCTTTTACCTTTTCAGTCAGCCATTCCTTCGGGAACTACGGCATATACAATGCAGCCAAATTCAGGAAGTGTGATTTGTACTCAGATTTCCAATGGGGTTATTCCTGCCAATATTCCTGTGCTAATCAATGCTACAGGAAGTAAAACATTCACAGGATCAGGGACTGTATCTACACCGAAAGCCATTACGGCCAATCAGATCAACGGGGTTTATCAGTCTATAAAAGTAGGTGCAGGAGGATATGTATTGAAAACAGAAAACGGGGTTACAGGATTTTATAAAGTAATAACGGGTAATGAACCGGTAATCAGTTCGTTTCAGGGATATCTTACTGAAAACAATACATATACGAATAACTTTCTTCCATTGAGCTTTGCTACACTTAAAGTAAGCAATGTAACAGAAGTGAAAAATGATCTTGTCTTATATCCAAATCCCGCTAAAGATGAAATTTTTATTGATTGGAAGTCTTCTGACGCAGTTTATTCAATTATTGATGCAAAAGGAAGTACAACTTCTTCTAACGTAAAAATGACCAGAGGTAAAAACAGGATTGATATCTCAAAACTTCCGGCAGGGCTATATTTTATAGAAATTTCCAGTTCCGAAGAAAGCGTCAAAACTAAATTTATAAAACAGTAATCTTGATCAAATCTAACTAGAATATGCTTTTTAATAAAGTTACCGGTTCATTCCGGTAGCTTTATTTCCGTAATTAAGTGTAATATATACATTTATTATAAATAGAATCTTATATTTGTATTTGTTGCATTGCAAAGCAATATTCAGTGGTAATATTTAATGTGTTTCAATAAAAAAATGCTTTAAAATCAATCATATGAACAAAATTTTATTAACCATATCAATAATAGTTTATACTTTTAGTTTTGCCCAGAACTATAAATATCCGTTTCAGAATCCCAATCTTCCGGTTGAACAAAGAATTGAAAATCTTCTGGTATTGTTAACAGTTGATGAGAAAATCGGAATGATGATGGATAATTCTAAAGCTGTACCCAGACTGGAAATCCCTGCTTACGGCTGGTGGAATGAAGCACTTCACGGTGTTGCAAGGGCAGGAACGGCTACCGTTTTTCCTCAGGCGATCGGATTGGCGGCAACCTGGGACGTTCCGGAACATCTTAAAACTTATGAAATGATTTCTGACGAAGCCCGGGCGAAATACAATAAATCTTTTGATGAAGCCAGTAAAACCGGACGTTATGAAGGTCTTACATTCTGGACTCCAAACATCAATATTTTCAGAGATCCAAGATGGGGAAGAGGTCAGGAAACGTATGGTGAAGATCCTTATTTAACCTCTGTTTTGGGTGTTGCTGCTGTAAAAGGCCTGCAGGGAAATGATCCCAAATATTTTAAAACTCACGCCTGTGCCAAGCATTTTGCCGTTCACAGCGGTCCGGAATGGAACCGGCATTCCTACAACGCTGAAATCTCCAAAAGAGATCTGTATGAAACCTATCTTCCGGCTTTCAAAGCACTGGTGTTAGAAGGTAATGTGAGAGAAGTGATGTGCGCTTACAATGCATTCGACGGTCAGCCTTGCTGTGCGAACAATACGTTGCTTAATGAAATTCTTCGCGGCAAATGGAAGTACGATGGTATGGTGGTTTCAGACTGTTGGGCTTTGGCAGATTTCTATCAGGAAAAATACCACGGAACACATCCCGACGAAAAAACTACCGCTGCAGATGCTTTAAAACATTCAACAGATCTGGAATGCGGTGATACGTACAATAATCTTAATAAATCCCTGGCAAGCGGATTGATTACAGAAAAAGACCTCGACATTTCGATGCGCAGAATCCTGAAAGGCTGGTTTGAACTGGGAATGCTTGATCCCAAATCTGCGGTTCACTGGAACAATATTCCTTATTCTACAGTAGATTCTAAAGAACATAAAGAACAGGCATTAAAAATGGCTCAAAGGTCTATTGTACTGATGAAAAATGAAAGAAATGTCCTTCCTTTAGATAAGAATATTAAAAAAATTGCTGTTGTTGGCCCCAATGCCGATGACGGAATCATGCAGCTGGGAAATTATAACGGAACACCTTCTTCAACGGTCACGGTTTTGGACGGAATTAAAACCAAATTTCCAAATGCTGAAATTATTTACGAAAAAGGAAGCGAGGTGGCTGATCCGTCATCAAGAACATCCCTTTACCAGAATTTTGTAAGTCAGAAAAATGGTGAAAAAGGAATGAAGGTTGAGTTTTTTAATAATAATGAATTCAAAGAAAAACCGGTTAATACTTCAGTCAATAAAACAGGAATTACCTACAACAGTTTTGGCGGAACCCAGCTTGCACCGGGAGTTGCCCGGGAAAATACTTCGGCAAGAATATCAGGTGTTTTTAAAAGCAGCTATTCCGGTGAAGTGATATTTTCTGCTTCAACATCAGATATTTACACGCTTTTGATCGACGGAAAAGAAATTGCCACAAGAAAAGGTCCTGACGCCAGACATCCTTCGGAATTTCCTGTGAAAATGGAGAAAGGAAAAGAATATTGGGTAGAACTTCGACACAGCCAGAAAGGAAAATATGTAAGCATTGGCTTTGAAGTATACCGAAAAGATCCGGTGAATTTCAATTCAGTAAAAGAAAAAGTAAAAGATGCTGAGGTGATTGTTTTTGTCGGCGGACTTTCCCCAAGTCTTGAAGGAGAAGAAATGCTGGTGAATGCAGAAGGTTTTAAAGGTGGCGATAAAACATCCATAGAACTTCCGAAAGTTCAGCGTCAATTGCTGGCTGAGCTGAAAAAAACAGGAAAACCCGTTGTATTCGTACTGTGCACAGGAAGTGCGCTTGGTTTACAACAGGATGAAAAAAATTATGATGCTTTGCTGAATGCCTGGTACGGCGGACAATCCAGTGGAACTGCCGTTGCCGACGTTCTGGCGGGAGATTATAATCCTTCCGGAAAATTACCGGTTACTTTTTACAAGAATCTCGAGCAGTTGGATAATGCACTCTCGACAACGAGCAAGCATCAGGGTTTTGAGAATTATGATATGAAAGGAAGAACCTACCGCTATATGACCGAAGATCCGTTATATGCATTTGGCCACGGTTTGAGCTACTCAAAATTCACTTTTGGTAATGCTAAATTGAGCAAAAACAGCATCAGTTCTAATGAAAACGTTACGATAACCATTCCGGTCACCAATACTTCAGCAAGAAACGGTGAAGAAGTGGTGCAGGTGTATGTGAGAAGGAATAATGATCCTTTAGTACCCGTAAAAACATTGCGAGCTTTTGAAAAAGTTTTGATTAAAGCAAAAGAAACAAAAAATATCCAATTGACTGTTTCAGAAGATTCATTCAAATTTTATGACGAAAAAGCGGATGATTTAATTTCAAAATCTGGTGATTATACCATTTTTTACGGCGGAACTTCAAAAAGCTCAGATTTAAAAAGTATTCAGTTGAAAGTTAAATAAGTTATTCTCAATGTAGGAAACCTTATAGGTTTTAAAAACCTATAAGGTTTATCAAACAGAATGATACCATTCAATTCAAAAGTCCACTATCAGACACGTCACACTGAACGTAGTCAAAGTGTCTGGTTGGATTAATTCCGAAAATAAATTATCAATGAAAATTAAGAATAAAATTTTCTCAGTTCTTCTCACAAGTTGTGTTGCATTTTCATCTGCACAAACTTCAAAGTTTACTTTAGATTTGGATGGAAGTCCTACCAACATCAAAATCCAGCCGACGATGTACGGGATTTTCTTCGAAGACATCAATTTTGCAGCCGATGGCGGAATTTATGCTGAGCTTATCAAAAACCGAAGCTTTGAGTTCGATGAGCCTTTAGCAGGTTGGAAGCAACAGAATACACAAACCCTTTCCCATAATCTGGATTCCGGGTTCTTGACCATTTATTCTGATCATTCCAAAACCAATAAAAACTACGCAAGAATTACCGTTCACAATGATAAAAAGTACATCTTGGAAAATGAAGGTTTCCGGGGAATCGGGCTTCATAAAGGCGACAGGTATGATTTCAGTTTCGACCTGGCCTATATATCTGGAAATATTTCTGCCGTCAATGCAAGTTTGGTTGACGAAAAAGGAGCAGTCATTTCCACGGTTCCTATAATCATTAAAGGAAAGGGCTGGCAAAAATATATAACTGTTTTTTCTCCTTCACAAACGGCTGAAAAAGCAAAACTGCAGCTTACTTTTACAGGAAACGGAGTGGTAAATATGGATATGATTTCCCTTTTTCCACAAGATACCTGGAAAGGACGAAAAGGCGGTTTAAGAAAAGATTTAGTTCAGAAATTATATGATCTGAAACCTGGCTTTTTACGTTTTCCGGGAGGTTGCATTGTAGAAGGCAGAACGCTTGCTGAAAGATATCAATGGAAAAAAACATTGGGAAATGTAGCCGACAGAGAATATCTCATTAATAAATGGAGCTCGGGATTCGCGCACCGTCTTGCTTCCGATTATTATCAGTCGTTCGGATTAGGTTTTTATGAATATTTCCAGCTTTCAGAGGATTTGGGTGCTGAGCCCTTACCGATTCTGAGCTGCGGAATGGCGTGCCAGTTCAATACAGGTGAACTGGTGCATCTGGAAGAATTAAATCCCTTCGTTCAGGATGCTTTGGATTTAATTGAATTTGCCAATGGAGATATCAATACCAAATGGGGCAAGATTCGTGCAGAAATGGGACATCCCAAAGCTTTTAACATGAAATATATTGGTGTCGGAAACGAACAGTGGGGCGAAGATTATATCGAACGGTACAAAATTTTTGAAAAAGCCATTCATTTAAAATATCCCGAGATTAAAATCATTTCTGGAAGCGGGCCTTCGCCTGACGGAGAATTTTTCGATTACGGCTGGAAAGAACTGAAAAAACTCAATGCACAGATCGTCGATGAGCATTACTACAACTCGGCAAAATGGTTTCAGGAAAATGCAGCGAGATACGATAAATACGACAGAAGCGGACCTAAAGTTTTTGCCGGAGAATATGCTGTTCAGTCAGTAAAAGTAGTAAGTCCTGATAATAAAAATAACTGGGAATCGGCACTTTCGGAGGCCGCTTTTATGACCGGGCTGGAAAGAAATGCAGATGTGGTAACGATGACTTCTTATGCACCGTTATTTGCTCATGCTGATGGCTGGCAATGGACTCCGGATTTGATATGGTTTAATAACCTGCAGTCCTACGCAACGCCAAATTATTATGTTCAGAAATTATTTTCAAATAATAAAGGAACCGATTTACTGAGAATTTACCACAATAAAAATTCAGTCAGCGGACAGGACAAATTATATGCAACTGCAGTAAAAGACGGTAAAAATAATGAAGTCATGATCAAAATTGTCAACACAGATTCTCAGAAAAGGTCAATTGAAATCAATCCTAAAAATATAAAGCTAGGAAAAAAATTAACAAGAACGGTCCTAACAGCTCCTGTACTTTCTACTGAAAATAATTTTAAAACAGAAAATATAAAGCCTGTTGAAGAGGATTCGGTCATTAAAAAAGGAATGTTTTCAGTGGAAATTCCTGCTCAATCTTTAGTTATTTTAAAGATTAAATAAGCCTCAGAAGTATCCAAAAAAGGGAAAAATAAAATTAAGTGTATTTTGTACATTTATTTAAAATAGAATCTTATATTTGTTTTATCTCAAAAACAGATTTGTTAAGGTTTAATTAAAAATGATTCTTTTTAATCATCAAATTAAATCTAAGATTAAGCATTTAGCAGAAATATCATCCTGAGCTTGTCGATGGGTCTATGAAAATATTATTAAACTTAATTCATTATAAAAATGAAGAAATATGTTATCGGGTTGGATTATGGTACAGATTCCGTGCGCGCAGTACTGATTGATACAGAAAACGGAACCGAACTTGCGACATCCGTCAGTTATTATCAAAGATGGAGGCAGGGGAAATTCTGTCAGCCTGAAGAAAATCAGTTTCGCCAACACCCTTCAGACCATATTGAAGGTTTGCAACAAACCATTTCTGATGTAGTAAGAGAAAGTGGAGTAGCTCCTGAAAGTATTGTAAGCATCTGTATCGATACCACAGGCTCATCGCCAATTCCCGTGAACAGAGATGGAATAGCATTGTCTCTAACTCACGGGTTTGAAGAGAATCCTAATGCGATGATGGTGTTGTGGAAAGACCACACTTCCATCGATGAGGCAGAAGAAATTAATCAGCTTGCCAGAAACTGGGGCGGCGAAGATTACACCAAATTTGAAGGCGGAATCTATTCTTCCGAATGGTTTTGGGCAAAAATTCTGCACATCAACAGGCAAGATGAGAAAGTGAGAAACTCGGCTTACAGCTGGATGGAACACTGCGATTACATTACTTTTTTACTTTCCGAGCATCAGGATTTAAAAACTTTTAAAAGAAGCCGTTGTGCAGCCGGTCATAAAGCCATGTGGCACGAATCATGGGGCGGACTGCCGTCAAAAGAGTTTCTCAGTTTGTTAGATCCGTCTTTGGCCGAACTTCGCGACAGGCTCTACGAAAAAACATATACTTCAGATGAAGTGGCAGGAAATCTGAATCAGGAATGGGCAGCAAAATTAGGTTTAACAACCAACACTGTGATCGCCGTAGGAACTTTCGATGCCCATTCGGGAGCAGTCGGTGCAAAAGTGGAAGAAAATACACTGATCCGAATTATGGGAACTTCTACCTGCGATATTATGGTCGCATCCAACGAAATTATTAAGGAGAAAACCGTCAGAGGAATCTGTGGGCAGGTCAATGGTTCCGTTATTCCGGGCTTAATAGGTCTTGAAGCCGGGCAGTCTGCATTTGGTGATGCATTGGCGTGGTACAAAGATATTCTGACCTGGCCTGTTCACAATATTCTTATGAATTCCAACATGATTGACGACCATCAGAAACAATTGTTAAAAGAAGAAATAGAAAATAATCTCATCCGCAGCCTTACCCTGGAAGCAGAAAAAATTCCTCTTTCCGAAGCCGTTCCAATTGCCCTGGACTGGGTCAACGGACGAAGAACGCCGGATGCCAATCAGGAGCTCAAAGCCGCGATCAGTAATCTTTCGCTCGGTACAAAAGCGCCGCATATTTTCAAAGCATTGGTCAACGCCATTTGTTTCGGTTCGAAAAAAATCGTCGATCGTTTCGAAGAAGAAGGTGTAAAAATCAATAAAGTCATCGGAATTGGCGGTGTGGCCAGAAAATCCCCATTCATTATGCAGACGTTGGCCAACGTTCTGAATAGGCCGATCGTTGTAGCTGCATCTGATCAGGCTCCGGCTTTAGGAGCAGCAATTTATGCGGCAGTTTCGGCAGGTATTTACCCGAATGTTCAGGAAGCAAGCCGGCAAATGGGTTCCGATTTCGAAGCGGAATATTTCCCTCAGGCAGATCAGGTGGAAAAATATGCAGAATTGATGAATCAATATCAGATCCTTGCCGACTTTACTGAAAAGAATATCAAAGCAAAAAAGAAGTTGATTGTTGACAGCTTATAGTTAAAAGAAATATCATTACTAACAACATCAACTAATAACTAAAATTTTTATGGCAGCTTTATCCGCCCTCCGTTCCCGCTTTTTTGTTTCGCATTGCTACACAAAAAGAGCTTCACTCAGGTCGGGCTGTGTGCAATTCACCGCAATAAAAATTAATAAACCTTATAAACTTTGCTAAGTGAAACGCCTTTGCGAACTTAAAAACAGTGAGTAGTCAAAAAAAACTTTGCGCTCTTTGCGTTAAAAAATTAAAATTAAATAAAATGAGCATTTATAAAGAACTTCAAAGAGAATGTTACGAAGCCAATATGCAGCTGGATGCCTTGAAGCTTGTCGTTTATACATTCGGAAACGTGAGTGCCGTTGACCGTGAAAAAGGAATTTTTGCCATCAAACCAAGCGGTGTTCCTTATGAGATTCTAAAGCCCGAAGATATTGTTATTCTGGATTATGAAGCCCATGTGGTTGAAGGGAAATTAAGGCCATCATCAGACACAAAAACCCACGCTTATCTTTACAAAAACTGGGAAAATATTGGCGGAATTTCTCATACGCATGCCATTTATTCCGTAGCTTGGGCTCAGGCACAGATGGATATTCCGATTTTCGGAACCACCCACGCAGATCATTTAACGGCAGATATTCCCTGCGCACCGCCGATGCGGGATGATTTAATTGAAGGAAATTACGAATACAATACCGGAATTCAGATTTTGGATTGTTTTAAAGAAAAAGAACTGTCTTACGAAGAAGTAGAAATGGTTCTTGTCGGAAATCACGGACCGTTTACCTGGGGTAAAAATGCTGATAAAGCCGTTTACAACAGTAAAGTTTTGGAAACGATTGCAGAAATGGCTTATCGTACAAGACAAATCAACCCGGATGCTCCACGCCTGAAAGATGCTCTCATCAAAAAACACTACGAACGTAAACATGGCAAAAATGCCTACTACGGACAGTAAATAGCTTCTGATAAGTTAGCGTTAGCAAACCTAACAGGTTTTTAAAACCTGTTAGGTTTCAAGAAAAAAACTCAATATCCACAAGGTAAAACCTGTGGAAAAAATAAAAATAATTAATTATCAATTATCAATTATCAATTATCAATTACAATATGTTAACACCTCTCCATACCAAAGAAATCTGGTTCATCACCGGAAGCCAGCATTTATACGGACCTGAAACATTGGCTCAGGTTGCAGAACATTCACAGAAAATTGTTGAAGCTTTTAATCAGTCATCATTAATTCCTGTAAAAGTCATTATTAAACCAACCGTAAAATCTACCGAAGAAATTTTTGAGACATTAACGGCTGCCAATCATGCGGAAAACTGTATCGGTATTGTTACCTGGATGCACACGTTTTCACCTGCAAAAATGTGGATTCGTGGCTTGACGGCTTTACAAAAGCCAATGCTGCATTTGCATACACAGTTCAATCAGGATATTCCTTGGTCTACGATGGATATGGATTTTATGAACCTTAATCAGGCTGCTCACGGAGACCGTGAATTCGGATTTATGGTAAGCCGTCTCCGCAAAAACCGAAAAGTCGTTGTCGGACATTGGGCCGAGGAAAGAGTTCAGAAACAAATCGGTGACTGGAGCCGTGTTGCAGCAGGCTGGGATGATTGGCAGGGAGCAAAATTTGCCCGTTTTGGAGACAATATGAGATATGTTGCCGTGACAGATGGCGACAAAGTAGAAGCAGAAACAAAATTCGGATTTTCGGTAAACACTTGGGGAATCGGAGATTTAGTGAGCGTTGTCAACTCAATTGGAGATGGCGAAGTGAAAGCTTTAATGGAAGAATATGAAGCCTCTTACAAGGTGACAGAATCTCTTTTATCCGGCGGAAGCAACAGAAAATCACTCGAAGCAGCTGCAAGAATAGAATTAGGGCTGGAAAAATTCCTGAAAGACGGAAATTTTAAAGGTTTTTCAGATACTTTTGAAGACCTTCACGGGTTGGAACAGCTTCCGGGGATCGCCGTTCAGAGGCTTATGGAAAAAGGCTACGGATTCGCCGGAGAAGGCGACTGGAAAACAGCAGCATTAGTCCGTGCCATGAAAACAATGGGGCAAGGTCTTGAAGGCGGTAATGCCTTTATGGAAGATTATACTTACCATCTTAATCCTTCAAATCCTTCGGTTTTAGGCTCTCATATGCTGGAAGTCGACCCTGTTTTGGCGGTTGACAAACCTTCCTGTGAGATTCATCCGTTGGGAATTGGTGGCAAGGCAGATCCTGTCCGTCTGGTATTCAATTCAAGAGGAAATATCGATTCCCTGAACGCCGCTTTAATGGATTTTGGAAATCATTTCAGGCTGTTAATCAACAAAACAAAAGCATTGGAGATCACAGAAGAATTACCAAAACTTCCTGTGGCAAGGGTTCTTTGGAAGCCGCTTCCGGATTTATACACGGCTGCAGAAGCGTGGATTCTGGCTGGTGGAGCACATCATACGTGTTACAGTGAGAATATCAGTGCTGAACAGCTGGAAGATTTTGCAGAAATGGCAGGCATCGAGTCATTGGTTATTGATGAAGATACAAAAATCCGTGATTTTAAAAACAATCTTCGCTGGAATAAAATTTATTATCGTTAATCTTGCAAAATCATTCAAACTATGAAAATAATAAACTTCAATTTGATTATTATTGCGCTTTTGTGTGTTCTTGGATGCATCAAAAAAGAAAACAATAATCAGTCTCAAAAAAAAGATATGGAAAACTTACAGGTTTCAGATTACGGAGTGACGGCAAAAGGCGATTCCATTAAAAAATATACCTTAACCAATAAAAACGGAATGAAGGTGGAAGTTATCAATTTCGGGGGGATTATCACTTCACTCACGGCTCCCGACAAAAACGGGAAATATGAAGATGTCGTTTTAGGATTTACAAAACCAGAAGATTATTTTAATGGAAATCCTTATTATTTCGGAGCATTGATTGGCCGTTATGGGAACAGAATTGCCAATGCAAAATTCACTCTGGAAAACAAAACCTACGATATTGATAAAAATGACGGACCGAACAGTCTTCACGGTGGAAAAGAAGGCTTTCATACCAAATTCTGGAACGTTGAATCTGTAAAAAATGCCGAATTTCCAACTTTAAGGCTGACTTACACCAGTGCAGATGGTGAAGAAGGCTATCCGGGAAAACTGTCTGTAACGGTTTTATACACACTGACAGACGACAATGCTTTGGAGATTTCTTACGAAGCAACAACGGATAAAGTAACGGTTGTTAATCTTACACAACATTCATACTTCAATCTTTCAGGGAATTTCACAAAAACGATTACTGACCACGAATTGCAAATCAATGCAGATAAATTTTTACCTGTTAATGAAACATTGATTCCTACAGGCGAACAGAAAGCGGTAAAAGGAAGTCCGTTTGATTTTACCGTTTCAAAACCAATCGGGAAAGATATCAATTCAGATGATGACCAGCTGAAAAAAGGAAAAGGCTACGATCACAACTGGATTTTGAATGGAACCGGATTGAGAAGCTTTGCCAAAGTATATCATCCGCAATCAGGAAGAGTGATGGAGGTTCTTACCGATGAGCCGGGCGTTCAGTTCTATTCAGGAAATTTTCTTGATGGAAAATTTGACACTAAAACCGGTGGAAAAAATGAATTCCGAACAGGTTTTTGCCTGGAAACGCAGCATTTCCCGGATTCTCCGAATCAGGCCTCTTTCCCTTCAACAGAACTGAAGCCGGGACAAAAATATCAGTCTAAAACGATTTATAAATTCTCAGTTAAAAAATAAATTATGGGAAACTTAGCAACAATTGATATCATCATATTTCTTGTTTATTTTGTGGTGGTAGCCGGTTACGGAATTTGGATTTACAACAGAAAAAAGTCTGCAGCCACGGGCAGTAAGGATTATTTTCTGGCCGAAGGCTCACTCACCTGGTGGGCCATTGGAGCCAGTTTAATTGCATCCAACATTTCGGCGGAACAGTTTATAGGAATGAGTGGTGAAGGTTTTTTCGTGGGAATTGCCGTTGCAGCTTACGAATGGATTGCAGCAATTGCATTAATTATCATCGCCGTTTGGTTTATTCCGATTTACCTTAAAAATAAAATTTACACAATGCCCCAATTCCTGGAAACCCGTTACAACAAATCGGTTTCACTGATTATGGCGGTTTTCTGGCTGTTTCTCTATGTAATTGTCAATCTTACTTCGATACTTTATCTTGGAGCTTTAGCAATCGATACTTTGCTGGGTGGAGATAATCTTCATATTATTATGGTTGGATTGCTTCTGATGGCTTTACTGATTGGTTTAGGCGGAATGAAAGTAATCGGATACACCGATGTTATTCAGGTGGCAGTTTTAATTATCGGTGGTTTTGCAACGGTTTATATGGCTCTTCAGATTGTTGACCAGAGAATCAACGGAGCAGCTGTAGGAAATGCTTTTGCCGGTTTTCAGACTTTGATGAACGAAGCTCCGCAACATTTTAAATTAATGCTTGATAAACCGACAGTTACAACAACCACTTTGGCAATGCCGGAAAATCTGAGTGTTCAGAAATATGTGGTTTTACCGGGCTTGGCCATGTATTTTGCAGGACAGTGGATTGTCAACCTGAATTATTGGGGATGCAACCAGTACATCACGCAACGTGCTTTGGGAGCTGATTTGAAAACAGCAAGAACCGGAATTTTATTCGCAGGATTTCTGAAATTATTTATGCCGATTATCGTTATGCTTCCGGGAATTGCAGCCTATGTTTTATATACAAAAGGACATTTACCGGGTTTCAACGGAGTAAAAGACGGCGCCTATTCAGCCATTCTAGGATTTTTACCTTCCGGTCTCAAAGGTTTGGCGGTGGCAGCTCTTACTGCAGCAATTGTAGCATCTCTGGCAGGAAAAGTAAACAGTATTTCAACGATTTTCACTTTAGATATCTATAAAAAATACCTGAAAGCAGATGCGACCGAAATCGAGATGGTAAGAACAGGACGATGGGCAATTATTATTGCAATGGCTGTTGCTCTGGCATTTACATGGACGGATGTTCTGGGAATAGGCGGAGAAGGAGGTTTCACATTTATCCAAAAATATACCGGATTTATCAGTCCTGGGGTTTTTGCGATGTTCCTTTTGGGAATGTTCTGGAAAAGAACAACAGGAACGGCAGCGTTGGTTGGTGTTCTTCTGGGATTTTTACTGGCGATTTTCTTCAACAGTTTTGCAGTCGATATTTTCGGGAAAGAAACTTGGCTGTACACTGCTTTTACGTATGAGAAACTAGAAAATGGAGTGGTTCACACGATTACAGAAATACCGTTTTTGATTAATATGGGATGGTCATTCTTTATTACGGTTGCCGTGATGGTGATGATAAGCTTGGCTGGCCCGAAAGTAAATCCGAAAGCGTTCGCTATAGATGCGACAATGTTTAAGGTAGATTCCAGAACATTGGTTATGATTGTAGTAACAGTTCTTTTACTGACCGCACTTTATGTGAGATTCTGGTAATTTTAAAAATAGTTAAAAATAGGATGTCGTTATTGGCGTCCTATTTTTCAAGTTTGTTTAAACTAATTGAAAATTTAACCACAAAAGAGACAAAAGCTATTATTGAACTATTTAAAGTTTTGCTATTTTGAAAACAAAAGCCTGCAAAAGAATAAAATCAAAGATTTTTTTAACTTATGAGTTCTTATTTCAGTTTAGTAATGAACTTAAATAACCAATGTGTTAGATCTTTTGTCTCTTTTGTGGTTAAAATAAAAGTTTAATCAAGTTCTTTGTTAAGAATTCCAATGATTTTGTAATTTTAAATAAGTTTTGAAAAAATATCTCCTTTTTATCGATACCGAAACAACAGCAATCCCGAAACGATGGAATCTGCCTTATTCCGAAACTGACAACTGGCCTTCAGCGGTTCAGGTTTCGTGGATTTTATATGATCAAAACGGTAGGGAAGTTAAAAGAGAAAATCTTTATATTGATGATAAAGATTTGAAAATAAGTGCATCGTCATTCAGTGTCCACGGAATTACCAAGGAATTTTTAAGCAGAAATGGCAAAACACGAAAGCTTGTGCTGCAAAAACTTTCAGAAGACATTCAGCAATATCATCCGCTGATTACAGGACATTTTACAGAATTCGATATTCATACGCTGAGTTGCGATTTTTACAGGGCGGGTTTGGAAAATCCTTTTCACCAGAGTCATTTTTACTGCACGATGCTAAAAAGCAAAGACTATATTTTAAATCCTGAAGCTGATTATTTTCGCTTGCCGCAACTTTACAATTTCCTTTTTAATGAAAAGATGGAACGCTCCCACGATGCTATGATTGATGCGGAAATGACAGCAAAATGTTTCTTTGAAATCCGTTCCCGTGGAGAAATTTCGGAAAATGAGCTTCAGAAAATTCATCACGAAATAGAATGTAAATTAAAATTTTTAACAGATAAAATGAAATAATCATATGGAAGAAAAAATTATTTCATTATTAAAAATAACGGAGCCTTTTCATCTTTTACCAGAAACGGTTCTTGCTGAAATCTCTGAAACATTGATTAAAACTGAGTTTTCCAAAGATACCCTGGTTTATCGTCAGGAAGTGACGGAGATGGCAGGTGTAGATATTATTTCATCGGGAGAATATGAAACTTTCTTTTTTGATGCTGCTGAAAATAAAAGATGTTTGACGAAACATCACTCTCCTTACTGTTTTGGCGGAATTTCGGTAGTTCTGAACAGAGTTCGTGCGCTGAAGTCTGCCATTGCCAAAAAAGGAACTGTTGTTTACACCTTACCCCGAAAAGAGTTTTACGAATTGTGCGATGCATACGAAGATTTTTTTCATTATTTCACTTCAGATTTTGGTAAAAGGATGCTGGATGAGGAGTTTTCACATTTTGTAAAAACACCTGCAACCTTCGAAGAAAGTTATTTTGCAGCTGACCAGCTGTATTCAAGGAAAATTGAAGGAATTGCTTACAAAAGTATTGTTTCGTGCGACGCAAACACACCTATTTTTGAAACTGCTAAACTAATGGCTGTCAACAAGGTAAGCTGTATTTTCATAAAAGAATCTGGGAGTGACGAGATTATTGGTTATGCTACTGATATTACCTTGCGGGATAACGTGATTGCCCGTTGTCTGGATTCAAGAACAGCCATTTTGGAGGTAATGGACAATCCGATTGTCAGCATTTCCAGTGATGCCTATTTATATGAGGCGGTTCTGATGATGTTCAAAACCAAATCAAGATATCTTTTGGTGAAGAATAAAGAAGAATATGTTGGTTTTCTAAGCAGAAACCGTTTGCTGAGTGAGCAGGCGCAAAGCCCGCTGGTGTTCATCCAGTCTGTAAAGCAGGCAGAAAATACAGAAGAGCTTCGTAAAAAATGGAAACAGGTTCCGGATATTATCAGTCAGCTTTTGGGAAGAGGGGTGCACGGTGAAATTGCCAGCCAGGTTATTACCACGATTGCCGACACGATAACCGGAAAAGTAATAGAGAAAGTGATAAAGGAAATAGGGAAACCGCCTGCAAAATTTGCCTTTATTGTCACCGGAAGCGAAGGTAGAAAAGAGCAGACGCTGAGCACCGATCAGGATAACGGAATCATCTACGAAGATAAAGCCAATGAACAGCGGGAAATGGTGCGGGAATATTTTCTGGATTTTGCTAAAAAAGTTTCAGACGATCTCAACATGATTGGTTTTGAATACTGCAAAGGTGGTTTTATGGCAAGTAATCCGAAATGGACCCATTCTCTTTCTCACTGGAAAAGAAATTATCTCCAATGGATTGAAGAATCAGTCCCGGAAAATGCAATGAAATTTTCTACTTTTTTTGATTTCCGTTTTATTTACGGTGACGAAAATATTGTACGTGAGCTGAGAGCATTTATCAAAGAAAAACTGGTTTCACCCAATCAGCTGTTTTTTGCACACATCGCCAAAAATGCACTTCAATACGAACCTCCTCTTACTTTTTTCAAAAAAATAAAAACTCAGACGATCGGAAAATCAGAGGTTTTCGATATCAAAACGGCAATGTCTCCAATTGTAGATCTGGTTCGTGTCTATGCACTGAAAAGTCATCTGGAAATAGAAAATACCGGTGAAAGAATGAAGAAACTGACGGAAATTGGTGTTTTCACGCAGCAGCAGTATAACGAAATGCATCAGTCTTATTATTATCTGATGGCGCTTCGGCTGAGAAATCAGGCAAATCAGATTAATATTGATAAAAAGAATCCTGATAACTATATAGAAATCAGTAAGCTGACCAGAATAGAACGGGTGACCTTAATCGAGATTTTCAAGACTATTGCCAATTTCCAGTTAGGAATTAAGGTGAAATTTACCGGGAGTTTCTAATTAAATTTTAAACATAAAGCCTTCGGAGATTTTTTTATTGTATTTTTCTTCATCAAAAGTATAAAGAAAAGACCCTTTTTTAGACGAACTCATATCTTTATCATTGGTTTTTACCAGAACATCCAAAGCATTTATTTTGCTGGTAAAATTTCGTTTGTCATATTTTTCGTTAAAGATAGCCTCATAAAGGTTTTGAAGGTCTTTCATCGTGAATTTTTCCGGCAGGAGCTCAAAACCGATAGGTCTTGTCGTTGCCCTTCTTCTCAGTCTCAGAACAGCATCCTTTACCATCACATTATGGTCAAAAATAAGATCGGGATGGTCATTCAGATCAAACCATTGGGCACTGTATTTTTCATTGATTTGAATATTATCCTGAATATTAATTAAAGCATAATACGAAATCGACATAATTCTAGTGGTCGGTTCACGATCAATTTCTGTGTAGGTTTTCAATTGCTCGAGGTAAATATTTTCCAGTCCGGTCAAAGTATTCAGAACACGATTGGCAGCCTGGTCGGAACTTTCTTTATCATCAATAAAGCCACCCATAAGTGACCATTCGCCCTTTTTAGGTTCTAAATCTCTTTTTACTAATAGAATTTTAAGATTTTCACCATCAAAACCGAAAATAATACAGTCAACTGCCACAAAATGTTTAGGATAATTAAGATAATTTTCTTCCATCAGGAAATGATTTTATACAAAGTTAAATTTTTTAAGGTAGATTATAATATGAAAAACAAATAAATGTATCTTTCACACTTCATATTATTTTTTTAACTCTTTTTGAAAATTAATTAGTTTGAGTGGACTTTTGGAGAATTATTTTTATCATTTAAATGATTTATTTGCAGAAATTACTGTGAATACTATATGAATACAATGTTAAAAATATGTTAAAATTCAGTTTGAGGGTTTTATTCAGATTTTGACGGGGGATATTATTAAAATACGATAAGTCCGGGTATTAATTTTTCATGTCTTTTATGAACCTGCGGTCTTTTATTTTGATAATGAAGAAATTACATTTATTTAATTGATATTCTATTGCTTGCCTATTCTTGTTTTTTATGATAAGGTAGTCGTTCTTGAAGCTTTTTTTTCTTATTTCACAAAGCTTTTTCAATAGGGCTTACCGCTAGACGATGAAAATTGTTTGATATCTGGTTGCTTTCTTTTATTTTAGAAATGTAGAAATAACATTTATTAATGAATAAAAAATCACTGATATTGTTTTTGGGCTTTACTTCGCTGGCTTTTGGGCAGGTGAAGAAAAATGTTAGCTACTTTCCGCTCAACAGGGTTCATTTGTCTGAAAGTGTTTTCAGCAAGGCAATGCAGACCGATGAAAAATATATCCTTTCGATGGATGCAGACCGGCTTCTTGCCCCTTATCTGAAAGAAGCGGGATTAAAACCGAAAAAAGAAAACTATCCCAATTGGGAAAATACAGGACTGGATGGTCATATCGGGGGACATTACATTTCTGCTTTGTCCCTGATGTATGCTTCTACAGGTGATAGCAAAATCAAGCAGCGTCTGGATTATATGATTGATGAATTGGAACGTTGCCAGAATCTTTCAGGAAACGGCTATCTATCAGGAGTTCCGAACGGTAAAAAAGCCTGGAAAGAAATTGCCGACGGAAATATCCGTGCCGCAACTTTCGGTTTGAATGACCGCTGGGTTCCTTTATATAATATTCATAAAATATATTCAGGTTTACGCGATGCCTATTGGTATGCAGATAGTGAGAAAGCAAAAAAGATGCTGATAAAACTCACAGATTGGATGGCTGATGAAGTTTCCGGACTTTCCGATGCGCAGATCCAGGATATGCTTCGCAGTGAGCACGGCGGTCTGAATGAAGTTTTTGCTGATGTTTACGACATTACAAAAAATCCGGAGTATCTCAAACTTGCCCATCGTTTTTCACATCCAGCCATTTTGAACCCACTGTTGAATGGTGAAGACAAGCTGACGGGAATTCACGCCAATACACAGATTCCAAAAGTGATTGGTTTTAAACGCATTGCAGATTTGGAAAATAATAAAGAATGGAGCAATGCCGCCGATTTTTTCTGGGCAAATGTTACACAAAAACGTTCCTCAATTATCGGTGGAAACAGCGTGAGTGAGCATTTTAACCCGATCAATGATTTCAGCGGAATGATTAAAAGTATCGAAGGTCCTGAAACCTGCAATACCTATAATATGCTGAAGCTTTCCAAAGAATTGTATGCGACCCATCCAAAATCATCTTACATAGATTACTACGAAAGAGCTTTATATAATCATATTCTTTCCACGCAAAATCCAGAGAAAGGCGGTTTTGTATATTTCACGCCGATGCGTCCCGGTCATTACCGAGTATATTCTCAGCCGGAAACCAGCTTCTGGTGCTGCGTAGGTTCAGGAATGGAGAATCACGCCAAATATGGAGAAATGATTTATGCATATTCTGATGAAGATCTGTACGTTAATCTTTTTATTCCTTCTGTTTTAAAATGGTCTGAAAAGAAAATGGTTCTGAGACAGGAAAATAATTTCCCGGAATCAGCATCTACAAAACTTACTTTCGATGTTGCTTCAAAATCAAATATAAATTTAAAATTAAGAGCCCCGGAATGGGCGAAAGCTTCTGAAATCAACATTTCAGTCAATGGTAAAAATATAAATGTGTCTGTTGATGCAGAAGGCTATTTTACCATCAAAAGAAAATGGGAAAAAGGCGATGTTATCGAAATGAAAATGCCAATGCATCTTTCCGCAGAACGGCTTCCGGATCATTCTGATTACTTCGCATTTAAATATGGCCCGATTGTTTTAGCTGCCAAATACGGGAAAGAAAATCAGGACGGACTTTTTGCCGATGACAGCAGAGGTGGACATATCGCCCACGGACCGCAGATTCCTTTAAATGAAATCCCTACCATTTTGGGCAGCTCAGCTTCAGTTTTAAGCCATTTGGAGACCGTTAACGGAAAAGATTTAACCTTCAGACTGAGAGGTTTATATCCTCAAAATAAATTCAGCAACGGATTAGAACTGGTTCCGTTTTATAAAATTCATGAAGAACGTTACATTATTTATTTTCCGCAGGCGACTCAGGATAAAATCGAAATGATTCAGAAACAGAAAGCCAAAGAAGAAGAGGAAATCAGAAAACTGAACAGCATTACGGCAGATAAAATCCAGTTGGGCGAACAGCAACCCGAATCAGACCATTTTATCGACAGCAAAGATTCCAACACCGGTTATATGGAAGACCGCCATTTCCGTGAGGCGAAAGGCTGGTTCAGCTATCAGATCAGAAACAAAGATAAAAATGCAAAATATCTTTATATTCTTTATTTCGATGCCAATAACAACCGCACGTTGAATACAGAAATTAATGGAGTAAAAGTGATCTCTAAAAATTTCGACGGAAAATCGGGCAGCTCTCCACAGTCATTATTAATCCCAATTCCTGAATCTGAAAGTAGGAAAGAAATTCTTGATGTAAAATTTAATACAAATGAAAAATCGATTACCCCGAAAATCATCGAGGTAAGATTACTGACCAGAATGCCAGATAATAAAAATGAAAAAGCTAAATATAGGTTTTGATTTGGGCAGCTTTATCCGCCTTCCGCTCCCAATCTTTTTTCCAAAGCTTTTTCCACAGCAAAAAAGGATTTCCGCTCAAGTCGGGCTGTGAGAGATTCAACGTTTAAACAGATTTGAATTAATTAACATTTAATAATATCAATAGGGGCGGGCTTTAGCCCGTCTTAAATAAACAAAATGAAAAAGGCTTTAGCCAAAACTAATAACGAATTCTATTAAATTAAACAGCCTTGTCAAGGTTCTAAACCTTGACAAGGCTAATAAAAATATTTTCAGCTAATATGAACAATAAACTAAAAATTTTAAGCTTGCTTCTCTGTACATTCTGCATTTTCATGGAAGCTAAAATTAAGCTTCCTGCATTGGTTTCAGACGGAATGGTTTTGCAGAGAAACCAAAAACTGAATGTCTGGGGAAAAGCCGATGCCGGAGAAAAAGTTGAAATTAAATTCCTCAACAAAAAATACAATACAACCGCCGACCCAGCCGGAAACTGGAAAATCATGCTTCCAGAGCAGAAAGCCGGAGGTCCATACACAATGACTATCAATGAAATTACATTAAAAGATATTCTCATCGGTGACGTTTGGCTGGCTTCAGGACAGTCGAATATGGAACTGCCGATGCGCAGACTGACTCCGCTTTATGCAGATGAAATAAAAAATGCAAATAATCAGAATATCCGTTTTTTCACGGTTCCCCAAAAATATAATTTTAAATCGCCTCAAACTGAGCTTGATGGCGGCAAATGGGAAACTACAAACCCGCAGACCATTCTTAATTTTTCCGGAGTTGCCTATTTTTTTGCAAAACAGCTGAGTGAAAAAAATAAAGTGGCCGTCGGAATTATCCACGCAAGTTTAGGCGGTTCTCCGATTCAGGCGTGGATGGATGAAAATTCTCTGAAAAAATATCCCGAATATCTTGACGAAGCCAAAAAATGGCAGAATGATGAGTTGATAAAGTCTACAGAATCTAACGAACAGGCATTGAGCAAGGCGTGGTACGCAGAACTCGATCAGAGTGATATTGGTTTAAATCAGCATTGGGAAAACTTCGATCTAAATGATTCTGAATGGAATACAATGAATATTCCCGGTTCGTGGGAAGATAAAGAAGGTTCTTTTGAAGGAACAGTTTGGTTCAGAAAAGAAATTAATTTAACTAAAAATCAGGCAGGAAAAGCTGCATTTTTAAATTTAGGAAGAATAAAAGATGCTGATGTTACCTACATCAACGGCGTAAAAGTAGGAAACGTAACCTACGAATACCCGCCTCGCTGGTACAATATCCCGGAAGGTATTTTAAAAGAAGGGAAAAATGTTATCTCTGTAAGGGTTACAAACGGGAGCGGAAAGGGGCAGTTCATCGCAGACAAGCCTTACTACATCGAAATTGATGGAAAAAAAATCGATTTAAAAACCGAATGGAAATATAAAATCGGTGCCAAAATGGAAAAAATGGCTCCCGGACAGACTTTTATTCGTTGGAAACCGACAGGATTGTACAACGCAATGATCAATCCTTTAATCAATTATAATATCAAAGGTGCCATTTGGTATCAGGGAGAAAGCAACACTGGAAAACCAAAAGAATACGGAGATCTGCTGACCACAATGATTACCGATTGGCGAAACAAATGGAACCAGAAAGATATGCCTTTTTTCACAGTACAATTAGCAAATTTTATGGAACCAAAAGCGCAGCCTATTGAAAGCAATTGGGCAGAATTGAGAGACCAGCAGCGCCTGGTTTCGCTGAAAGTTCCCAACACCGGGCTTGCCGTAATTATCGATATAGGGGAGTGGAACGATATTCATCCTTTAAATAAAAAATCGGTTGGCGACAGATTAGCTTTGCAGGCACTTAAAGTTGCTGACAAGAAAAATATTATCGCAGACGGACCGGTGTATCAGTCGATGAAGGTAGAAGGAAATAAAATTATTCTCTCTTTCAAACCAGAAACTGATAATTTTGAACATGTGCCTGAACTGAAAGGTTTTGCCATCAAAGCGAAAGACGGAAATTATCAATGGGCAAAAGCAAAAATTGAAGGCAAGAAAATCATTGTCTGGAATGATTCCGTTTCAAATCCCGTTTCAGTAAGATACAACTGGGCAGACAATCCCGACGGAAACCTCAGAAACAAAACCGGACTTCCCGCTTCACCATTTACTACAGAATAATCAATTATCATTTATCAATTATAAACTATTAAAATGAACAACTCATCCCCAAAAATATCCGTCGTTGAGAAAATCGGCTACAGTTTAGGAGATTTAGCGGCTAATCTGGTATTCCAGACTCTGGTGACGTATTTAGCTTATTTCTACACAGATATTTACGGATTAAAACCGGAAGATGCTTCTATCATTACCCTCACCGTCGGATTATTGGCTGGTTTTGTCTTCAACCCCCTGATTGGTGCTTTGGCAGACCGGACACGAACAAAGTGGGGAAAGTTCCGCCCGTGGATTTTGCTCACTGCCATTCCATTGGGGGCAGCGGCACTTTTGGCATTCAGTACCCCTGATTTTTCGTATAAAGGAAAAATGATTTACGCGGCAGTCACTTATTCTGTGTTACTGTTGCTTTATGCAGCCAATAATTTACCTTATGCTGCTTTAAGTGGCGTAATCACAGGCGATATGGGTGAACGCAACAGTATTTCTTCTTACCGTTTTGTAGCCGTAATGTTTGCACAGTTTTTCGTTCAGGTGTTTATGCTGCCGATTATTTTATCTGCGGGACACGGCGATAAAGCAGCCGGAATAGAAGTGGTAATGACCTGGCTGGCGATTATAGGAACACTCATGTTACTGATAACGTTTTTTACAACCAAAGAAAGAGTGGTTCCAAAACCGGAGCAGGAATCGACTTTGGGTGCTGATTTAAAAGATTTAAAGAAAAACAAGCCGTGGATCATCATGTTGATCGTTACTGCCTTGATTTTCATTACATTGGCAATGAAAGGTGGTTCGTATGTGTATTATTTCAATAATTATGTGGATGAAGCTTCTCTCCAGCAGTTTATATCACCCATTACCAATTTTTTCAATTCCATCGGTATGAACTTTTTTGGTGAAGATCCACGTTCAGCAGGTTTCGGGCTCTTCAATGCGGGGGGAATCATTATGATGATTGTCGGGATTACTTTCTCCAAAAGATTTGCAGACCAATATGGCAAAAAAGATGCGTTCATTGCTTCGTTATTTATTTCAACCTTATTTGTGCTGGCATTCATATTTTATCCGCCAAAATCGGTTGGATTGATGTTCTTGTCTCAGATTTTACACGGTTTCTTTTACGGGATCGGAACACCTTTGCTTTGGGCAATGATTGCCGATGTCGCAGACTATTCGGAATGGAAAAACAACCGAAGAGCAACCGCCATTATTTTTTCGGCAATGATGGTCGGTTTAAAGGTTGGATTAAGCATCGGAAGCTCATTAGTTGCTTATATCATTGGGCAGTACGGGTATATTTCGTCAGAAGGTGCAATGAGTGTTGTTCAGCCGGAAAGCGTTTCTACTGGGGCGAAAATGCTGGTCAGCCTATTTCCGTCCATTCCGTTCTTTTTAGCGTGTGGATTGCTGATGTTTTACGAAATAAACAAAAAAATGGAAATCAAAATCGAACAGGAGCTTAAAGAAAGAAGAAAATAACTGATCAGATATAATTTTTTGGGCAGCTTAATCCGTCTTCCTCTCCCGCTTTTTTGTTCCGCTTCGCTCCACAAAAAGAGCTCCGTTCAAGCCGGGCTGCGTGCAATTCGGCGTATTAAAAAAAAGCCTTGTCCAGGTTCGAAACCTTGACAAGGCTGATTGAAATCAAATAAAATCTTATGAAAAAAATAGCAGCATTATTAGGAATTTTAACCTTGACCGTCTCATGTAAAACAGCAGGCACAGCAGCTTCTGATGCCACCCTGAAAAATGCATTCAAAAATAAATTCTATATCGGGACAGCAATGAGTCTTCCGCAGATTCACGGAACAGAGGTGAAATCTGTTGAGATTATTAAAAAACAGTTCAGCTCCATTGTTGCGGAAAACTGTATGAAATCAATGTTTCTGCAACCGCAGGAAGGGAAATTCTTCTTTGATGATGCCGATAAATTTGTGGCGTTTGGAGAGAAAAACAAGATGTTCATCATCGGTCATACGTTGATTTGGCATTCTCAGTTACCCAAATGGTTTTTTATTGATAAAGACGGAAAAGACGTTTCTGCTGAAGTCCTTAAACAAAGAATGAAGAATCATATTACCACGGTGGTAAGCAGATACAAAGGCCGCGTAAAAGGGTGGGATGTAGTCAATGAAGCCATTATGGAGGACGGTTCTTACCGTAAAAGCAAATTTTACGAAATCCTTGGTGAAGAATTTATTCCGCTGGCTTTTCAGTATGCTCAGGAAGCGGATCCGAATGCGGAATTGTATTACAATGATTATAACGAATGGTATTCCGGAAAAGTTCAGACCGTCAGCAAAATGGTTCAAAACCTGAAATCCAGAGGAATCCGTATCGATGGTGTCGGGATGCAGACTCACGTGGGTCTCGATACACCAACACTTGACGAATATGAAAAAGCCATTGCAGCCTACGCAGCAAACGGCGTAAAAGTGAATGTTACTGAAATGGAGATCAGCGCACTTCCTTCACCCTGGGGAACTTCAGCCAACGTTTCCGATACTGTCGAATATCAGGCAAAAATGAATCCTTACACGAAAGGTCTTCCCGAAAATGTAAAAACAGCATGGGAAAACCGTTATCTGGATTTTTTCAGATTATTCATCAAACATCAGGATAAAATCAGAAGAGTGACTTTATGGGGCACTACCGATGCGCAATCCTGGAAAAACGATTTTCCGGTAAAAGGCAGAACCGATTATCCATTACTTTTCGACCGTAATGATCAGACAAAACCTGTAGTGGAAAAAATCATTCAGCTAACAAAAGAAAAATAATACCTTCTCAAACCTTATAGGTTTTCAAAACCTATAAGGTTTAAAAAGATTAAAAAAATGTTATTTCGCAGATTTGGCAAATCAAGCAGATTCTTCAGTTAAATGATCTGCGAGAAATTCAATTCAATTTAATGAAATCTATTATCTATCAGTCTATTATTTAAATATCTATATTAAAACAATGAAAAAAGCAAAATATCTATTCCCGAAAGATTATATGGCAGACCCTTCCGTACACGTTTTTGAAGGCAAACTGTACATCTACCCGTCCCACGACTGGGAAAGTGGAATGGAAGAAAATGACAACGGCGACCATTTTGATATGAACGATTATCACGTTTTTTCTTTAGATGACGTTGAAAACGGTGAGATTACTGATCACGGAGCTGTTCTTTCGGTAAAAGATATTCCCTGGTCGGGAAGGCAGTTGTGGGATTGCGATGTAGCGTATAAAAACGGCAAATATTATATGTATTTTCCTTTAAAAGATAAAAATGACATCTTCAGAATCGGAGTTGCTGTTAGCGATAAACCTTACGGACCTTTTGTTCCGGAGAAACATCCGATGATGGGAAGTTACAGCATCGATCCCTGTATTTTCGAAGAAAACGGAAAACATTATATGTATTTCGGCGGAATCTGGGGTGGACAATTACAACGTTACAGAAACAATAAGGCTCTGGAATCTGCGATTCTTCCTAATGAAAATGAACCGGCAATTCCTTCAAAGGTTACTGTTTTGAGCGGTGATATGCTGGAATTCGGGGAAGAGCCTAAAGACGTTCTGATTCTTGACGAAAATGGAAATCCTTTGCTTCACGGCGACAAACACCGCTTTTTTGAAGCTTCGTGGATGCATAAATACAACGGTAAATATTATTTTTCATACTCTACCGGCGACACCCATTTGATATGTTATGCAACGGGAGACAATCCTTATGGGCCATTTACTTTTCAGGGAGAAATTCTGACACCTGTCGTTGGATGGACAACCCATCACAGTATTGTGGAGTTTAAAGGGAAATGGTATCTGTTCTTCCATGATTGTGTTCCGAGTGAAGGAAAAACATGGCTCAGAAGCATGAAGGTCATTGAACTTGAATATGACGGAGATGGTAAAATTAAAACCATTGAAGGGCTAGAGGGATAATCAATAGGAACGGGCAATGTCATCCTGATCGGAGTCGAAGGGGCCCGTTTAAAATGCAATATACAATTTGGCTTAGCCAAAACTTAATCAACTTGAAACATTTACCAATGCAAAATTTCCGATTATACATCCTATTATTTTTAATGATTCCGTTAACGGTTTTGGCCGAGGACGGAAGTCAGCTTTGGCTTCGGTTTCCTGCGAAGAATGGAGTTTCAGCAGATAAAATTATCTCTAAAGGAAACAGTCCGACGTTGAATATTGCCAAAAAAGAGTTAATGAATCATTGGCAGGGTCAGGAAATTGAACTGCGCAAGGATAAATCATTAAAAAATTTAAAAGACGGTTATACAATAAAATCGGTTCAGAACAAATTGGTTATTTCCGCCGAAAAAGAAATCGGATTGCTTTACGGAGTCTATCATATTTTACGATTGCAGCAGACAAAATCAGCGGTAACAAATCTTAATATTACCGAAAAACCTTCGTATGATGTTCGAATTCTCAACCATTGGGATAATCTGGACGGAACTATTGAGCGTGGGTATGCCGGACATTCGCTTTGGAAATGGGAAGATTTACCCAAAACAATTTCGCCCAGATATGAAGAATATGCAAGAGCCAATGCTTCGATTGGAATTAATGCGGCTGTTCTCAACAATGTGAATGCCTCTCCAAATATGCTCAGAAAAGATTATCTGGAAAAAGTAAAAGTCCTGGCAGACATTTTCAGACCTTACGGAATCAAAGTCTATCTTTCCGTTAATTTCTCATCGCCAAAAGTTTTGGGTGGATTGCAGAATTCCGATCCTTTGAATAAAGATGTTCAGAAATGGTGGAAAGATAAAGCTTCTGAAATTTATAAATTAATTCCTGACTTCGGAGGATTTTTGGTGAAAGCGAATTCCGAGGGACAACCCGGTCCGCAGGATTATGGAAGAACCCACGCAGACGGAGCCAATATGATGGCGGATGTTCTGAAACCTTATGGCGGAATTGTGATGTGGAGAGCTTTTGTGTATAGTCCAAGTAAAGAAGACCGTGCAAAACAGGCTTATCTGGAATTTGTTCCGCTTGACGGGAAATTCAGAGATAATGTCATCATTCAGATCAAAAACGGACCCGTTGATTTTCAGCCCCGTGAAGCATTTAATCCACTTTTTGGAGCCTTGAAAAAAACTTCTGAAATGGTTGAATTTCAAATTACCCAGGAGTATTTAGGATTCTCAAATCATCTCGTTTATCTCGCTCCGTTATTTAAGGAAACACTTGACAGTGATACTTATTCCGACGGAAAAGGTTCTACAATTGCTAAAATTACGGACGGAACTTTAAGACCGGCAAAGATTTCGGCGATCTCAGCAGTTTCCAACATTGGAGAAGATAAAAACTGGACGGGACATCATTTTGCACAAGCCAATTGGTACGCCTTCGGACGTTTGGCCTGGAATCATGATCTGACTTCCGAGCAGATTGCCGATGAATGGATTAAAATGACATTTACGGATAATGAAAAATTCATCAGTCCTGTAAAAGAAATAATGCTCACTTCAAGGGAAACAGCAGTGGATTATATGATGCCTCTTGGTTTGCACCATATTTTTGCATCGGGACATCATTACGGTCCGGAGCCATGGGGAGATTACAAAGGCGGAAGACCCGACTGGTCGCCAGTGTATTACCATCAGGCAAATGCCCAGGGAATTGGCTTTGACCGTACAAAATCCGGAAGCAATGCCGTTTCTGATTATTTTCCTCCGTTAAATGAAATTTATGGAAATATCAAAACCTGCCCGGAAAACTTGCTTTTGTGGTTTCATCATGTTCCGTGGGATTATCAGATGAAAGACGGAAAGACTTTGTGGGAAGGATTATCTTACAAATACGATATAGGCGTAAAAAATGTACGCGAATACCAGAAAGTCTGGGATAAAATGCAGCCTTATGTAGATGAAGAAAGATTTCAAAACGTTCAGTCAAAATTAAAAATTCAGGTAAAAGATGCTATCTGGTGGAAAGACGCCTGCCTGCTTTATTTCCAGACTTTTTCGAAAATGCCGATTCCTTATGACATTGAGAGACCGGTTCACAAACTGGAAGATTTAAAGAAGATTAAACTGAATATGGGACATCATAATTAAAATGCTTAACTAGACCCACTTACTTTCTTATTTCCCGGTTTTTATTCTAAAATAAGTAGAGAAAAATCGTTTAATAAATGAATTTTGACACTTAAATAATTTAACACGATATTTTATGAAGTTTTTTATAGACACAGCCAATCTTGCTATGATCGAAGAAGCCAATGCTTTGGGTATTTTAGATGGCGTTACGACCAATCCTTCTCTTATGGCAAAAGAAGGGATTTCCGGAAAGGAGAATATTCTGAATCATTACCTTAAAATCTGCGATATTGTAGAGGGTGATGTAAGTGCCGAAGTAATCGGAATTACGTATGATGAAATGATCAAAGAAGGAGAGGAGCTGGCTGCACTGCATCCTCAGATCGTGGTAAAGGTTCCCATCATTAAAGACGGCATCAAGGCGATCAAATATTTTTCCCAAAAAGGAATCCGAACCAATTGTACTTTAATTTTTTCTGCCGGACAGGCTCTTCTGGCTGCAAAAGCAGGAGCAACCTATGTTTCTCCTTTTCTTGGCAGGCTGGATGATGTTTCTACAGACGGTTTAAATTTAATTGAAGAAATCAGAACCATTTATGATAATTTCGGATTTGGGACACAGATTTTAGCAGCTTCCGTAAGACACAGTATGCATATCATCAATTGCGCAAAAATAGGTGCAGATGTCGTTACCTGTCCGTTGCCTCCGATTTTGTCATTGCTGAAACATCCGTTAACAGACAGCGGTCTGGAGCAGTTTATCAAAGATTCACAAAAAATGAAATAATTATTTGCCGCATACGTTTGCGAAAATATTCCTGACAACAAACTAAATTAAATTTTAAGACTCAATTCATCAAAAAGCAAAACTGCAGTCATCTATAATGGAGAAACTTATCAATTACACAACAGAAGCATTCCGATTGGCCTTCCACTCAGAACCGGAACATATTTTTCTGGCTCCGGGAAGAATTAATATTATTGGTGAACATGTCGATTACAGCGATGGTTTTGTGCTTCCCGCGGCTATTGACAAGCATATTTGTTTTGCTGTAAAAAAAGCGGATGATCCGGAAACCTGTAGCTTTTTTGCTAAAGATTTCGACGATTCTTTTAGTTTTAATATCAACCAGAAGCAAACTCCGGTTTCACAGGTCTGGGTAAATTATTTACTGGGCGTATTTAATGCTGTTCAGGAAAGTGGAAAAAAAGTCGGTGGTTTAGAGATTGCTTTTAGCAGTACCATTCCGATGGGCTCCGGTTTATCGTCATCAGCGGCTTTAGAATGCGGATTTGCCTTTATTCTCAACCATATTTTTGATTTAAATCTGACAAAGAAAGATTTGGCACTCATTGGCCAGAAATCCGAACATACCTTTGTTGGTGTGAACTGTGGAATTATGGACCAGTTTGCCTCTGTTTTCGGTAAAGAACATCAGGTGATCATGCTGGACTGCAATTCTCTGGAACATCAGTATTTCGAAGCTAACCTGGACGATTACAGTCTGGTACTTTTCGACAGCTGCATAAAACATACGCATCTCACTTCCGGCTATAATGACAGGAGAAAAGATGTTGATAAAGGGAAAAAAATATTGTGGGAAAAGTTTCCCGAAATAGAGAAGTTCAGAGATTTCAGTTTTTCAATGCTGGATAAAGTGAGAGCCGAAATAGGAGAAACACCTTATAAAAGATGCCTTTATCTTTTAAAGGAGATCAAAAGGGTTGAAAAAGCCGCAAAAGCTTTGTCGGAAGGTGACGTAAAATATCTTGGGGAGCTTCTTACCGAAACACATTCCGGACTTTCTACTGAATTTGAAGTGAGTTGCGAAGAGCTTGATTTTATGGTAGCGGAAACTTTGAAGGAAAGAGATGTTGCAGGGGCAAGAATAATGGGTGGCGGCTTTGGAGGATGCAGCATCAATCTTATTAAAGATGAAAATGTAGATGAAGTCATTAAAAATATCAGTGCAAAATACAAGACGGATTTCGACATTGAAATGAAAGTGTATCGTGTAAAAATATCGGATGGAATCTATGAATACAAAAGAAATGAAATTATCATTTAATCAGAAAAAGCATCCTCACAGAAGATACAATCCTCTTTTGGATGAATGGATTCTGGTGTCTCCGCAAAGAGCCAACCGTCCCTGGCAAGGACAAACCGAAAAAGTTACCGAAGAAAAACTTCCGGCTCATGATCCCGATTGTTACTTATGCTCCGGAAATCTGAGAGTCAATGGTGAAAGGAATCCTGATTATAAAGGTGTTTATGTTTTTGATAATGATTTTGGTTCTCTGATGAAAGAAGATGTCGGATTTTCTGATGAGCAGCCGGATTTTTTTTTATTAAAACCTGAGCGCGGGATTAACAGGGTCATTTGTTTCTCGGAAAATCACAGCCTTACTTTACCGGAAATGGAAGTGAATGATATCAAAAAAATTGTAGACGTCTGGCAGCAGCAATATGAAGAACTGGGAGCTGAAGATTACATCAGTCATGTTCAGATTTTTGAAAATAAAGGCAGTGTGATGGGATGCAGCAATCCGCATCCGCACGGGCAGATATGGGCACAGTCTTCTATTCCGTCAACGGTTTTGAGAACGCAGGAAAATCTGAAAAAATATTTTGGAAAGAACGGAAGGTCACTTTTAGAAGACTACGTTAAAAAAGAATTAGAGCTTAAAGAAAGAATCGTTCTTGAAAATAAAGATTTTGTGGCTTTAGTTCCGTTTTGGGCGGTTTGGCCCTACGAAACGATGATTGTCAGCAAAAGAAAAGCTGAAAATGTTCTGCAGTTTTCTGATTCCGAAAAGTTTTCTTTAGCAGGAATAATGAAAGATTTAACCACAAAATATGACAATCTTTTTGAGATTTCTTTTCCCTATTCAGCAGGAATTCATCAGTCTCCAACGGATGGGAAACCACATCCTGAATGGCATTTCCATATGCATTTTTATCCGCCTTTGCTGCGAAGCGCCGAAGTGAAAAAATTTATGGTCGGCTACGAAATGCTGGCAGAACCGCAGCGCGACATCACCCCAGAACAGAGTGCAGAAATATTGCAGGGTATTTCAGTGGAGCATTATAAAAATGTATAAATAAAAGAGCTTAACTTTGCACTGTAAATTTAATTGAATTACAATCAAAGATTCCATTTGAATTTTGGTAAAGAATACTATTATGACAGATATTAAACTGATTGTCACAGATATGGATGGCACTTTTCTCAATTCCAATTATGAAGTAAGCCCCAAATTTTCTGCTGTTTTTAAAGAGCTGAAAAAAAGAAATATCCTGTTTGTGCCTGCAAGCGGAAGACAAATGCCGGGTATTACCCAATATTTTGAAGACATTAAGAATGATATCGGCTTTATTGCAGAAAATGGAGGATATGTTATTTACAAAAATAAAGAGCTTTTCGCTGATAAATTAGACCATCAGGTTATTGTTGATATCACAGCGGCTGTCCGGGAAATTCCGGGTGCCAGAGCGGTTTTGTCTGCAAAAAAGAAGGCTTATTATGAAAGTGAAGATCAGCAATTTGTTGATTATTTTACAAAATATTATACTGAAAATCAAAAAGTAAATGATCTGGGGGAAGAAGTAAATGATGATGCCTTTAAGATCGCAGTTTATCATTCTGAAGGTTCTGAAAAGAATCTTTATCCTTTCCTGAAAAAGTTCCGGGATAATAATCTGGAAGTGGTGGTATCAGGAAAATACTGGCTTGATATTATGAATAAAGATATCAATAAAGGGAATGCACTGGAAAAGCTGCAGAATCTTCTGAATATTTCGCCATCCCAAACTATGTCTTTCGGAGATTATATGAATGATATTACCATGCTGGAAAAATCGAAATATTCTTACGCAATGGAAAATGCCCATCCTTCCGTAAAGGTTGCCGCCAGCTTTTCTACTCTTTCAAATGACGATTTTGGAGTTTTAGAAACGATTAGTGAATATTTAAAAATCTGATTTCATTATTACACATAAAGTAGCAAACTGCAGAATAGTAATTACATCTGCTATCTTTCAGACTCAGGTTTTTAAAGGGAGATTCAATTAAAAGATTAATTTAGCTTTAAACTTTTTCCATGACCCGCAATCAACTGATCACCGATCATCTTAATGAAACCAGAAGACGCAGTATACTCTTATGGAATGGGCTTCCTGAGAACTTTTATGACTGGAAACCGGATTCTGATGCCACGACTGCTCTTCAGATGATAAGACATGTTCTGCAGGCTGACTATGGCTGGAATATGATCATCAATAAAGAAGATATGAGCAATTATCGTACACCCTGGGAAGACCGCCCCTACAGCAGTGTTGAAGATGAAATTGAATTTGCAGAACCTTACCGCCAGAATTTTTTACAAAGCGTAGAGAAATTCTCTGAAAAAGAACTCTCCGAAACCATCATTATTCATCCCGGAAACGGTACAAAAAAGCTTCTCGGCGACTATCTTCTGAGAATTGCGTACCATGAATCTGTACATGCAGGACAGTTTCTATATTATCTGAGAGCTATGGGAGTGCAAAGACCTTTTATCTGGGATTAAGCAAAAAACATAGCAGATAAGATTCACAAGGAACGGGTATTGACTTTCACAGTTCATGATAAAGTACGGTGTATTCTATAAAATAGGATGATCCTGCTTAGGCTACAAAATATTCCATTTCGGCTACATTTGGTCAAGAGCAATAGGTGATTTTTGTATTTCATTATAAAAATTGGAATATGAAAACAATTAAAGAAAAAATTGAAGGAAAAGTAGTGGTAATCACAGGAGCAAGCAGTGGAATTGGAGCCTGTATTGCATTAACGCTTGCCGGGCAGGGAGCCAAAGTGATGTTGGGTGCCCGAAGAAAAGATAAACTGGAAGAGCTTGCTGCTAAGATTAAAGAATCGAATAATCATGTAGAATACTCCATAACGGATGTTACCAAATCCAGGGACCTGGTCACATTGGTTCAAAAGGCAGCCGATGTTTTTGGCAGAGTGGACGTAATCATAAACAATGCGGGCGTCAGTCAGCTGAGCAGAATTGATGACTTAGATATTGAAGGTTGGGATGAGATGATTGATATCAACCTTAAAGGCGTACTGTATGGAATGGCAGCTGCAATTCCGATATTTAAACAACAAAAAACAGGTCATATCATCAATATCATTTCAACTTCGGGCATGAAAATAGTACCCATGCAGGGAGTTTATGCCGGTACAAAGAATGCAGTACGAACCATTGCAGAAGTTTTCCGTCAAGAGTCGAACGGAGAGATCCGCATCACAGGTATTTCTCCTGGCGTTGTAAAAACAGATTTTGCCGATGGCATTAAAAATGACCAGATGAAAAGCGTTATTAAAGACAATATGGAGAAACTGGCCATAAGCCCTGTTGCAATAGCCAATGCTGTAATATATGCAATGGAACAGCCTTCTGATGTAGAAATTGGTGATATTGTTATTCGTCCCAGCAGACAAAATTAATGCTGCCAAATGTATTCAACGATATAAATTGTAAATTTATATAACGAAATGAAACCAATAAGCTCAACAGTGCTGAATTTTAAAAACATATCCGAGCTGATGTATTACCTTCAGCAGCCGTCGCCATCGCATCCACTTATTGCATTGGTGAACTATGATGATGTGGCAGTAAAGCCTTTCAGTAGCCAACAGAAAATTGCGATTGATTTTTATAAAATCTCATTTAAAACAAGTTTTACCGGTCAGGTAAAATACGGTCAGGGGCATTATGATTTTCAAGGCGGTGGTTTAGCCTTCCTGAAACCACAACAGATAGTTATTTCTTCTGATGATGCAGGCGGATATGAAGGATATTCACTTTATTTTCATCCCGATTTTATCAGGAATTATCCATTGGCGAAAGTTATTAATCAATACGGATTCTTTTCTTATTCGGTTTCAGAAGCACTATTTCTTTCAGACAAGGAACAGAAGGTCATTGATGGTTTATTCGAAAGTATCGCATCAGAACTCAATAATAATATTGACCAGTATACCCAGGATGTATTGGTAAGCCAGATAGATCTGTTATTGAATTACAGTAACCGCTTTTACAATCGGCAGTTTATTACCCGAAAAGTGATAAATAATGAAATGATTGCGAAATTGGATAACCTGCTGGAAGACTATTTTAACAAAGAAACTGCATTAGCCCAAGGACTGCCAAGTGTCCAGTACCTATCGGAACAACTGAATGTTTCTCCTCGTTATCTTAGTGATATGCTCCGCTCAACGGCAGGTCAGAATACACAGCACTACATCCACGAAAAATTAATTTCAAAAGCAAAAGATCAATTATCAACTACGGATTTATCAGTAAGTGAAATTGCTTACGGACTGGGTTTTGAACATCCTCAATCGTTCAGTAAATTATTTAAAACAAAAACCGAACAGAGTCCACTGAAATTCCGTAAGTCTTTTGATTAGTTAACCTGAATTCAGGATAAGGATTAAATAAACGCAAGGATCAACAAAGCTTTAAAGCATTCGGTTGAAGATAAACAGAGCTGTTTCACTTATTGGTAAGCAATACAGGAAAATATATGGTCTTACCTTGCTGAATGAGATGCCCTTGTTTCCTTAATAACATACCCAAAAATCTACTTTGCTTGCCTTTGTGATTTAAGAATACAGTGGTGTTTCAGGTATTTTCTATCTCAAATTCAGATTAATTATTGAGGACATTATTTAAAAGTAAACCTTTCATAATCATTTCTTATATTTGCATTGCGAAACCAAAGCTGTCAAATAGTTCCGTTAGAATTCTAATGGAACTACTTTTTTATATTGCTGCTCGTACCCTATATTCTTAAAAGGAATCCGCAGTGAAATTGAGAGCTTCAAAAAAGACCATCAAATAAAATTTGTTTACTCGGATCAACAGCAGTCTTCGTTTAAAACAGAAACCAACAAATATTAATATGATTATTAAATCAATAGTATAAAAATAATCATAAGAATTGAATATTAATTTTAAGCACATAGTATCTCAGAAATCTATTTATATAGCAGTTCTGTCTACCTGTTTAATTGCCGCCGCCGCATTTGCCGTTCTGAGCGTTCTCATTACTCATGACAGCCGGAAAAATAATGAAGAATTTGCACGGAAAACTTTTTTTCGGAAATATGAAACCATAGAAAAAGAATTCAGGAACATAGAAGACTATCAGTACCTGCTTAGAGCTTTGATTCAGAAAGACGGTCTGAAAAACTATAAAGAATATTCCTCCGTTTTAAATGATCTTAATAGAAAACGGAACCTGCTGCCTTACAGCTGGTATTCCTATTATGACCATACTTCCGGGAAATTTGAGAGCAGCAGCCCTTTATCTTACCTCTTCAGAAAGAAAGAAAAAGAAGGGAAATATGTAAGGATAGAAAATAAGGGCTCCGGACATTTCAGCGATTTTCTCACTACCCGTAAAGACAGCATGTACTGGATAAGCTATGACTCTCTTATGCTCCCCAGTAAAGACCGGCTTTATTACGGCTCTGCGGTAAGCCTGGACGATCTTCACGAATATTTCATTAATCTAGATAAAACACCGAATAATTATGCCTATGTTTTCACCAAAGAAGGGATCTGCATTACGCATCCTGAAAAGAAATATTTAGGCAGAAATATTTTTGAGTTTACCAACATCAAACCAAAAGATACCTTAGCAGGTAACACAAAAGCAGGATATACAGAAGGAAATACGGTCTCCGAATATCTGAATGTAGATGTAACCCGCTTCATAAAGCCGTTAAAGACCGATAACTTTGATGGATATACAGTGGTAAACCATGTGAATTTCCTGATCGATGAAAGTGTTAACAAAACAAAGACCTACACCATCTACATCTTTCTGGCCGCTCTTTTTCTTATTGTGACTGTTTTTATACTGTTTCAAAGATCTACGGCTCTGGCGTACCGGGAAAAGGAAAAAATGCAGTCTGAAAAAAATTTCCTGTTGATTGAAAACGAGAAAATGCATAAAGCAGAAGCCCTGAACCAGCTTCAGCAGCTTAAAAATAACATCAATCCCCATTTCCTGTTCAACTCGCTGAATTCCCTTTATATGCTCATCGGGATCAATAAAGAGAATGCACAGAAATTTACCATGAACCTTTCCAGGATTTACCGATATCTTATTGTACCTCCAAGAGAAAATATAGTTCCTGTTGCCCAGGAAATCAGTTTTATTCAACAGTATATGGACCTTTTGAAAAGCAGGTTTGATGAGGAACTTACTTTTGATCTGATCATCAATGATTCCCAAAGTCTGGAAAAGCGGATTCCGTATTTATCCCTTCAGATGGTGGTGGAGAACGCTATTAAGCACAATATTGCTACCATAGATCATCCTTTAGACATAGTCATTACCGTGGAACATAATGGAATCAGTATTAAAAATACATGGCAGCCAAAGACAGAAGAAAATGTGCAGGGCGAGAAATTCGGAATTGATTATTTGAATCAGGTTTATGATTATTTTAAAAATAATTCTGTTAATATTTCAGTAGATGGTGAATATTTCATATGCTTTTTGCCCTTATTGGAATAAAAAATGAAATCCACTCACTCCCAAAAATACACCTCTCACTCCCTATTAATGTTGATATTATTTCTTTACCTATAGTTTTGCGGGCAGAAACTGGGAAATCTAATAATTTGGAATGAATAGGACTATTTTAATGAAGAACTACAGGCTGGCACTGTACTTAGGACTCGCTTTAGCCTCACCGGCAGCACTTGCACAGAAAAAAGACACCTTAAAAACAGATAAGGAAAAATCTGAGAAAACAGATTCTTCATCAAAGAAGACAAAGAAAATTGATGATCTGATCAAAAAAGGAACTTACAAAAAAGGCCTTCTTAATACCATTCAGGTAAAAACTGATGTATATTTCGAAATTCCTGACAGCCTGATGGGACGTCAGTTTCTGGTAGTCAATAAACTGTCACAGGTTCCTATGCAGGTAAACGAAGCCGGATTGAATAAAGGAATGAACTATGAAAACAAAGTCATTTCATTTCACCGCGATACAGTAGCCAGGAAGATTTGGGTGAAAACAGTGGTTCCACAGGTTTCATCACCTGAAAACGATGCCATTACAAGATCTGTTAAAGATAATTTTTCAGAATCTGTGATTGAGGTTTTTGATATTGAGGCCCAGAACAACGATTCTACCTCTGTAGCCATTAAGGTCAACAAAATTTTTGACGGGAATCAGAAAAGTTTCAACGATGTTCTGGCCAATGTAGGCCTTGGAGGATCCGTAAAATCAAACCTTTCCTACATAGAAAAAGTAAAAACCTTTCCCCAGAACCTTGTGGTGAAGTCTCAACTGACAACATCCGTCAATGAAGGAGGTGTGGATCTTCCGGTAACTCTTGGGGTAACTACCAATCTTGTTCTGCTTTCCAAAATACCGATGCAGCCAAGGACAGCCGATTCAAGAGTGGGGTTTTTCAGTGAAAAGCACTGGACATTCAACGACCGTCAGCAGAAAATGGATGAAAAGCAGCTCATTACCAGATGGCGGCTAGAACCCAGAGATGAAGATAAAGAAAGATACTTAAGAGGTGAGCTGGTAGAACCCAAAAAACCGATTGTTTATTATATAGACCCATCAACACCAAAACAATGGCGTGAAAAGATCATAGCGGGTGTCTATGACTGGCAGGCCGCTTTTGAAAAGGCAGGCTTTAAAAATGCCGTTATCGCCAAAATGCCTGATGAAAAAGATGAAGATTTTGATATTGATGATGTAAGATATTCTGTGATCACATATGCTGCCTCACCTAAGGCCAATGCGATGGGGCCGTCGGTAGTGGATCCGAGAAGTGGTGAAATCATTGAATCGGATATCATATGGTGGCATAATGTGATGACTTCTCTTCAGGAATGGATGAGAATTCAGACAGGACCAATAGACCCGAAAGCCAGAGGGAATAAGTTCAGTGATGAGCATATGGGTGAAGCGATCCGCTTTGTATCCTCCCATGAAGTAGGGCATACTTTCGGACTTAAACATAATATGGGAGCGTCCTTCGCATTTCCTGTAGAGTCACTTCGTTCAAAAGAATTCACTGATAAAATGGGTGGCACTGCGCCTTCCATTATGGATTATGCACGGTACAATTACGTTGCTCAGCCGGAAGATGGAGTTACAGCGATCACTCCAAAAATCGGAGTCTACGATAAATATGCTATTGAATGGGGCTACCGTTGGTATCCGGACGGGATATCCGAGAAAAAAGCACTCAGGAATTTAATAGAAAAGCATCAGGATGATCCCATGTACTTCTATGGAGAGCAGCAGAATTATCTGGAAACTATAGACCCACGCTCACAGTCTGAAGATCTGGGCGATGATGCCATGAAAGCCGGTGAATACGGGATCAAAAACTTAAAGACCGTTGTAAAGAATCTTTTGACATGGACTTATGAAGACGGAAAAAGCTATACAGATGCCGGAAAGCTCTATCTGGGAGCAATAGGGCAGTGGGATCTCTACACAGGTCATGTCATGGCCAATGTAGGAGGCATTTACCTGAACCAGACGGTTTTTGGGAGCAATAAAAAAGCCTATGAGGCAGTACCTGCTGAAACTCAGAAAAGAGCGGTAGATTATCTGATTAAAAATGCAATAGAACTTCCGGAATGGTTGTTTTTCAATCCGATTTCAGAGAAAACCTATCCGGTTAAAAATTCCCCGATGGGGCCATTCGAGCAGACTCCGTATACTTTAGCAAGAGGAATGCAGTACGGGAATATTTACTCCCTGTTGATGGATGACCGACTGCTCAGAATGATCGAAAATGAATTAAAACATGAAGTTTCCGGCTCAAAAGAAGAAATCTACACCGTAGAAAATTTATTCAACCAGGTTCGTGAAGCCATTTTCAGCAAAAAAGGGAGTTTAACTATCCTTGAAAAGATGACCCAGAAAAACTATGTAGATGCTTTAATTGTTTCCGTCAATAAATTATTTGAAAAAACAGCAGTCAAAGCTTTAAAAGTTGAAAATACACTGAACGTTCCGATGATCTGCAACTTCCATGAAGAAGATCACAGTCTCAGGAATATCAACTATTCATCCATGAAAAGAGTATCCGAAGTAACCACGTATAAAAGAGCGGAACTGCAAAAAGTACTGAATTTACTATATAAAACTAACAATAAAGGAGATGAAGCTTCCAGGGCTCATTATGCAGACTTGATCATCCGGATAAAAGAGGCTTTAAACAAATAATCAGCTATGAAAAAAACTCTAATACTTTTACCTCTTTTGGCGGCTCAGATTGCTTTGGCCCAGGAAAAGAAAACCATTACAGGAAAAATTGAAGACGAAAATACATCCGGTGTTATTGTAGGAGCGTCCGTAAAAATAGAAACACAGTCTGTTTCCACCAAAACCGACCTTGAAGGAATTATTGAAAGTGTATCCGTAGGTACGGTAACCGATAAAAGCGGAAAATTTATCCTTGAAATTCCGGCAGATACCAAATCTGTACTGATAAGCTATCCCGGTTATGAATCCCGGATCATTCAGATCAGTGAAGACAAGACTAACTATACGGTAAGACTGATTCCTGAAGTTTCGGACAAAAATAAAATTCAGGAAGTCATCATTACCGGATACCAGAAAATTGAAAAACGCAAACAGACCTCTGCCGTTTCAACGGTGAAGATGGATAATATCAGCCAGGCCGGTGTTGCCAGTGTGGATCAGATGATGGCAGGACAGATTGCCGGAGTGGTGGTGACCCCGGAAACAGGAGCTCCCGGCAGCCCTGCAAAAATCAGAATCAGGGGAACTGCCTCTCTTTCCGGTCCGCAGGATCCGCTATGGGTGATTGACGGTCTTCCGTTAGAAGGAAATGACGTTCCAAATTTCAGCGATAAAGATAATATTGACCAGCTTCAGAATTTTTCTATTGCAGGTCTTAATCCTAACGATATTGAAGATATTACCATCCTGAAAGATGCAGCGGCTACAGCTATTTATGGAGCCAGAGCTGCAAACGGAGTCATTTCCATTACGACGAAAAAAGGAAAGAAAGGAGCAATGAAGCTGAATTTCTCAGCAGATACTTTCGTAACGGCCCGTCCTGATTTCGACCGACTGAATCTGTTGAATGCCTCTGAAAAAGTTGATCTTGAATTAATGCTTGCCAGCCGTGCCGATCTTACGTATCGTGCCGACAAAGGAGAGGTTATGAGAATTTTAATGAAGAACAGCCAGCTTGATGCCTTCAGGAACGGAGGTCTGGGTGCACTGAATACCTTTACCCGTCAGCAGATCGACGGTTTAAGAAACAACAATACGGACTGGGGGAAACTGCTCTATAGAAATGCCATCAACAAGCAATATGGATTAAGCCTTTCAGGAGGCAGCGACCGGTCGGATTATTATTTCTCCCTGGGGTATTATGATGAAGAAGGAACAACGATAGGAACAGGCTTTAAACGCTATAACCTGACTTTAAAGAACAATTATAAAATAAGTGATAAGCTGAATGCAGGAATCTCTATTTTTGGAACACACAGTGAACGCGAATCGTTTGTGACAGATGCTGATGCTTCTATCAGCCCGATAAATTATTCAAGAAACGCCAATCCTTATCTTACGCCTTACAATGCAGACGGAAGCTACAGATATGATCAGGATATCGATGGTTTTGAGAACAGATATATCCCTTTCAATTTCCTGGAAGAAAGGAATAATACAAGCTATACGCTGAAAAACCTTTCATTAAAAGCCATATTCGATTTAGAATATAAAATAACAAAAGACCTGAAAATTACCTCGCAGCTGGGGATGCAGTACGACAGCAATAAAACTGAGAAATTTGCTGCCGGAAACACCTACTTTACGAGAAAGATGAAAGAAGGGACACGCTATTACAAAGATGGCGCATACCGTTACTTTCTCCCTGACGGAGGAGTGAAGCAAAATTGGGATAACGATTTTTTCCAATACAACTGGAAATTGCAGGCCGCCTACAGCACAAGGATCAATTCTGTACATGAAATCGATTTAATGGCCGGAACGGAGATCCGTAAAACCGACGATAATACTACCGTAACCAGAGCTTTCGGTTACGACAGTACGACCAGAAGAGCAACAGCGATCGTTTTCCCGACATCAAGTTTTGCAGCAGAAAGAAAATATGAAACCTACCGCGAAATGCCGCCAATTGAGAATGCATATGCTTCCATGTTTGCGACAGTTTCTTATACCTATGACCAGAAATATACTTTCTTTGGAAGTGTGAGATATGACGGGACCAATTTATTCGGAGTTAATAAAAAATATAAATACCTGCCGATATGGGCTGTTTCAGGGTCATGGTTAGTGACGAAGGAAAACTTCATGAAGGATCTTACGGCTGTTTCCAACCTTAGGCTGAGAGCTTCCTATGGTCTGCAGGGAAATATAGACCGTAACACGTCGCCGTTCTTTATCGGGGAATATTTTGATGCCACTATTCTTCCGGGAAATAAAGAGAATATTATTAATGTGATCAGTCCGCCCAATGATAAACTTCGTTGGGAAAAAACAACCAACATGAACCTTGGTCTTGACCTGGGAATGCTGAAAAACAGGATCAGCTTTACCGCAGATGTCTACAGCAGAAAAGGGACGGATATGATCAGTATGAAAGAAACGCCGCTCGAAACCGGGTTTGAATATACGATGATGAACTGGGGTAGCTTGACCAACAAAGGTTTCGAACTGGCGTTATCCACAAGAAATATCGATAAGGAAAATTTCAAATGGACCACTACCATCAATTTCGCACATAATAAAAGCAGAGTGCTCAGTGAGCAGCCACGCGACAATGCCCTGCTTCCTTCCAGGGAAGGACTTCCTGTAAATGCTGTTTTTGCTTTGAAAACAGCAGGAATGGACGAAAACGGAAACCCGATGTTCTGGAGAGGCAATGAAAAAGTAAAAGCTGAAGATTTCTTCAAGCTGTATGACGTGTACGCAGATTTTCTTCCGGGCCAGTTAGTAGATACCAAACTTTCCAATGCTGAACTGAGAGGCCTTTTCACCTATATAGGAGACAGAGACCCGAAGTTTACGGGAGGAATTATCAACACCTTCAAGGTGCGAAACTTTGACCTGACGATTTCTGCGGCTTTCAACCTGAAGCAGACCGTCATGCAGACTCCTTCTTACCGCGGAATGGATCTGGACAGAGGAAGAAACTATACCAAAGATATCTACCAGGCAGGAACTACACTTCCGGGAATCACGAGTCCCGATATGGAATCCAATCCGGGATGGATGGGCAATAAATGGTTTGCCGATAACCGCTCCAACGCCTACAGTCTTCTGGATGTATGGGCAAAAGAGATCAGCTATGTAAGGATCAGCAGCATCCGTTTAGGATATACGCTTCCGAAAGAATTTACCAATCCTATGGGCATTTCCAGCCTCAGATTAAGTGTGGAAGGGCGTAATCTCTTTGTGTTCAGCAATGGGTACAAAGGATATTTTGATCCCGAAACCTATGGTAATATTTATGCACAGCCTATTACCAAATCTGTTACCGTAGGATTTAATGTTTCTTTTTAAAACTTGAAAAAAAATGAGAAAAATAACAACATTCATTGCACTTGCCGTATTAAGTTTTTCCAGTATCGGGTGCGATCGTTTTTTAGATATACAGCCTGAAGGGAAAATTATTCCCATAACCGTTGAAGACTACCGTAAAGTACTTACATCAGCCTATTCAAAATATCCTGCTCATAAGTCTTTAACAGCTCTTCGTACTGATGAGGTGAGTATAGACGAAAACAGTACCGATTTTATTGCCTACCGTGAAATTGCCATGTGGAAAGATTCAAACACAGATCAGGCCACTACAGAATTTCCGTGGGTGAGCTTTTATTCCGTGAATTTTTATCTGAACCAGATCATCAATGAAGGAAGCAAAACAATGGCCGATTCTCCTGAAAAGAATCAGATTCTTGCTGAAGCCTACGCTCTTCGTGCCTACCTCTATTTTGATATGGTGAACTTATACGGAAAACCGTACAACAGTGCTACGGCATCTGCAGACAGAGGAGTTCCGATCAGTCTCGAAATCGATCTTGAGCAGGTATTGAAGCCTTCATCCGTACAGGAAGTCTATAACCAGATTCACACAGATATGGAAAAAGCGGAAGGACTGATGGTAGAGGAGAAGCAGCCGTCCGGAATCCATTACAGATTTTCAAAGGTTGCATTGAAGGCACTTCAGGCCAGAACAGCTCTTTATCAGGGCGACTGGAACAAGGCTTTGAACTATTCAGACCAGGTGCTTGCTCTAAAAGGAGATTTGAGCAATTTGAATACAGCTGCTACAGCACCCAATCATTATGCTTCTGTAGAATCTATCCTGGCTTTGGACAATGCAATGAACAGCTCCGTACAGAATTTATCCTTTGCCACTCCGGAACTGATCTCAAAATATAATAATACAACAGACAAAAGATTTGGGCTTTACTTTGAAAAGAGCGGAAGCAAATACAAGGTCATCAAAGGAGGAAGCTCAGATTTCAGAGTGTCTTTCAGAACGGCGGAAATGTATTTCATTAAATCTGAGGCATTATTGAAGCTGAACAGGCTGAGTGAGGCTAAAGAAACGCTGCTTAAAGTTTTAAAGAACAGATATAATCCTGAAGGATATGCAGCAGTTCAGACTACCATCAACCCAATGAACAGTACAGACTTCATGAATTATATTCTGGATGAGAGATTCATAGAATTTGCATTGGAAGGACAGCGCTGGTTCGATTTAAGACGTGCAGACCAGAAAAAAATCATTCATATCGTCAACGGTGCGGAGTATATTCTTCAGCAGAATGATGTGAGATATACGATAGAATTTCCAATGAGCGCCAAAAAGAACAACCCCCTTTTATAAAACATTCATATTAACACCCCTGAAACCGCTTGAACGTAATAGTTTTAGCGGTTTTTTTGTACTTTTGTAATGTTATGAAAATCGCCATTATAGAAGATGAATTACTGGCTGTTAATTATCTCAAAGATTTACTGGATAAACAAAGCATAGTTCCTGTTACAGAAACTGTGGTTCTCCGTTCAAAAAAACAGGCCATAGACTTCTTCGAAAACCATTCGGCAGATCTTATCTTTATGGATATCCATCTGGGAGACGGGATGAGTCTGGAGATTTTCGAGCAGGTGGAACTCTTTACACCCATTATTTTTATTACTGCATTTGATGAATATGCGATACGGGTTTTCAGGCATTTCACCATAGATTATCTTCTGAAACCTTTTGAAGAGAATGATCTGCATCAGGCGTTACAGAAATTCATTTCCATAAGATCCAATTTCGATCCTGTACCTGTCTTACAGTCTATTTCTACCTTACGTCAGGCAGAAAATCCCGGTAAGATGAATCATTTTATGGTGCGCGAAGGAAATAAACTGAAGTCAATAGATGAGCATAATACTGCTTACTTTTTTGCTTCGGGAAAATATCTTTTTCTCACAACAACCGACAACCGGACCTATATTTATGATGACACCATTAAAGACATCATCCACAAACTGAATCCGGAACTTTTTTTTAAAATCAACCGCAAGTTTATCATCAATAAAAATGCTATTGTTGAGATCATTAAACATTCCAGCCAGAAGGTGGAATTAAAGCTTGCTCCGGCTCCTGAAATCAATTCAGATGTATTTATCAGCAAAAGACAGATCACGGAATGTTTAAGCTGGCTGAAAAATTAAAGAACCTGCTGAAATATCGGCCTAACCAGCTTATTGATTTTTTTAACCTTTCGTAAAAGATTTATGATTGTTTTTCTTAGGTTAATCATTCATTTGTGAAAAAGTTTATCTTTACCATACCTCAATTGATAACAATGAAACGATTTTATTTTCTGATGACTGGTTTTCTGATCCTTATTCATATCAATGCCAATGCACAGAAGACCGATAGTGTCAGAAATTATGTAATCAGTGCTCTTGATCTTATGAAAGCTAAATCCGTCAATAAACATCGGATCAACTGGGATTCGCTGTATACGGATTCACGTAAAAATGCTGAAAATCTTTATACTGTCAGAGATACTTATCCGCTTATTAAAGATATTCTTGGAGCCCTGAAAGACGCGCATTCCAATTTCTTTCCCCCTGAAATGGTTCAGGCTTATACCCTTGGTTACAGAGCTACGGGTCAGGAATTTCCTGTTATTGAAGCGAGAATTGAAAATCAGATCGCCTATATTAAGCTTCCCGGAATTGCCTGTTATCATTTCGCAGAATGGGATGAGTTTGTCAATACCTTTTATCAGAAAATTGAAGAGCTGAATGCTCAGAAGCCCAAAGGCTGGATATTGGATCTCAGAGATAATGGCGGCGGTATGTTTTATCCGATGCTGGCAGCTCTGTCACCGATGCTGGATAAGCAGAATGCCATTGGAACAGTAGATGCAGACGGGGAATACTCGTTTTTTGAATATGACCAGGACGGAAACCTGTTTGAAGGTAAGCAGCTGGTTCATCATTTTAATGTTAAAAAAGTTCCTCAACGGATTAGAAAACCTATTGTAGTAATGGTCAGCAAGAAAACCTCCAGCTCAGGAGAATTCTGTACCGTTGCATTTGCCGGTCAAAAGAATACAACGGTAATCGGGCAGAATACAATGGGACTAACCTCGGGAAACCAGGAATACAAACTTTCTGACGGGGCATTTCTTGTTTTAACAACCGGAAATATAGTAGACCGCACCAAAAAAGAATATTCTAAAGTGGGTCAGGGGTTTTCTCCCCAGGTTCAGTTAAAAGACCTGTCGGATGCAGGGTATATAAATACAGCAACGACTATACTGTTAAAAAAATAATTATCGGACTATGTTAAGTTGTAGTCCATCAATCAATATCTGAAAGAGAAAATCAGGAACAGGCATTTTCCGCCTGTTCTTGTATAAAAACTAAATTTCAAAATAAAAATGAAAACCAAAACTCCTTTTTATACTGCGCTTATCATCGGAATGACCTATCTTCCAGTATCTGCACAGACAAAATCCCAATTGAACAGCGAGATTTCCAAAGTAGAGGCAGGGCTGATGCCCGCGGTCCGTTTCCAGGGCGACGCCCTCTGGACCTTAGAGTCCAGAATGAAACATTATAATATTCCCGGCGTCAGTATTGCGGTTATTAAAAATTCCAAAGTGATCTGGAGCAAAGCTTATGGTTTTGCAGATGTAGAATCCAAAGTTCCGGTGAATACGCAAACGCTGTTTCAGGCAGCATCTATGAGTAAACCGGTAAGTGTGTATGCCGCACTGGCTGAAGTTGAAGCCGGGAAAATAAATCCGGATGCTGACGTGAATATCTACATGAAATCCTGGAAAATTCCTGAAAATGAATTTACAAAACAAAAAAAGGTAAGTTTCAAAAATATAGCCAGTCACACTGCTGGATTTACAGTGAGCGGTTTCCCAGGATACGAACCCGATAAGCCTGTTCCTACGCTGGTTCAGCTTCTGAATGGCCAAAGCCCCTCCAATACTCCGGCTATTTTTGTGGATAAAGCTCCCGGAACACCTTTTCGCTATTCAGGTGGCGGGTACTGCGTCATGCAGCAAATGCTGATGGATATAGAAGGGAAGGACTTTACCACTGTTATGAACGAAAAAGTACTGATACCTCTGAACATGAAGAACAGTACCTTTTCCCAGCCTCTGTCTGAAGCCCAGGCCCAATTGGCGGCTACGGCCTATAACCAGGAAGGTGTAAAGGTTGCCGGAAAACACCATATCTATCCTGAACAGGCACCTGCCGGTTTATGGACCACCGCTGAAGATCTGTCTAAATTTATAATTGATATCCAAAATACCCTTAGCGGTAAAAGCAGTACCATTATTTCACAAAAAACAGCTGAAGAATTTACAACCCCTTTTATTGATCCGTTTATGGGATTGGGAGTCTTTCTGGAAAACAGGGAAGGACACATCTATTTCAATCACGGAGGTTGGAACGAAGGCTTTTCAAGCAGATTTATAGCCAATAAAACAAGCGGTGACGGGATTGTAATTTTAACCAATACCAACAAGCCTGAATTTGTAGAGGAGCTTGCCCGTTCGGTTGCAGAAGTTTATCACTGGCCTGAATTTAATTCTCCGGTTAACAAAATTTCACCACTGAATAATGAAGATTTCAATTCTGTCGGGCGTTATGGAAATGATACCTACGGTTTTTTCAAAATCTATCGTGAAAAAGGAAAGCTGATGACTATCAACAATACAGAAGCTCCTATGGAACTTGTAAAAACAGGAAAAGATACTTACGCAGTCCGGGAATGGGATTTTAAGCTTAAACTGGTGAAAAATACCCAGACAGGAAAGTCAGAACTGCTGCAGATTCTCCGCAATGGGAAAATCAGACAGGGTGCGAAGTTAAGTGATAATGAAAAAATGCCTTTGGAAATGATTCTTGAAGGAAATTTTGATGAAGGGTTGGAAGCCTACAGGAAAGCAAGAATCAAAGAAGAGAATCATCATCTTCTTTCCGAAAATTATCTGAACGATGTAGGCTATTCATTACTCAACAAAAAAGATTTCACAAAAGCCATTGATGTTTTCCGTTTAAATACAGCCTTATATTCCGGAAGTTCAAATGCTTATGACAGCCTTGGAGAAGCCTATATGAAGGCCGGACAAAAAGACAAAGCAAAAGAAACCTATCAAAAATTACTGAAGATAAATCCTGCTAATGAAAATGCCAAAAACGTCTTAAAAACATTATAAAAACAAACTGCTTTCATTTTTTGAAGGCAGTTTTTAATGAGCCGTATTTTATAATTGATGGGCGGGCGGGGACTTTTCCATTGGCAGATATCACAGATTTATTGCGGGGATGGTTAGAATTTTCACCATCGTAGATTTTTTTGGATAAATATCTTGTTCACTGCCTGTTATCTGAAAATATTGATGTTTTTTGTGGGTGTAAGGAAATATTTATAAATATTCTTTTTAAAAATTAATTTATAAGTGTATATGTGTGGTATGTAGGCATAAAATGATTAAAAAATCAATGTTTTTCGAAATTTTGTGAGTATTTTTGGCAGTATTTAAAAGCAAAAATAAACCAAAGTACTGATTCATCTTATGATCTTAATTGTTGATGATAACCAAAGCAATCTCTATTCACTGAAAAAACTGCTGGAATCTAAAGATTTCCAGGTAGATACAGCCAATTCCGGAGAAGAAGCATTAGGTAAAGCCATAAAAAATAACTATGCACTTATTATTCTGGATGTGCAGATGCCGGGCATGGATGGCTTTGAAGTGGCCGAAACATTGGCAGACTACAGCAAAACAAAAGAAGTTCCCATTATATTTTTATCCGCAGTTAATACCGAAAAGAAATTCATAACCCGCGGATATGCTTCAGGAGGAAAGGACTATGTGACAAAACCTGTAGATCCTGAAATTCTGCTGCTTAAAGTTAAAACTTTCTACAATCTTCAGGAGCAGAACCTTGCCATGAAAAAGACCCAGCAGAGCCTGGAGCTCGAGGTCAAAGGCAGACGTGAATCGCAGGTGACCATGAAATCCCAGATTGATCACTTTCAGCTTATGCTGGAATCCCTGCCGCAGATTGCATTCACACTCAATGAAGATGGAAATATAGAATTTGTCAACTGTAAATGGTACGAATACTCAGATACCGAGGTGGATTTTCCCGAAGTTCATCCCGATGACCTTAATATCAGAGAAGAATTTGAGCGCTGCCGCAGAAAGAATCAGGCACTCGAACTAGAGGCCAGAATAAAAAAAGTGGATTCCGGAGAATACAGATATCATCTCTTGCGGATAACCCCCGTAAACGACGGAAATGTGGTGAAAAACTGGGTAGGTACCTTTACCGATATTGATGATCAGAAAAAAGTTGAAAAAGAAAAAGATGAATTCCTGAGCATCGCCAGCCATGAGCTGAAAACACCTTTGACCAGTATAAAAGCTTATGTTCAGCTGCTGGACCGTAAATTAAAACTCGATAAACAAAGTGCTGAAGCAGGTTTTATGAGCAAGGTTCAGGATCAGATCGAAAAACTGAATAACCTGATTACTGATCTGCTGGATGTTTCGAAAATAGAAAATGGAAAGCTTAAAATCAACAAAAAACCAACCAGCCTTGAAAACATCATAAGCAATGCTGTTGAAACCATTATCCAGACTCATGACGAAAATAAAGTCAAAATAAAACGGCATGGTATAAATCCGGATATCCTGATTCCGCTGGATGAAGTACGCATAGAGCAGGTTCTTATTAACTTTCTTACCAATGCCATCAAATACTCTCCTCAGAATAACCAGATTATAGTCACTACGTTTGTAGACGAAGAAAAGCAGGAAGTAAAAGTAAGTGTCACCGATTTCGGAATAGGAATTCCGGACTTTAAGCAGGACGCTGTCTTCCATAAATTTTACCGTGTAGAGGAATCCTCGCTGCAGTTTCAGGGAATGGGTATAGGATTGTTTATCTGCTCAGAAATCATCAAACAGCACCACGGAACCATAGGAGTATCCAGTAAAGTAGAAGAAGGTTCTACTTTCTATTTCACGTTACCTTTAAACTAAATTTCTCATGCCGAAAAAAATAATCAGAAATCTTCAGTTTGGGGTCGGATTATCTTTACTGATCCTTATTGCAAGTTCAGTTGCCTCTTATCTGAGCATTCAAAGACAGATGGATCATCGTGAAAGTCTTTCACAAAGCAGGAGATCAATAACGGCCGTAAAAGACGTTCTTGTTGCATTACTGGATGCAGAAACAGGAAGCAGAGGGTACCAGCTTACCGGAAAAGAAAGTTTCCTGGAGCCTTACAACCGCAGTTTAAGTGAATATTCTAAAGCGATAGAACGGGCAAAATCTTTACATATTTCAGATCAGAAACAGTTGAATCGTTTACATGATCTGGAAAAAAATGTTAACAGTAATATTGATAATTTAAAGCAGTTTGTCCAGAACAGACGGAATGGTGTTATCATGACCCAGCAGCAGATCCTGCTGAGCAAAAGCTATATGGATAAATGCCGCCAGATCGTCCGCGATTTTGTACAGTACGAAGAGAACCAGCTTGAAATTAAAAATAAAGATCTCAACCGCTCATCCGGTACAACGGTTATGTTTATTGTTGTTTCGGCAATAGCTGCGGTAATTGTTACTATATTTTTTTATTTTAAGCTTAGGGCAGATCTGATCCGGAGAGACAAACTGGAAAAAGAATTAAGATCCAAAGATCTCGAAATAAGCAGACGTGTAAGTGCTGTTCAGCAGATAGCGAACAGGGTTGCCAATGGAGACTACAGCCAGAAAGCAGTAGATCATTCGCAGGATGACCTTGGTGATCTTGTAGATTCCCTGAACCATATGACCGATTCCCTGAAAAAATCTTTCGAGAAGATCAATAAAAGTGACTGGCGCCAGAAAGGCCTTGCTTTGCTCAATGAATCGCTGGTAGGTAATAAATCCGTAAAAGAAGTCTCTGAGGCATCTTTAAACCAGCTTGTAGAATATAGTAAATGCCTCAATGGTGCTTTATACCTGTTTGATGAAGGGATCCTTAAGCTTAGTACAGCTTTCGGTCTGGAAAGTACCATGAAAAAAACTTTCGAGCCGGGAGAAGGAATGGTTGGACAGGCTTTTGCCAATGAAAAGATGCAGGTTTACAACAACCTTAATGAAGACAATTTTGCCGTAAGCTTTGCCAGCAGCAGGATAAAAATTAACAGCATACTGTTATTTCCGGTTCACGCGGACGGCCACTGTATCGGGATACTGGAATTAGGTTCAACATCAGATTTTGATGAAGAAAAAATTAATTATTTTGCCGAATGCAGCCGTAATATCGGAATTGCCTTAAATGCAGCCAAAGGCCGCGAAAAAGAACAGCAGCTCCTGGAAGAAACCCAGGCGCAGTCGGAAGAATTACAGGTACAACATGCCGAGCTGGAAAACCTGAATACCGAGCTGGAAGCCCAGACCCAGAAACTTCAGGCATCCGAAGAAGAGCTGAAAGTACAGCAGGAAGAACTGATGCAGGCCAATGCCGAACTGGAAGAACGTTCAAGAATGCTCGAAGAAAAGAACCACCTGATTGCAGAAAGAAACAGCGAAATCCAGAAAAAAGTAGAAGAACTGGCTTTAAGCACCAAGTATAAATCCGAATTTTTAGCCAATATGTCCCACGAGCTGAGGACCCCGCTGAATTCAATTCTTCTTCTCTCAAGATTAATGGGCGAAAACCCAGATGAAAACCTAAATGAAGATCAGATAGAATCGGCAAAAGTTATTCAGAGTTCCGGAACCAGTCTTCTCACCCTTATTGATGAGATTTTAGACTTGGCTAAAATAGAATCAGGGAAAATGTCACTGGAATATCAGGATGTTGCGATTGATGATGTGGTGAAAGATCTGAAAAGCCTCTTTAATCCGGTTGTTCAGGAAAAGAAACTCGAATTTGATATTCAGATCGAGAGTGATGTTGAAAATACAATTGAGACCGACAGGCTAAGAGTAGACCAGGTGCTGCGTAACCTTTTGTCAAATGCTTTGAAATTTACATCAGAAGGAAGCATTGCGCTGAACATAGCAAAGGATCCTAAAAATAAAAACTTTATTGTTTTCACTGTAAAAGATACCGGAATAGGAATTCCGGAAGAAAAGCAGGCCATTATTTTTGAAGCATTCCAGCAGGCAGACGGTTCAACACGCCGTAGATTTGGCGGGACCGGATTGGGACTGTCCATAAGCCGTGAAATTGCCAGACTGCTTGGAGGAGAACTCACCCTGAAAAGTAAGGTAAATGAAGGCAGCGAGTTCAGCCTGATTATTCCTGTAAAAGCTGTAGCTGAAGTAGCTCCGACTGAAACAGACCAGCATTTGGTGGATATCATCCGTGAAGATGTTGAAGAAATCCAGAATATTTTGGAAGATACTGAATCCCAGCAAACCTTACCTATAGAGATATTGCCGATTCCGGAAGCCATAGACGATGACCGGGATGCAATAACTGCACAGGATAAGGTGATTTTGATTGTTGAAGATGATATTCATTTTGCCAAAGCTTTACTCAAATACGCCCGGATGAACCAGTACAAAGGAGTAGTGGTGGTAAGAGGGGATTATGCGTTATCCGCAGCCGTTCAGTATCATCCGCAGGCTATTTTACTTGATGTTCAGCTACCGGTGAAAGACGGCTGGCAGGTGATGGATGAGCTTAAATCCAATGCTGTCACCAGGCATATTCCGGTACATATAATGTCCGTATTGCAGCTTGAAAAAGAAAGTCTCATGAAAGGAGCCATTGATTTTATAAATAAGCCGATGGCCCTCGATAAAATGACCGATGTTTTCAGGAAAATTGAAGAAGCCCTTCTGAAATCTCCGCAAAAGGTCTTAATTGTAGAAAACAATGCTAAACATGCCAGTGCGCTGGCTTACTTCCTGAGTAATTTCAATATTTCCTTATCAGTGGAAAATAATGTTGAAGATAGCGTGAAAGCCCTGACATCATCCCATGTAGACTGCGTTATCCTGGAAGCTTCAAAAGGGAATGAATATCAGATTATTGAATCTATCAAAAGCTATGAAGGCCTGGAAAACCTGCCCATCATTATTTTTACAGAACACAGTCTGTCCAAATCCGAAGAACTTAAAATCAAGCAATATGCAGATTCCATCGTCGTAAAAACTGCTCATTCTTACGAAAGGATTTTAGACGAAGTAGGTTTATTCCTGCATTTGGTGGAAGAAAAAAATAACTCTGTTGAAACGGCAAGGAACAAAGTTTTAGGATCACTGACTGAAGTATTAAGCGGCAAAAAAATTCTGATTACCGATGATGATGTCCGTAACATTTTCTCTCTGACCAAGGCTTTGGAAAAATATAAAGTTGAGGTCGTTGTTGCCATGGATGGAAAACATGCCCTGCAGCAGATCAAAGAACATAAAGATATAGACGTTATTTTAATGGATATGATGATGCCTGAAATGGACGGCTATGAAACCATAAAAGAGATCAGAAAAATGCCTGCTCTTACACGGCTTCCTATTATTGCCATTACAGCAAAATCTATGATCGGAGACCGTGAAAAATGTATTGAGGCAGGAGCCTCAGATTATATCTCGAAACCTGTGGATATTGACCAGTTATTGTCCTTACTGCGTGTCTGGCTATATGAAAGTTAAATGATGAAAAAGAAAATTTTAATTGTGGACGATGATCCACGCAATATATTTGCACTCAAACTCACCCTGAAATCCCGTGGATATCAGATTGAAAGCTGTATCAGTGCGCAGGCAGCTATTCAGGTTTTAAAAGAAAACGGAATAGATATTGTCCTTATGGATATGATGATGCCTGAAATGGACGGTTATGAAGCGATAAAGATGATCAGAAATACACCGGCTATCAGCCAGATTCCTGTAATTGCCGTTACAGCGCAGGCAATGCCGGAAGACCGTCAGAAATGTCTTGATGCCGGAGCCCAGGATTACGTATCAAAACCGATAGATGTAGATCAGCTGATTGCAGCCATAGAAAAGCTTCCATAAAATGTTAGAGCCCAGTATTGTAAAAGATGAAGAAGTAGAATACCTTATAAAAGATGTTTATGAGATGTACGGCTATGACTTTTCGGAGTACAGCAGAGCCTCCTTTAAGCGTCGGGTAAACCGTATCTGCCTGATTGACAGATTTACCAGCTTTGCAGAGCTCAGGTATACCATTCTCAATGATCCAGAGTATCTGAAGCGCTTTGTAGAAGAAATAACGGTGAATGTTACAGAAATGTTCCGCGATCCGCAATTCTTTAAATCGCTCAGAGAAAAGATACTGCCGCAGCTCGGTACCTATCCGCTGATCAGAATCTGGGTGGCAGGTTGTTCTACCGGTGAAGAAGCCTATTCCATGGCTATACTGCTTAAAGAAGCCAATCTGTATCATAAATCACTGATCTACGGTACAGATCTCAATCCATCCGTTTTGGAAACCGCGCGTTCAGGAGTTTTTCCTTTACAGCAAATGAAAACCTATTCGGAAAACTATATTTTATCCGGCGGGAAAAAAGACTTTTCAGATTATTATACCGCGAACTACGACAGTGTGAGATTTGATAAAAGTCTACAGGAAAAACTGATTTTATCTACTCACAACCTGGTTTCAGACAGCTCTTTTAACAGCTTTCAGCTCATCATCTGCAGAAATGTACTGATTTATTTTGACAGAGGACTGCAGGAGCGGGTCTTTCAACTTTTTGACAACAGTCTTGAAAATTTGGGTTATCTCGCACTGGGAGCAAAAGAAACCCTTAGATTTTCCAAACTGGACAGGAATTACCATCAGATAGATGACCAGCGAATCTGGAAGAAAACAGAGCATATGTAAAACATGATCATGGAAACAGAAAACACAAAAACAGAATTAGTGGTGATAGGAGGGTCTGCAGGAAGTCTGCAGGTCATTCTTGAAATGCTTAAAAAATTAAAAGATGAGCTTAGTTTCCCTATTGTTCTGATACTGCACCGTAAAGCTTATTCAACCAATATTCTGCAGACCCTGCTGCAGCAGTTTATTTCTATTGAAGTGGTGGAAATTGATGATAAAACAGAAATTCAGAACAATAAGGTGTATGTAGTTCCTGCGGATTATCACCTTCTTTTTGAGAACAAACATATGATGTCACTGGATTTTTCGGAGAAAATGAACTATTCGCGGCCATCCATTGATGTGACTTTCAAATCTGCTGCAGAAGTATATGGTAAAAACCTGGTGGGTGTCCTGCTGTCAGGCGCCAATGCCGATGGAGTGGAAGGCTTGGGATTCATTAAAAAAAATAAAGGAAAAGTCTGGATCCAGGAGCCTGAGACAGCTGAAGTGGATTATATGCCCAGACATGCCTTACAGGAAGTTTCCTGTGATTTAATTATTAAGCCGGATACTCTGGCAGATCATATCAATAAGCAGTAAATAATAAATTAAAAACAACCCTAAAAGATTAAATAGAACAAATATGAGTACAAAGAAAATTTTGATTTTTGATGATGATACCACTATTTTAGAGATCATTACCATCATTTTCGAAGAGAATGGGTATCAGGTCGAAATTTCAGAAACATCTCATGATATTTTGGAAAAAGTTTCGCAGTTTCAGCCAGATGTTATTCTTATGGATAACTGGATTCCAAAAATTGGAGGAGTTCAGGCTACCCAGCTTCTGAAGAGCCATGAAGAGTTCAGATCAATCCCGGTTATTTATGTAACAGCTAACAATGACATTGTAAGGCTGGCACAGGAAGCTCAGGCTGACGATTATGTGGCAAAACCATTTAATCTTGATGATCTGGAAGAAAAAGTGGCTAAATATTTACAGGAATAAGACAATATCAAGTCATATAAATGCAAAAGCCTTAGAGTAAATGGAATAATCCTTACAGCACCTGTAGGGATTATTTTTAATTTAAACGATCCTTCTGACAGGCAGATATCTTATTTCCTCAAAATGTCTGATTCTTTCACGGATAAGATCAACGGTGCATTTTCCATTGTTGATTTCAGTAATGAGTGCTGATAAAAATAATTTCAGTTGAGGATACAACAGTATTTTGTTTGTAAATGTAGAAGCAATGATAGTCTTTTTAGAGACGATATTCTGTGTAAAGGTATATTCACCCTCCAGATCAACATTTGAGTAAAACCGGTCTGTTATACTAATAGACAGATACCGGTGTATGAGATCTATATTTTGTAACATATTTTCCATCCTGGTGTATTTATAAGATATACAATAATATTTATGCCACAATTGCTTTTTAGCGATTTTTTTTATTGATAATCAGCTGCAACGAAGATGATCATTGGATATTTTAAAATAAATATTATCTTAGAGTTTAATAAAAAACTATTCGTAAAACTTACTGTAATTTTAAATGAAAAACAGAATCTTACTTCAGTTGTGGAAATGTATTTAACAGATTCCCTATTTTTGTCAAAATTCTACTATTCATGAAGAATGTCCTGAGCTGGATATTAATTACATTCCTTATCGTTTCTCTTTTGAATAACTGTTTCAGCAACAGTGTTCAGAAGGAAATCAGAGAGAAATCCTCCTTTCTTGCCGAATTGAGGAAATTATATTCGTCCGGAGATTCTTCCAAATGGCCAAAACCGATCCTGGATCCCGAAGCCTTACCGTACTTTTCTGAAATCGGACATCTCCCGGAAATTCCGTTTCCTGCGGATAATCCCTATTCAGAAGATAAAGCACTGCTTGGAAAAACACTTTTCTTTGATCCGCGGCTCTCCAGATCCAATCAGATTGCCTGTGCTTCCTGCCATGATCCTGAATTGGGATGGTGCGATAACCGGACCTTTTCTTTCGGACACGACAGGCAGCTCGGTATCAGAAACGCGATGAGCATTCTGAATGTAGCGTATGCCCAGTTTTTATTCTGGGACGGGCGCGCCACATCTCTTGAAGAGCAGTCCGAAATGCCAATGCGTGATGCAAGAGAAATGAACGGGCATATTGATCTTGCAGCCGGAAAAATTGCGAAAATTAAAGGCTATGAAATGTTATTTGAAAAAGCTTTTGGAGATAAAATGGTTTCAAAGGACAGAATTTCCAAAGCAATAGCCGCTTTTGAACGAACCATTAGGAGCGGAACTTCTAAATTTGACCAGTTTATTGATGGAAAAACAGATATTTATTCTGATGAAGAGCTCATGGGTTTACATCTTTTCCGGACCAAAGCCCAGTGCATGAACTGTCACAGCTCCGGCTATTTTTCCAATAATCAGTTTGAAAATGTAGGAACTTCTTTATTAGGATCAAAAGAAGAGGATCTGGGTCGCTATCTGATGACCGGAAAGCCGGAAGATGCCGGGAAATTCCGGGTACCTGGACTGCGTGAAACATCAAGAACAGGGCCATGGATGCATAATGGCTCTATGACAACACTCACGGAAGTAATCGGGTTTTACAGCAGAGGAAATCCTGAACATTCCCAAAAACGCTCAACAGTTCATCAGGGAATTGCCCTTTCTTCTGAAAAATCAGGCTTTGTGAGACTGCTGGATCTTACAGATCAAGAAATTGCCCAGTTGGAGGCATTTCTGCGGACTTTATCTACAAAACCGGAAAGAGTTTTACCGCCTGCATTACCCCAGTAAATTAACACTGATATGAGCTGGAATTTAAAGATTTACTGCTTCAGAATGTAAAGCTTTTTCGCTACATTTATAGAGCAATAATCAGAATAATTATCCACTTATGAATATTCAACTTTCTTCAAAAAATGCTTTGGTTGGCGCAGCTACCCAGGGAATAGGCGCAGGAATAGCATTGGAGCTCGCCAAATGTGGGGCTAACGTAACGGTGATGGCCCGCAATGAAGCAAAACTTAAAAAGATGGTGTCTTCATTACCTGTCATCAATTCCGGTCAGAAGCATCAGTATCTGGTGGCCGATTTTTCTAATTTTGAAGACTACAGAACCATTGTTTCCGGATATTTCCGCCATAATTCTATAGATATCCTGGTTAACAATACCAATGGCCCGGAACCTGGATTGGCACTGGATAAAAATGCTGATGATTATCAGAAGGCATTTGACCTGCTTTTTAAAACGGTTTGTGAAACAACTTTACTGGCTTTACCCCATATGATCAAGCAGAAAAGCGGCCGGATCATCAATGTTTCTTCACTGTCTGTAAAAGAACCGATCAATAATTTATCCCTTTTCAATTCTATCCGCTCAGCGGTGATCGCCTGGGCAAAGACATTATCCAATGAAGTGGCACAGCATCAGATCACGATTAACAATATTCTGACAGGATATTTTGATACGGAGCGTATTCAGAATCTCATCAGCCATGAGTCACAGCAGACAGGAAAATCCCAGGAAGAAATAAAAAAGGCCAGAGAAAATAAAATTCCAATGAAAAGACTTGGTAAAACTGAAGAATATGGTCATCTGGCTGCTTTTCTGGCATCGGAATATTCATCTTATCTTACCGGAACCAGTATTCCTTTGGATGGAGGGCTGAACAATACCTATTAATTAAGAGGAAGGTATTGAGATGAAAATTTTACTAAAAATCACTGCAAATGCTTATCGTTAGGTGCTTTACTTTTTAAATCCACGATTTTTTTTGTAGTTTCACCTCTTGAACAAAATACCATCACAATTTTTATGAAAAGGAACTTTATCAACCAGAAAGAGCTGTCCGATAAGTTTTGGAATATTGAGTATGCCGGAAAAATACAGAAAATATCTTTTGGAAAAACCGGAACTAAAGGCCGGGAAACAGTTAAAGAATATACGGACGAAAATGAGTGCATTCAGGAGTCTGAAAAGCTGATGGTTCAAAAAATCAAAAAAGGCTACACGGAAATTCAGGAAAATGATGAAATTCCACAAAAGGCAGAACTGTCGGATAATGAAAAAGCCGATATTTATTTTTGGGAAGCCATTGAAAAATCCAACAAATATAAAAAAGCCCACTGGAGTGAGTATGACATTGATGAACATATTGAAAACCTGACCGATTATTTGTCCAGATTTGGAAAGGACAGAATGCTTCTTTTTGAAAGAACACTTCAGGAAAAACTGAGTGAACTTTATACCGCTGAAATTGCCGAGCTTTCCATTATTCTTGAATGTGATTTTAAGAATGAAAATGGAACATATATATTTGATGATTACCTTTCTGATGACGGATTTTTATACTTCAGATGTTGGCTGCTGCTGAAAGGAAAAGAATTTTTTGAAGATATAAAGGTAGATATTCAGTCGTTCGTAAGTGGGAAATATAGCTTTAATATCGGAGACTGCTGGGCGGAAGGTCTTTTGTATGTTGCTGATGAAGCGTATGCCCAAAATCATGACGATGAAGAATCAATTATAAAAGATACCGTATACGAATTATACCCTGAAAACGATTATGACAGTATGGAACGCAGCATGAACCGGGAACCGAGAAGAGGAGCGGATTTACAGCCAATGTATCCGGAACTGGTAAAAGAAATCGTAGAGTTAAGAAGCAATTAACGTTAGCGTAGGGGATAAGCTTTTTCCCGATCATCAACTGACAGTAGACTGTTAAAAAATAGAAAATTCAGAAATAGAATCATCTTTTGGGGGCTTAATTTTTTCTGATTCGGGTTTATATTTTTAATGACTATGTAATAATTCCCCAATCCGGGTTGTCTTACTATGTATTGAAACCACATAGTTTATGAAGAACTGGTCTTTTAAAAAATGGAACACTGTCTTAGGATGGGGTATTTTTGGTATTGCTCTGATTACGTATTTCTCCACCATGGAACATTCCCTGAGTTTCTGGGACTGCGGTGAGTACATTTCCTCAGCTGTAAAACTTGAAGTAACGCATGCTCCCGGGGCTGCTTTATTCCAGATTGTGGGTGCCGTGGCAGCCATTTTTGCTTTAGGGAAAGGTGAAAATTATTCAATCGTGATCAATGCGATGTCTGCGTTGTTCAGTGCATTGACGATTTTATTTTTATTCTGGACGATTACCCATTTTGTAAGACGGCTGTTGAACAAGGATTTTGAAGAAATTACAAAACACCAGGAAATTTCCATTCTTTTTGCAGGTGCTGTAGGTGCTTTATGCTTTACCTTTTCAGATACTTTCTGGTTTTCTGCGGTAGAAGGAGAAGTATATTCCATGGCTTCCCTATTTATTGCTCTGCTGGTATGGCTGATCACCAAATGGGAAAACGACTACCTTGCGAAAGACAGCGAAAGATGGATCATCCTTATTTTCTTTGTATTAGGACTTTCTGTAGGCGTACACATGATGGGGATGCTTGCTGTACCGGCCGTTTGCCTGGTATATTATGCAAGAAATTACAAATTCACCTGGAAAAACTTTATCTGGGCCAATGTGATCACCCTGGGAATTCTGATTATTGTTTTCAAAATTATCTTCCCATTGATCATGACCATGTTCGGAAGACTGGAAATATTCTTTGTGAACGGACTTGGACTTCCTTTCCACTCAGGAACGATAGTAGCCTTTATTTTAATGACGGCAGCTTGTTATTTTATCATTAAATATGCAAGAAGAGCTAAGAAAAATATATATCAGACTGCTGCTTTGTCAGTGGTCTTTATGATCATTGGTTTCTCATGCTGGATGGTTATTCCCATCAGAGCGAATGCGAATCCACCGATGAACCTTAACGATCCGGATACCGCCATTGGAATGCTGGATTATTACAACAGAGAGCAGTACGGTGACTGGCCTACCATTTACGGTCAGAACTATACCGCCTTTCTTGATGCCAACGGAATTGAGAAAAATGAAGACGGCAGCTTCAAGACCAAAAAAACCGGCGAGATTTACGAAAAGGATGAAAAAACCGGAACCTACAGAAAAACAGGAGACCGTTTCAATTATACATTCAGCAAATCCCAGATCAGCTTAATGCCGAGAATGTTTAATGAAGATAAAGATGTCATGGCAAACTATATTTCCATGTACGGAGCTCCGGATTTTACCTTCAATTACGCCAATGAAGATGTGGCCGACAATCCACAGGCCAAGCAGATCTTTGACGAGCTGAGAGCGAAATATGAAGACAAATCCATTACGGCAGCAGATTATCTGAAAGTGAAACCCTACAACCTGATCAATGTTCAGAAGCCCTCACTGGCTCAGAATATGGATTATTTCATTACCTTCCAGAATGGCTATTACTTTGTAAGATACCTGATGTGGAACTTCGTGGGAAGACAGAACGACCTTGAAGGAAATATGGAAAACACCAAAGGAAACTGGATCTCCGGAATTCCTTTTATCGATAATGCCCTGCTTGGAAACCAGGATAAGATGCCTGCTAAATTCAAGAATGAAAGTACGGTTAAATTCTTCTTTTTACCTTTAATCTTAGGATTGATTGGTTTCTTTTTCCAGCTGAACAGAGACTTTGGAAGATTTTATGCACTGCTTTCATTATTTATTTTAACCAGTGTCGGCATTATTTTCTATACCGGTGTAAAACCTTTTGAAGTAAGAGAAAGAGATTATGCGATGGTAGGTTCCTTCTATGCCTTTGCAATCTGGATCGGGCTTGGTGCCGGAGCTATTTTATGGTTTATCCAGTCTAAGATAAAATCAAACGGAGCCAACATTGCTTTAGGAGTAGTTTTATTAGGCGTCCCTTTTATGATGGGCTTCCAGAATTATATTCCGCATGACCGCAGCAAAAAATCGGCGGCGCGCGACTATGCCTATTCATTCCTGAAATCACTGTCTAAAGATGATATCATTTTTATTTACGGAGATAACGACACCTTTCCGGTATGGGCTATCCAGGAAACAGAACAGTTCCGTGATGATGTAAAAACCGTAAATTTTACACTGTTGGCGACTCCCTGGTATATTGATCAGGTAAGGAGAAAAACCTACAATGCAGCTGGAATTCCCACCCAATTAAATCATGAAGATTATAAAGATGGAGTAAACGACCAGATCTATATGATGAAAAAAGAAGACTGGGAAGGAGTTTTCTCTATGCTGAAAGAGCAGGGAGTTCCTGATACTCAGTTTGGAGCTTTCAGAAAATATCTTACACAGGATTCACTAACCCTTAAGGAGGCAATTAGCTTTCTGAAGTTTAAATCTCCTGAAAAAGATGAGCTTCTGAAAATGTATTTTGGGGAAGAAAAATTTGAGAAATACAATATTCTTCCGGTGAACAAATTCATTCTTCCTGTCAATAAAGAAAATGCTTTAAAAGCGGGAATCATCACCAAGGCAGATCTTCCGGATGTTGTGAACCAGATCATGATCACTTATAAAGGAAACACACTTTATAAAAACAACCTGATGATGTTGGATATGCTGGCGAACTTCGACTGGAAACGTCCAATCAACTTCTCATCAGGAGGAATTTATGATAGTGAAAACATCTTTTATCTTGACGAATATCTTCAGTTTGAAGGGTTCAGCTATAAATTAGTGCCTATCCATACCGCTCCGAACGCAGATGGAGATATGGGAAGGGTAGATGCCAATTCCCTTTATAACGTTGTAAAAAACTTCAGATGGGGAAATTTTAAAGACCAGAGTATTCATTATGATGAAGCTGCAACTTCAAACATTATAGGTTATAGAATGACTGCCGGCAGAGCCGCTTCAGCACTGGCATTAAGCGGAAAGAAAGCTCAGGCCGTAGAATTACTGGATCTTGCTTCAAAAGAAATTCCTGCTGAGAAATACAACGATCCGCGTTCATTAAGCGCTATGGTAACCGGATATATTATTGCAGGGCAGGAGAAAAAAGGGCTGCAGCTGGCAGAACTTCTGAAAAAGGAGATCTTTGAAGAATACGATTACTATCTGAGTCTTTCCCCGGCATTCCAAAGGCAGTCAGCCAGGCAGATGAGAGTAAAACCTATGGAATATTCTCTTGTAGTAGCCGCTGTTACAGATGCTTACAAAAAGATGGGGCAGAATGAAAAAGCTTATGCTTACCTTGTAAAATCTATAGAGCCAATTGATAAAAAATTCAATGTTTTCATCAAAGAGCTTCAGCAGATGGGTAAAGAAAAGGCAATGAAAGAATCTGAAAACGTGCAGAAAATCACGCCTTTCTACCAGTATTTATTTGATGTGATGGAACCTTTCGATTCTACCTATTCCAAAGAAAAAGAAGATCAGATTACCCGGGCCATGATCAACGTTACTCAATAGCTGCTTTTGAATAATGAACAAATAATCAATTGATTAATACATACTTATTCATTAAAATGTTAAAAAAATAACATCATAGAAAATAATAGAAGAATTTCTTACATTTGAGTTCTAACATATCATTCTCATGAGAAATATAAACGGTGCACTGAATTTTAAATGGTTGTTTTTCCTTCCACTTTTTATAATTGCCGGATGTTCCAAAGAAGACAAAAAGCCTGAATCTCCTGAAAAGAATTCTGTCAGCACCGCATCAGCCAACGTGTCTGAAAAGACTGAACCGATAACTGAAACTAAAAAAGACCCTTCTGATTTTATCCCGGAAGGTTATAAAGTGTTCAAAAAATCGTTCGGCGATTTAAATAAAGATGGGGCAGAGGACTGTATTCTTATCATCAAAAAAACAGATCCAGACAAGATCATTACCGATGAATCCCGTGGAAAACTGGACCGAAACCGCCGTGGTCTCATCATTCTCTTCAAGAAAAATGAAGGATACGAACTGGCTGCCAAAAATGAAACCTGCTTCTCTTCAGAAAACGAGGACGGAGGCGTTTATTATGCCCCTGAGCTGGATGTTTATGCCGAAAAGGATAAGCTATATATTCATTATGCTCATGGCAGATATGGCTACCGGACCTATACCTTTAGATACGGACAGTCAGATTTTGAACTGATTGGCTATGATGAAAGCTCCAACACCGGACCGAGGGTGAACAGTACAACCAGCATTAATTTTCTAACCGGAAAGCAGCTTGACAGAACAAATGTGAATGAAGGTGCTGAAAGTGGAGATGAAGTATTTGAAGATATCTGGAGAAAATTAAAAACAACAAAACTGATGACTCTTTCCGAGATTAAAGACTTCGATGAGCTGGAAGTCTCTAATCTTTAGAAAAGTCCGGAAAAATTGATTTATTTTTTTTAGTTTCAATGGCTGCTGAAAAATTCCAGCATGTCATCCAGTGCCTTTTCGGAATGCATCTTATCACCGTTTTCCAGGGATTCTTTCGTGGCTTCAGCAGCTCTTTGGCGCATCTGAATTTCATAATGGCTAATGGCTTCCCCGAGAGTAGTGAAATGATCCGAAGTCAGGCACTCACTCAGCTCCAAAGCATCCAGCATCGCCATATTGGCCCCTTCTCCGGCAAACGGCGGCATCACATGAGCAGCATCTCCAAGCAGTGTGAGATTGGGTTTCGTTTCCCATGACTGATCCAGAGGCATAGAATATATCGGACGGGGAATAAAAGGGACAGAGGCGTTTTCAAAAAGCTCGTACCAGATACTGTCCCACTCAGCATATTCTTTTTTGAACCACTGCAGCATCTGCTTTTGATCAGAAAAATCAAGACCGCTTTCCTTAGCCCAGTTCTCCTTTGTTCTGAAACTTGCATAAAATCCAAGATCACCACTCCCTTTTTGGCCCATAAGCAGATTTTTATTGTTTCCAAAAGCCATTATTTTACCGTCTTTTATCAGCTTTTTAATATGCGGAGCAGTTTTTTCTGCATGATATATATTGCCTTCAAGCATTAAAATCCCCGAATACATCGGTTTCAGATCTGTAAGATAAGGACGGATCTTAGAATTGGCTCCGTCAGCAGCAATGACAATATCTGCATAGGCAGAAAAGCCGTTCTTGAAGTGCAGCTGCCAGCCTCCATTTTGAGGTTCCATAGCAATAAAATGGCAGTCCCAGATTACTGTTTCAGGTTTTAGAGATTCCAGAAGCATATTTCTTAACGGGCCGCGGTCTATTTCCGGGCGGAAATCTGCGTTCCCGAAATCCTCATCAGGCTTTATTTCGTGGTCGTTGAATATTATTTCTGCGTGTTCATTTACAATCAGCATTCTGTCTGCTCCGGGGCGGTAATTTTTTTTAAATTCATCCAGAAGGCCAGCACCTCGAATGGCAGCCATTCCCGATCCTTCATGCATGTCCAGCGGGGAACCCTGAACCCTGGCATTTTTATTAAAGTCCCTTTCATATACCTTAACATCAGCATTTTTAAGCTGTAAAAGTCTTGCCAGCGTCAATCCTCCCGGACCGGCACCTACTATGGCTATTGATTTATTTTCTATTAACATTGTATTGTAATTTTAAATTTTACTGATGCAAAATTATTTTTGTTTCAATACGGATAATAGTATAAATCGGTCATTTTTGTTTTTGGATAATTCTTTTGGAGGTACGCCGGAAAATTTTTTGATTTCTTTGATGAAATGGGTCTGATCCGTAAAATTCAGTTCCGGAAACAGCTTGCCTTCCGCGATATGTCCTAAAGAGGCTCTGAAACGCAGGATATTGCAATAGGCTTTTAAAGAAAGTCCAAACTGCTGATTAAAATAACGGTTGATCTGTCTGCTGCTCCAGCCTGTTTTTTCCGAAAGTTCTTTCACGCTCATCTCTCCATTTGATACATAAATGAGTTTAAAAAGATTCAGTTTTCTTTCATCTACGGACGCAGGTAACAGTTTTCTTATTTTTTCTGTTATCTTTTCAGTAAATATCTCAAGACTTTTAAGGTCCTGTTCATTCAGATTCCAGAAATCATCAGAAAGATTTTTGCCACTGTTGAGCAGGACTGCAATAGAAGTATGAAGGATATATTCTACGGCAAGCGGCCGGAAACTGACGGCAAAAGCGATGGTGTCAGGAGGAATGCTTCTTTGTTCCGGTTCGGTCTCCAATCCGATAAGAAAAACCCTGAAAGGACCTGATCCGGATCTCATAAAAAATAAATCAACCCTTCCATCAGGCAGTATAACAACATCTTTTGCTTCATCCCCCGGATTATGAAACATCCCTATATTTTCTACAAAGCTGTCCAGCAACGGATCCGGCTTAATAAATTTACAGTAGAATTTGTGATCCATAGAAATGTACTTCTGTTATTTCAAAATAGAAAATTACAAAAAATTGTAAAGGAATCTCAGAAATTCCTTAGGATGACCAATTTTAATTAAAATTTCCCTTATCCTGAAGATACAGCGAAAAGGTCAGATGTAACAGCTTTGCTTATGCATCATGAAAGATAAAACAGCCCCAAAAATTATATTTGAGGCTGCTTCACAGGGTTTAATGACAATTTGTATTAATAGGATTCAGTATATAATCTTTGTCCTGAGGAGGTTTTACAAAATAGGAAGTTCCATAAATATTTCCGGGCCGGAAAAAATCTGTAGAAACAACCTGTGCACCGCTGCTGAAGGCTGCTTTTGAGCGGGTAAGGTCATTGATCTTGGCTTCATACGTTTCAATATCAGCCCTTGTCCGTACCATAAACCCCTGTTTCACCAGGCTCTGAATTTCCTGCTGTCGGACGATTGCATTATCTTTTAAAATAAAGGCTGCAAAACTGTCCTCCGGCTCACTTTCCATGAACATCACTCTTTTTTCCAGAGAACCGTCAATAAGATAAGGGCTATTTTTAGTAGACTGAGTTCCTGCGCTTCCCGGTAACAGCATGAAGATGAATTTTCCTCTGCTGTCTTCTGCTTTTGGCCAGTTATGGTGTACGACAGCCTGCTGAAGGGTAGGGAATTTGCCCTGTACTTCTTTTGGAGTAATGATTTTATCTTTTCCCAGATACTGTAAAATTTCCTGATCCAGATCATCGTAAGCTTTTTGGGTAAAAGGTAAAACCTGGGTGGAATGAGGAAAAATGGGAAATCCGGAGTCCTTGGCTTCCACCATAATAAATAGGGTGGTATGCTGAGGATGCTGATCCGACCATTGTTTCAGTTCTTTGAGAGCATCTTTTAACGTTGGATAATGCGACCTGAAATCAATATCGGCCATGTGCAGAAGTTTAAAGCCGGGTTGGTCCAGGTTTCTGGTATTGTGCGGTGCCAGATCTTTTACGCCTTTCTCCTTTAAAATGCGGTAAGATGCCGGATGACTAAAGCGGTTGCCGTCCGGATCATAGTAAACATCCAGCTCAAGGCCGCGGAGGTTGGCATTAAGCTGCTCTGTTAATCCGGGGTGATTATAATTGAGGGCCTCTGTAAAATCCATTCCGTTAGGATGGTATTCCTGGAATTTAGCTTTCTGCTCGGAGGACATTCCGGAATCGTATTTTGCCATCAGATTCTTGATAACAGGAGCTGCCAGATCTAAAACTTTGGGATCTACAGGTTCTGCATAGGAATTATGAGTTCCCAGCACCTGTATCTGATTAATTCTGATGTCTTTACATTTTTCCTGGGCATGGAACATCGAGGCTGCAGCGACTGCAGCAGTGTACATATACTTTTTCATAAAGTGGATAATTTTATAAGATTAAAAATTGAAGTTAACACCAAGCTGACCTCTTATTCCGGAATAAGAGAGGTTTTCAACTCTGGATTTTTCTCCCATATAATACCGGTTGGGCTCGTTAAAAATATTATTTAGTTCTACAAACAGTCTGATATTTTTATTGATGCTGTACGACGTAGAGGCGTCTACTGTAAAGTTTTTATCAAAATGCTGATAATGACCGGGACCGGCAGCCGTTCTTATTTCGCTGACGTAATCTCCCTTATAATTTCCAGCCAAGCGGAGCATGAGCTTACTGGTTTCGAAAAATAATATGGTATTAAAAATATGCCTGGCCTGATTGGGAATGCTTGTCTTCATTGTTCCGGTCTGTTTTCCGCTTTCATAGACGGGCATTTTCATTTCAGAATTGATATAGGTGTAATTTCCTTCAAAACCAAGGTGTTTCAGAAATCCGGGGAGCCTTTCAAACCGTTTGGAGATTCCGATTTCGAAGCCATAGAGTTTTGCCCCTTCTAAATTTTTAGGAGTGCTAAAGGTGTACGGAAGTCCATTGATATTAAGAATAGATTGGTCTTTGTAGATGAGATCGGTAATGTCCTTATAAAAAGCTCCGGCAGTGACAAGATCCAGTTTTCCGAAATAGTTTTCAAACATCAGATCGAAATTATTGGAAAAAGTAGGGTTCAGCTGGGTATTTCCCTGGACGACCGTATTGGACAGATCATTGACAATGGTCCCAGGATTGAGGTCATTAAAATCAGGTCTGGCAAAAGATCTGGTGTATGCAGCTCTCAGTATTCGGTCTTTGGTCAGTTTCCATTTCATATTGATCATAGGCAGAAATATGTTATACTTTTTCCCGTCTTTAATATCTTCTGCCACAGTTCCGGTCTTATCGGAAACTACTTTCTTGCCATAGAAGGAAATATCATTGTATTCATTTCTTACACCGCCTACCAGCTGAAAGTTCTCATTGATACGCCATGTACCCATTACATAGGTTGCCCAAACATTTTCTGTTCCTCTGTAGGAACTGGTCATATTGGAATTGCTGTTCTTTCCGCTTACCTGCTGTAGTCCCAGATTATTTTGAGTATAGGAATTATAAAATTGATCGATCTGTCCGTTAGTTATTGGGTTGATCATAACTGACTGATAAGGATGGCCGAGAGAATTCATAAAACCTCCTTTAAAAGGAAAAGGGATTTGTTCAAACTGGCTCATATAACTTACCGGAGATCCCGGGATTCCCAGTGCTGATTTCGGCATCCAGACCAATACAGCGGCATCGACTACTTTTTCTTTATTATTGAATTTTGTTCCGAATTGAAGTTTAAAGTTCTCTGAAACGGTATATTTCAGATCCATCTGGCCCCTAAGATCCGTTTCGCTGTTTCGGTTCTGGCTGAGGATCACCTGGTTTAGTTTTAGCTGGCTGGCAGAAACCGGGCTCTGATTATGAGGTAAGGTAAAGTCTATAGGATCACCCGTTCCGCCGGGAGCATCCATGGCAAAGTATTTTCTGCCATCGGAGGCCAGATTTCCATAGGTCATAGGCTGCACAAAATTAATGATCGGGTAGCCTCTGTCATGGTCGTCTAAATTTTCCGGAGAATTAAATTTAAAACTTGATCTGGCCTTAGACAAAGACCAGTCTATTTCTAAACGCTGGCCCACCTGATGATTCCCACCCAACTGCATGGAATACAAATCCGTAAGATAATCGGCATGTCTTGCCTGAAGTGTTACACTCTTAGAGTCAAAATTAAAATAGGTTTCCCGCACAGACTGTCCGTCTTTATACTGACTGTACAGTCCCTTGAAATACAATTTGTTTTTACTGTTGATGTCATAATCCATTGCATAATTGAACCCCAAAGTTCTTCTGTCCGCCAGATAATCCCGAAGCTGTAATTGATTAATGGAGTAGGATGCCGTTTGATCTGCTAAACCATAATTGAAAATATTCCTCATTTGGTCTATGGCACTTGACCGTTGCCATATCACCGCAGAAGAAATGAATTTCAGCTTTTCTGTAATTTTATTTCCATAAACGATAGAAGAGTTAAACGTTGGGGATTTAGACATATTTACATATCCGGTAGCAGTACTGATGGCCAATGTTTCCTTGTTGGGAGATGTTTTTGTAATGAAATCCACATTTCCGCCGATAGCGTCGCCATCAAGATCAGGAGTCAGTGCTTTCGACAAACGTACGCTTTGTATAAGCTCCGAAGGGAATATATCCATCTGGACTCCTCTGTTGGCATTGTCACCACTGGCACTGGGCATTCTGCTGCCATTTAATGTGGAAGAGGTCCATTGGACTGGTGTACCTCTTACGGCTACAAAACGTCCTTCTCCCATATCCCTTTCAATGGATACTCCCTGCATACGCTGAACGGCATCTGCGGCATTACGGTCCGGTAATTTACCGATAGCATCTGCACTCAGAACTTCCGTAATGGTATTGGAGTTTTTCTTCATAGTAATAGCCCGGGCCTGTGACGCTTTGTAAACACTGGTGACTACTACTTCCTGAATGGCATTCTCTTGTGTCTTTTTTTCGCCTACGCTGATTAAGCCAAGATCAACCGCCTTCTTATTTGCAATTGTAAAAGGAAAATAAACAGTTTCGTAGCCTGTATATTCAACGATCAGTCTGTAATTTCCATCGGGAATATTACTTAGTATAAAAGATCCGTCTGTATTGGACGTTATTTTTTCAGCTTTATTTTCTATATACACTAAAGCGTTAGGCAGGTTCCCCTGCTGATCAACTACAACACCATGAACTGTGGTTTGAGCCATCGCAAGGCACCCCAGAAAAAAAACTGCTGCAGTGGTTAAAAAAAATCTTCTTCGTAGCATTTTATAAATTTTCCACAAAGATGTTTTCCCTGAGAAAAAATTCGGTTCATTTAAATTTTAACAGACTTGTTTATATTTGGTAATTATTTAAAATGCTTATTTACAGTTATTTATGTTTGTTAAATAATCGTAATATAGCATTTGTACGTTATAAAATATGATCTGTTGGCAAACAGTTGAATTCTTTTTTAAAATATTTGTAAAAGGTAGATTTCGATTTAAATCCGCATTGGTAAGCGAGGTCTGTAACATTGGAACCGGGCTCTTTTTCCTGCATCAGTTTGAACTGTAAAACCCTGTTGCGGTTGGTGTATTCATGAAAATTGGAAGCCAGGTACTGACTGAATGTAATGGTAAGATCGGTTCTGGAAATAGATAAATACTGTGAAAGCTGCTCCAGGGTAAAGTCTTCATCTAGATAGATGACACTTTTGTCATAAAATTCCTCTATGGAAGATTTTATTTTTTTAAAGTCTATTTTAGAAAGATCCTTGTATTGATATTTTTCCTTAAAAAGAGGCTCTTCAGGGATTATAAGCGCTTCTTTCTTCTGCTGTTCGTGGTACGTTAAAACATAAACGTACAATATCCAGGCGAACTGGATTAAAAAAGAAAGGTTATACATTTTTTGAAACAGAAGAATATCCAGACTTAATTTGTAACCACCCCAAAAAGTCAGCACACTCAATAATACAAAAGTTAAAAACAGCCGGAACTTTTTTATAAAATGGTCTTCGATCTTTTTTTGATGCAAGTACAGCAAAACAATACAGATGACCAGACTTCCTATCCAATAGTGAACATAATAATTGGCAAAATACTTTGAGTACAGGCTGATAATGAGATCTCCTTCCTGGTAACCAAATAGTTTTGCTGACAGTCCAAAGGTATGGATGAGAACAATCAGAGAGAATGGGTATAGCAGATATTTCAGTTTGTCCCGGTGTTTGAAATGAATCAGGTAAAAAGTGATGTTCAGAAATATTAGACCTTTAAAAACTCTTAGACTGCCCGGTATTTCATAAAGAATAGATTCATAGCCGAATCTTTGGATGATGAAATATTCATAGCCCATATCCGTCACTACGGTCACAATATAGAGCAACAACATATTATGAAAAGACTTTCTGTTCTTGGCAAGACAGAGTAATACAGTCAGCGTAATTACAGCCTGCAGGATGACAACCATTAAAATGTACAACATAGCCAATTAAATCTGCTCAAAATTATCAATAAACAGGAAGTATGCTTTTAACGGATCGTTAAATTTTTGGTATTTTTATAAAAATTTCAGGGACTCATGTTCATTTTCAAAAGTATAATGTTCAATCATGAAATTATTTTAGCTTTACATTAAAGTAAGGGCAGGTATGAAGTTAAAATTAGGTATTCTGGATCAGTCTCCAACCATCGAAGGAGGAAGTTCAATGCAGGCATTAAATAACAGCATCGATCTGGCGCTGTTTGCTGATAAATCAGGATTTCACAGTGTGATCTACTCCGAACATCACGGTGTGGAAGCTTATGGAAGTTCAAGTCCGGAAATTCTGTCTGCTGTTGTACTAAGTAAGACCCAGCGTATCAAAGTAGGAACAGGAGGAATTATGATGAAGAACTATTCTGCTTATAAGATTGCAGAATGGGCCAAAATGCTGGGAAGCCTGTTTCCGGAACGTTTTATCCTGGGATTGGGCAAAGCTCCGGGAGGTTTAAAGGACGCCGTGTCTGCACTGAATAACCACAGACCTGTTATTTTATCCAGCCAGGAAGCTAAGCTGGAAGAGGTTATCCATTACATTAAAGAAGAGAAAGGAATCTATGACAGACTTATTGCACAGCCCAAAGATCCTGCTTATTTGCCGGAGATCCTTTGGCTCGGCTCCGGAATTCAATCTGCCAGGGAAGCGGCTCAACATGGCGTAGGCTATTCGTATGCGGATTTTATGAGAAACGATATGGGAATGGAAAGCACTGAAATTTATTGTAATGAATTTAGCAGAAATCAATACGGTAAAGCTCCGTCGCTGCAGATAGCGGTTGCTGTATCTGTTGCAGATGATTTAAAAACGGCCAGATACAATGCCTACGGAATGGCGTATCAGTTTTTGCAGGCGAGGCATATTCAGGCGCCTGAAGCCCTACTTCCAACAGCAATAATTGAACAGAGAATAATGGGAAGTGAAGATGAAAAGGAATTCTCTGATATTCTGAATCACATCATTGTGGATACACCCGGAAATATTTCCCGAAGGCTGCAGGAAAAGGCAGAAGAGTATAATACAGACGAACTTCTGATTCTCTGTAATATGTTTAGAGAAACAGACCGGATAGATACTTATAAAAGTATTATATTGGGCAATTAATAATCAACAGATCTCATGAGCTATAATATCCAGTTATTCAGTGTTAAAACAAAAGCAAAAGAACAGGCAGCTGATGACGACAGCTTTTTTGACCGTGAAGAAAATCTTGTTCCCTTAACGGAGGAACAGATTGCCGGATTAAAAGAACGTCTTCTAAGATATAAGTATGAACCGGTAAAAGAAGATGATGCCGGAGCTCATTTCAACCATCCGGATGAAGATTTTGGAATGGCTTTACTTACTAAAAGAGGCCTGTATTTCAATGCAAGCCTTAGCGAAAGTTCTATTTTTGAAGTGGGAATGACTGCATCTGAATTTACCGATACCGGTGAATTCGCAAAATACGATCCGCAAAACGATGGCTGGGAAGAATTTTAGCCTTCGTGAAATATATATTTACAGCAATTTTTTAAAATTCTGGAGCGTTTCCACAACTCCTTGAGGCTTTTCATTTTCAAAAATACCGGACTTTGATACTCTTTCAAAGGTTGTGGCCGTTCCGGAAGCGATAATATTAGGAAGGTTTTCATCTTTCAGCATTTCTGCCAGACCGTTCATTTCATCGATTCTTCTCACAATATGCTGAGGATAGGTAGGTGTGGTTTTCATGAGATCCTGATAGGTACCGGGAAGAAACGCCTGAAGGCTTTCATTCAGCTCGTCCAGGATTCCGAAATGAGCTGCCGCAGTCATAGTTTCAAAAAACAAAGCATTCATTCCTTTATTCACCATAGAAAATAAGAGTTTATAAGCTGATGATGCCTCAGTTTTTTCACCGGCATCTTTTATTTTAAAAACTGAAGCAAACAGATTAATAAACAGATGTCTGTAAATGCCGCTCACTACAAGAACAGCATGATTAGGAACATCCCTGGAGGCTCCCATTACGGCACCGTTGACAAATGGGATACTGACCAGCGAAAATAACTTCTCAATAGAAGAGGCAAGGGCAGGAGTATTGGAATTTAAATCTACATACAGAGGGCGGTTTGAACTTTTTTTCAGACAGGAAATAATATTTTCCGCCATTTTCAGGCTTCCTTCCGGGCTGGTAAGAGAAAGGATAACATCAGCCTCATCAACAGCATCCTGAAGAAAATGAGTGTCAATAATTCCCAAGTCTTTTATATTCTGTAATGTCCGTGCCGATCTTCCTTCTCCTGCGGTAATGACTTTAAAATTTTGTTCTATAAGTGCTTTTGCTATTTGAGTTCCCATGTCTCCTGGGAACAGAACGGCAATAACGGGCTGAGTTTTCAATATAAATAATTTTTGGAATGTTGAATAATTTGAAGCTACAAATCTCTTTAATTTTTTTCAGCTGTTACACATATTATGTCGATCTGGATTATTGATAAAACCGATTGATAAAGGAACTTTTCCGGATTTTGCTTAATTTTGATTCTTACTGCAGCACTTTATTATAATGAATAAATCCCCAATTAAATGTAAGCCTTACGGGTTTGAGAGTCGGAGTGTTTTTGGGTTTTAGAGTTTAGGAATACGGGTTGTTTTGGTTTTAGGGTATATGATTGTATTGAGTTGCTTGTTTAAATAGGGTTGCCCGATGTCTTGCATCTTGACCTTATTATTTACTATTTCACTTGAAAAGCAAAATTAACTATTGATCTTTTCTAACATCAATAAAAGTCTCATCTTGCATATGAAATCTAATTTCTTTTCATTTGTCAAGTGATATATTAGAATTTAGGATACATCTTTGTTAAAAATAAATTTATGAACAAGAAACATATTGCAGTGCTTGGATTGGGCGGCGTAGGCGGATATTTCGGTTTTAAAATAAGCCAGGAAAATGAAACCTCCAAAAGCTATAAAGTAAGCTTTGTAGCAAGAGGGGAAACCTACCGGAGAGTAAAAGAAAACGGCCTGGTTCTTCTTTCTCCTGAGCATCCTGTGGATCATACATACCCGGATTTTATCGGGGAGCATATCAGTAACGTGAAAGATCCGGATCTTGTCCTGATCTGTGTAAAAGAATATGATCTGGAAAATGTTTGCCAGCAGCTGAAAGATGTCATTAGTCAGGACACCGTATTGCTGCCAATGATGAACGGAGCAGATATCTATGAAAGAATAAGAAAAATAATTCCCGGTAATATTATTCTTCCGACCTGTATTTATGTTGCTTCCCATATCAAAGAAAAAGGAATAGTAGAGCATAAAGGAAAAGCAGGGAAAATGATTGTAGGAAGAGATCCTGAGCATTTTTCTGCGGATGTGGATTGGATCGTGGACGTATTGAAAGAAAGTAAAATCGATTTTGATTTTAAAGATAATTCTCTGGCAGATATCTGGACGAAATATATTTTCATCGCCAGTTTCGGATTGGTGACAGCTAAACATAATTCTTCCATTGGTATGGTATGCACAGATGAAAATCAGAGGGCTGAAGCTTCTGAGATCATGAAAGAAATAAAAATGATCGCTGACGAAAAAAGGATTGCCCTGGATGAAGATATTATTCAGAAAACATTTGAAAAAGCAGCTACATTCCCTTTTGAAACTCCAACTTCTTTACAGCTCGATGTCAATTCCGGAAAAGAAAATAATGAACTTGAATTATTGGGAGGCGCCGTTTTGAATTTTGGAAAAGAATCAGGGATAGATACTCCTTCCACGTACAAAATTTATAATGAGATAAAGGCTTTGTAAATTGGTGACGTATCTTTAGCAGAGGTAAATAATAAAATAAAAGCGGGATATTTCCCGCTTTTATATTGGTTTATATAAGTTCACTCATTTAAGAATGAAGAAATTTCTGCCGGCTGAATAAAATGTCATCGGTTTCACGGTGCTCAGGATCATCTATACAGCAATCTACCGGGCAGACTGTTTTGCACTGTGGCTCCTCATGAAATCCCTTACATTCTGTACATTTTCCCGGAACAATATAATAAACGTCATCCGAATAAGCCTGTTGGTAAGCGGCTGCATCTGCTTCCGTGCCATCCGGAAATACTACTCTTCCGGAAAGTTTTGTTTTATCCTGCCATCTCCAGTCAATAGCGCCTTCATAGATCGCTGAATTAGGGCATTCAGGTTCGCAGGCTCCGCAGTTGATGCAGTCATCGGTTATTGTAATAGCCATAATATTTTGATTGACAAGTTTGTTTTAAAAAGGGATTTCTTCTGACCTTTGATCTCGGAAATCCCCAGTCTAAACATAACTTAAATGAAAAACAATTGGTTGTAATTTTATTATATTCTTTCTATCCTTTTTGTCGTGGCAATGCCGATCAGTTTGTCGAATTTATCAGAATATAATGAAGATATTTTTGCCGGATCTTCCGGATCAAATAATGCTGATCTGATAATAGGTACGCTGAAAGGAATCGGCCATGCCCGCAGGGATTTTGCCACCGCATCCATTGTATTGATGCCCTGCATGGCCTGCAGACCATCTGCCCAGCACACCAGCCCAACCGTTTTATCTGTAAGATAAGGCTGATAATGACTGGCCGTGATTTCAAGCCAGTCCAGGCAGTTTTTCATGACTCCCGGAATACTCCCGTGATAAAGCGGAGCTAACCAGAAATGGATATCTGCCTCCAAAAACAGCTGAGACATGCGTTCTACAGCCAAAGGAGTTTGAGTAAGGGTCGTGTCAAAAAGGGGAACTCCTGAATCTGCCAGTGTAAAAATCTCCGTCTGGAAACCTGATGGCTCCAGTCTTTCTGCAAAGTATCGGGAAATCCGTCCGGAAGTCGATTCAGGTCTTCTTTCTAAAGAGCCGTTAAATATAATTGCTTTCATGGTTTTTCTAGCTTTTAAAAATTACTTTCGGAAGACCTATTTCTCCATACATCAGGCTCTTAACCAGAGGTTTCAGAAGCCCGGCTGCTAATAAATACAGTGACGGATCGTGGTCTGCCTTTGCCCTGACAACAACCTTCTGATTTTTATAGGATCTCAGGTCAGCATACATGAGACGCCGTTTCCAAAGATCCAGCAGAACCGTTCCTGCATCATTTAAATCTGCATAAATGGCATAAGGAGATAATTTTTCCATTAACATCATAAATGCCCACGGCGGAATAATAGCATCTGTAGAGCAGATGATCCCTACGGCTTTTTCATTGTATACAGAAAAGTCTACGGCAGCAATGGACTCCTTAAATTCCTTCTCCTTCACGATTATTCCCATGAAAAGGTGATCTTTGATATCCAGTTCCACAATTTCTGTAGTGGGTCTGTAATCTGAAAGATCAAGGGCAATGATTCCGGAGGCTTCTGCTTTATTGATGAAAATTTTCTGATCCATAATTGATTTTGTAATCAATATTAAAATTAGTTATTTAATTTTTGAAAGAGCTTCTTCGTATTTTTTTTCTACGGCTGACCAGTTTAAAACAGACCAGAATGAATCCAGATAATCCGCTCTTTTATTCTGGTAGGCTAAATAATAGGCATGTTCCCATACGTCAATCCCTAGAATCGGAAACCCTCTGTTGACCGGTAGGATATCCATCATCGGGTTATCCTGGTTGGGAGTAGAAGCCACAGCCAGTGAACCACTGAATTTTACGAACAGCCATACCCATCCGGATCCAAACTGTCCAAGACCTGCTTTTTTCATCTCAGCCTTAAGGTTTTCAAGGCTCCCAAAAGTAGAGCTGATAGCTTCTGCCAGCTTTCCTTCAGGATTTAACTGTGGCTGTGGAGAAAGGATTTCCCAGAATAATGAGTGGTTGAAATGACCGCCGCCGTTATTTCTTACTGCAGGGCTGTATTCACTGATTCTTTGTAGTATGGAATCCAGGTCGTCAGAGGTTTCTTCTGATGCCTTCAATGCCGCATTCAGATTATCCACATAAGCCTGATGGTGGCGCTGATGATGAATGGTCATTGTTTCTTTATCTATAAATGGTTCCAGTGCATCGTAAGCATAAGGAAGCTGAGGTAATGTAAATGTACTCATCGCTTTATTTTTTTAATTAATGTATTTCAAAGGTAATCATATATTTTAATAAAACAACTTTATTGTTGTTTTATTGTTCGCTATGTATTCAGTTAAATGTTTGATTATTATTGGATTGGCATTTAAAATTCAAGATTATAGAAAATGACTATATTTGTTGTACGAAAATAAAACAACCTAAATATTGTAAAATGAAGAAGCCGGCAGCAGACCGAATCCTGATGTTTTTAAAGATGAGAGGCGAGGCCACATCGCGTTTGATCTCTGAAGAGCTCTCCATAACCAAGGAGGGAGCAAGAAAGCATTTACTGAATCTTGCAGGGGAAGGACTGATCCGTTCTGTCGCAAAAAGTGAAGGCGTCGGACGGCCCTCAACCTTTTATATTCTTACTGAAAAAGGATTGTCGCAGTTTCCCGATTCCCATGCCGATGTAACGGTACAGATCCTCAGGTCTGTAAAAAATCTGTTGGGTGAAAATGCACTGGATCTGCTGATCAACGACAGAGAAAAAAATACGTACGAACGCTATGAAAAAGCTTTGGTAAAAGCAGAATCCTTAGAACATCGTTTAGAAATACTGGTAAAGGCCCGAAGCGATGAAGGCTATATGGCAGAATGGACCAAAGAAGGCAATGATTATTTCCTGATAGAAAATCACTGCCCGATATGTGCCGCCGCCACCGAATGTCAGGGATTCTGCCGTGCAGAGCTTTCCAACTTCCGGAACCTGATCGGCAAAGAGTATCAGGTGGAAAGAGTAAACCATATTCTTTCCGGCGGACAGCGGTGTGTGTATAAGATTAGTGGGTGATTTTAAGATAAAAGATAAAAGATAAAAGATAAAAGATCTTGTTGTTAAAATTCAATAGGAGCGGGCTTTAGCCCGCTTACAAAATATTCAATTCTAATTCATTTGGCTTTAGCCAAAACCTAAATAAGAATCCTTCCATAACAATCAGATCCATTTCTCAATAAGATGAAGCCAGCATGCTTTTTTCTCCCCGATCACAAAAACCGCTGATGATTTCCTGCGCGTCACTACAGCTCCGGTGGTCTGGATCTCAACGTACGAAGCCAGTCCATGGTTTTCTGTAGTCTGAATCTCAATATTTTCAATAATGATGCTTCGTTCCGGAAATTTACCGTAGGCTTCCGGAAGCCATTCTGAAAATGCAGTTAAAGTCACTGTATCACCATTGCCGGTGACCATTTTAAAATCTGCATCAAACCCGGACATTAGTTTTTTGTAAAGCCCGTTGTTGTCTTCTTTTCCATGGAACCACGCTTCAATATCTCTGTGGAATTCCTTGATTTCTGTAATGATTTTTTCTGTGTTATTCATAAGTTTAAATATATAATTCTTGTTACTGAAAATGATTAAAGTCTACTCATTTTATAATTTATTATGCTTCAAGAGCTTCTTATTGATGAAAACGCCTGCGACCTGAAAGAGTGCAATCATCAAAACAGCCAAAGCAAAAGCTTTCGGGAACCCCAGAGATTCAATGGTACTGAAAAATACAGTCCCGATAATGGTACCACCGGTTACACTGCCGATCTGTATGCTGATACTGATCAACCCTGAGGCCTGACCTGCCTTTTCTCTATCTATTAATGCAATAGCTTCCCGCATCATCACAGGCATGATAATACCATGACCCAACCCGGCCAAAAATAAGCTGATATCCATTTCTATCGAAGGTTTTTCCTGAAGATAAATGAATATTGAAGCCATTGAGAACCCTGAAATCAGGAGCCCCAAACCAATATAGATCATCGTATGTGAAGAATGTTTTATTCTCGAAATAAGTAATGGCCCAATAAAGAAAGCCAGTCCATAAGGAATAATGGCAAGCCCCGTCTCTACCGGGTTCCGGTTCAGAAACTGCTGTAGATAATATGGATAACAGATAAACAGACCTGATGTGAAATTATAAAAGAAAATAATAGACAGACATAAAACAAAGGGCTGGTGCTGCAAAAGATCAGGATTTATCAGTACAGGTTTGTTTTTTTGCATGGCTTTGATTTCATATCTGTAAAAAACAGTAAGCAGAAAAAGTCCGGTCAGTAAAAGCGCAAAGATCCACCATGCCCAATGGTATTTCCGCCCGAAAATAATAGGACATATGAGCATTAATAAGGAGGTGATTAATAATAATGCTCCGGTAAAATCAATAGGCTGTCTCTTTTCTTCCCGGTTATTATCCATGGTATAATGAATCCCTATGATACAAAGCAGCGTAACCGGAACATTGACTAGAAATACCGTTTCCCATGAAAATGCTGCCCAGTGCAGATTAAGAAGAAAACCACCTAACAATTGCCCTGCAACAGAAGCCAGTCCGAATACAGAACTGAATATACTTACCGCTTTAGGTTGCTCACTGCTGTTGAACAAAACCCTTATAGATGCTAAAACCTGCGGAGCCAGAAAAGAAGCTCCAACTCCCTGAAACATCCGGGAAATAATAAGAAATGTAATGTTCGGAGAGAAAGCACAGGCAAGAGAAGAAAGTAAAAAAAGGTACAATCCCAGGGAAAATATTTTCTTCCTCCCATATAGATCTCCCAGACGTCCTCCACAAACCACAAGTGCAGCATAAGTCAGACCGTAAATAGCAACTACCATCTGGAGTTGATGATCGCTGGCAGCAAAAGCCTTTTTAATGGAGGGAAGTGCCATATTGACTATAAAATAATCAAGTGGTGATAGAAAAGCCCCTGCTGTAAGATAGGCCAGTGCCTGCCATCGTTTGGGATAGATATTCATATTTTTTCTGCAAAATTAGCCTCTGATTGTACCTGTAAAATTGTACTTTTGGAGGAAAAATAAGTACTCAGGTATGAAAATGTTACAGATTGAACGCATTGATGTAAAGGAAATCCGGGTTTGCAAAGGACTGGTTCTTAAAACAAAAGCTTTTCTTTCGCTGGTTTATGTTTTGAAGGGGCGCGGAACACTCACCTATGACGAACGTACTATTACATTCGGAGAATCGAAGCTTTTTATTATCCCCCAACATCAGCTGTACCATTTTGAAAGCAGTGATGCGCAATTGATCGTTATAGAATGCCCGATTGAATTCATTGATAAAATAAGGCTGGAAGCTGACCGTATAGAGAGCTGCGAAAACCTTTACAAACTGCAATATATCAGTAATAATTTTCATGCGAGGGCAGGATGTGTATTCCGTAATAAAGATGATGAATGTTTTGCTGAAACCCTTATCCTACAGATTGCGAAAGAATATAAAAATAAAACCGATGATTACCTGATTATCCGGAACTGTATTTCCATTTTACTGAATCTTATTGCACGGAATATCATCGAAAGCGAAACCTCCGATCTGCCGCAGAACAGAACCGCTTTTTCTATCATGAAGATCATCACCTATATCCAGGAGCATATAAAAGATAAAGATAAAACCAGGATTCAGGTAATAGCGGATCATTTTGGGATTTCCAGGAATTATTTTGGAGAATACTTCAAACAGCATACGGGTGTTTCTTACCAGGATTATCTGCTGGATTATCGCTTACGGCTGGTGGAAACCTATTTAAAATACAGCAGTGTCCGGTTAAGTGAAATTGCGTACGAACTTCAGTTCAGTGATGAAAGCCATCTTTCAAAACTTTTCAAGAAGCACAGAAATATGACGCCTAAAGAATACAGAAAGAGTATTTTAAATAAACCTGATCACTAAAATATAGCCAGATTATCTTGATTTTTGATCAGGATCTCCTTTTGACTTCAAAAATTACTCTTTCCCTTTTTAATCACCATTCATTTGAAATAATTATAAAGTTAACTATATAGTTCCCTTTATAATTTATATATTTGTATTTAAATCATCAGGAAATGAATCAGGATTTTATTAAAGAATTAGGATATAAAGCACTGGACAGCAGATTAAAAAGAATAAGCGACCGGATGTCCCATGATGTCAGGAAATTTTATAAAGAGCAGAAAATAGATGTAGAACCTAACTGGTATCTTGTTTTTATGCTGCTTCAAAAAAATAAAGAAATGTCCATTATAGATATTGCAGAGCCTTTAGGATACGCCCATCCTTCAGTAGTCGTTATTGTAAAAAAAATGGCAGATAAAGGCTATCTGGTTATTAAAAAAGACCTTACAGACAAACGGAAACAGATGGTCTCGCTTACAGAAAAAGCAGTTAAAATGCTTCCACAGCTAGAGAAGGTGTGGGACAGCTGTGAGAAAGCTATCTTACAGGTTCTTTCCGATGATCTGGCAATTTTTACCTATCTGGACGGTATAGATTCACGTCTTAAAAACGAATCTTTTCACGACAGGTTTAAAAACGAATACTTAAAAACAAATATCGTATGAAAGCACTCATTTTTATTGCAACACTTCTTTTCTCCAGCCTGACTCTTTCTGCAGCAGAGACCAAGATTATGATCAGGGCAAAAGCAAGAGACGCCAAATTTATAGGAAGTTCTCTGGGAGGCGCCCATATTATTGTGCGGAATAAAGTAAACCGGCAGATCCTGGCAGAAGGGAATACAACCGGAAGTACAGGAAATACAGATCTGATTATGAAAGTAGCTAAAGCAAGGGGAGCTTCCATCACCGACTCCCAGACCGCTGGTTTTCTTGCATCCATAGATATTCATGAACCTACTTTCATCACCATTGAAATGATTTCTCCGCTGAACAATAAACAGGCACAAGCTGCGATCAGTACAGAGCTATGGCTGATTCCCGGAAAACATATTCTGGGTGACGGAATTATTCTGGAAGTTCCCGGTTTTATTATTGACATCCTGAAACCCAGGACCCATCAGTACATTCCTTTAAATACCATTAAAGGAAAACCTTTTCAGTTTCAGGCCAATATTGTCATGATGTGCGGATGTGTCATTGAAAAAGGAGGTGTCTGGAATTCCGACGAAATTGAAGTAAAAGGAATTCTTAAAAAAGACGATAAATATATCAAAGAGGTTACCTTATCACTCATCTCTACCAACCTGTTTGAAGGAACTGATATGCTGAATATCCCCGGAAATTACGAACTTACCTTATATGCCTACCACGAGAAATCTGGGAATACAGGAGTGGATAAAGTAAATTACGTAGTTTATGAATAACCGTAGTCTTTAGTACTTCGTCAGAATTTCCATCAGCATCAGGATAGATACCAGTTTTTTAGAAGACTGGTATTCCGGGTTCAGCTGTTCCCTTATTTCCCCCAAGGCTTTACTTAATTTATTACTTACCGTCTTATGGCTGATGCCCAGAGCTTCTGCAGTTTCATCAACAGACATATTTCTTCTGATTCTCATATCATACACGCTTTGCTCCGTCGTGGGAAGCTGAGAAACCACCTCATCAATCATAGATAATAAAGCAGAGATCTCATTTTCTTCAAGAATTTCAAAATATTCCGTATCCGATATATTCATTTCGCCGGTAGGATCATATTCATCAATACTAATGGTAGACGGTATCTTTTTAGAGCTGTTATAATGATCAATAATCCGGTAATGAAGATAACGCAGCAGGTAGCCTTTTGCACTTTCCGTGTCGTCGGTCTGTATAGAGGCCGTATCTTCCAGGATCTTTATCCAAAGGTTCTGCAGCAGTTCTTCAGACATCTCTTTGTCTCTCGTCCTCATGAAAACAAAACGGTAAAGACTGTCCCAGTACCGCTCATAGAGCAGCATGAATGCAGGACGGTCACCTGATTTTATCTTCTTTAATATCGTATAGTCTGTAAGCATCATATCGTTGGTACAAAATTACCTAAAGGAAAATTAACTTTTTATGAACTTTGGGGATTCTAAGATTAATTATTTCTGAAACATATCCCTGGAATGTGAATCAAATGTTGAGAAAACAGCAAAATAGGTTAAAAATGTTAACAAGTTGGTTTTAATATGAATACAATATTAAGAACCGCCTGGGGAAGTTTTTCATTTTCACAGTCTTATAGATAGAAGTATCTGTGAATACATGAAATATTTTATGAAAAGCCAAAAAAATAAGAATACTGCAGCTTTCGTTTTTAAGCTCTGGCAAAGAGAAGTTTCCGAAGGGGAAATTTCCGGAAAAGAAAATGAAATTTTAAACCAGTGGGAAACCCGCGCAGAAAAAGACCTGGACAGAATCCATATGAAGGAATCCAAAGAAAGGGTTTTATCTGCACTGGAACTGTATTTTATGAAGCCTGCGAAAGAAGCCCCTGTTCATTCACTGAAAAAATATGCTTACACAGCAGCGGCAGCAATTATACTTCTGCTGTCTTTAGGAGGAATCCTTTATACTGCTTTTTTTAAACCCGATACCTATACTTCGGGCCCGGAAAACCGTAAAGTTTACCTGGCAGACGGTTCAGTTGTAACTCTGCTAAAAGGTGCAGAACTTACAGTCGATAAGTCATTTCCTGCTTCCACGAGGATTGTGAATCTGAAAGGAGATGCCATTTTTTCTGTGGCCAAATCAAAAACCCATCCATTTATTGTACATGCGGACGGTTTCAGTACCAAAGTCCTGGGAACTGTTTTTAGAATTTCACAGTCTGGAAAAGATAAATCCGTACAGCTTTACGAAGGAAAAGTTGCTGTTTCCTATGCCGGAGTCCCCATTTCTTACCTGAAGCCTAATCAGAAATGGACGAATTTCGGGATAGCCCATACCGCAGCCGTGATTTCGATGATGAAAGATAAGAAACCTGGAAACCTGAAAACAGAGCTGCTGTCATTAAGCTTCAATGATGTTTCCTTTAAACAAGTGGCAGATGTGATGCAGAATAATTATAAGATCAGGATCCTGTATCCCAGGGAAACTGCAGAAAAGAGGATAACGGCAGATTTCACAGGAGGTTCAGCTGATGAAAACATGGAAGCGCTGGCCTTTATATTGGGACTTGAGGTACACAAAGAAGATGATGTATACACTCTGAAGAAATAGCATAAATAGAATTAACACTAAAAGAAAAATAAATTATTAAAAGAGAAATTGAACATATGAAAAGATTGAAATGCGGTCTTACCGTTGCGGCAGTATTCTTTACCGTAGCAGCTGAAGCTCAGGAACTGGTTCAGAAAGTATCATTTTCAGTGCCTGCAAGCAGACCTCTTATTGAGGTTCTGGAAGATTTTGCCGGAAAAACGGGAATGAGGCTGGCCTATTCTAAAATGGATATTAAAGAGCTGAAGGTAAAAGGCGTAAAATGTGAAAATACTTCTGTCAATAACTGTCTTAAAGATATTACAAACGGGCTTCCGGTGGCATTCCGCCTTCGTGGAGATCTTATTTCAATAAAATATGAAGGAACCGGTATTTCGGTAGCGGGAGACGGAAGAATCACCGGAAAGATTGTGGATGAAGTAGGAAATCCTGTAGCCGGAGCTGAAGTGACGGTTGCTAAAAAGACCGTACTTACAGATAATAACGGAGATTTCATGGTAGATCTTCCTTCCGGAATATATACTTTAACCGTAAAAGCTTCAAAATACAGCCCGCTGCGCGTAGAAAAACTTTCAGTGAACACTAATGAAACCAATACGGTCTCATTTGCCATGAAGCAGGCTCCCGATAAAATAACGGATATCAGGGAAGTGGTGATTACCGGAACCAGAAAAGCAGATACCCAGGCCGGACTTCTCGCCCAACAGAAAAAAGCGGCCCAGATGAGTGACGGGATCTCTGCCGAGCAGATCGCCAAAACTCCTGACAGCGACGTAGGAGGAACCCTTAAAAGAGTGACAGGAATAACGACCATAGATAACAAATATGTAGTGGTCCGGTCTATGGGAGAACGTTGGAATACAGCGGCTATGGACGGAATCAATCTTCCCAGTACAGAGGCTTACAACCAGAACTTCTCATTTGATATTATTCCTACCGCCATGGTGGAAAGCATTGTAGTAAGTAAAACGGCAACACCGGATATGAATGCCAGCTTTGCAGGAGGTTATGTGGAGGTAAGAACCAAAGATATTCCCAACGAAAACTTTACGACGGTAAGCATGGGAACTTCCTATAATGACCAGTCAGCATTTAAGGAATTTCTGACCCGTAAACGTGGAAAATACGATTATTTCGGATATGATGACGGCACGAGAGATTTCCCCAAAGGTCTTGAAGCAACAGACTGGAACAATCCTTTGTTTTTTGAACAGTCCAAAAAATTCAAAAATGATAATTTTTCCACATTCAGTACCACAGGGGATATGGGTTCCAATGTACAGGTAGCATTAGGAAGATCATTTGCACTTAAAAATAATAATAAATGGGGCTTTGCCGGAGCATTTACGGTAAGAAATGAGCAGAATAAGTTAGATATCGATCATACAGGAAGAGGAAACTGGCTGGACACCACAGCACCATACGATCCTAACTGGCAGGAGAATGGAACAAGCCCGATAGTATTTTACAATTTCAAAAATAAAGGAGCTTCATACAATTATAACTCAACATTGGCAGGAATGCTGAATTTTGGATTGCAGCTGGGAAAAAACAGAATTTCCTTCCGTAATTCCTACACTCATATTTATGATAATACGCTGACAAGAATAACCGGCTGGAACGAATATACAGGAGGAAGCGGAATGGCCGCCAATGCTGAAGCATCCTATAATTATTTCTATAACGGCATTATTCCCAATAATAATCCCGCACAGATCAAGGATCTGGATAAGCCCTATACCGACAATACTAATTATCCTATCTATCAGACACTTTTACAGAACAAGCTTGAGGGAAACCACAAAGTTGGAAATGCAGAAATCAACTGGTTTGCTGCAAGAACAGGAGTGAAATCTGATACCAAAGATTATACACAGTACCTGAGTCAATATGATTTCATTGGAGGTGAAATTCTTACCTATCATAATATATATAATTCAGCATCAAACTTTTACAGAGGATATATTGGCAATAAAGAAACAGATTATAATTACGGAGCTTCCCTTAAATGGAATGTAGATAAAGGAAATTTTAAAAATGACATTAAAGCAGGCTATGCCGGTGTTATAAAGAATAATACCAATCAGCAGGAGAAATTTTTTTTAAGAGTGGATGAAAACAGAGATGTTCCGAATAATGTAAAAGGCCTTTTAACGATGTATGGTTCTTTGTCCCAGTGGTTTGATGGTTCCAAATATGTTCCCGGGGGAATAGGCTGGCAGACCAGACCTCTGTACAAGGATAACAAATACGAAGGGAAAGTAACCCAGAATGCCTTTTATGTTATGTTTGACAACCGCTGGAAGAATAGATTCAGGTTGGTTTGGGGAGTTCGTGCAGAATATTTTAAATACGACCTTATTTCTCAGCAATTAGATCTTTCGGATAATCAAACGGTTACAAAAGAGCCGATAGATGATAAACCGTGGCAGTGGATGCCTTCCGTGAATTTTACGTACAGCCCGACCAATAAAATTAATGTAAGACTTGCCTACAATAAAACGGTAATCCGTCCTCAGTTTAATGAGAGAACAGGGCTGCCTTATTTTGATCCGGTAGCCAACGGTCTGATTTATAATACGGAAATGACCTCATCGGTAGTCAATAACTATGATTTCAAGTTTGAATGGTTTCCCGGCCTGGGAGAAATATTCTCTGCCGCACTTTATTACAAGGACATCGACAGGCCTATTGAGCGTGAAGGACGTCTTTCGAACGAAGGAAACCTCTTCCTGTACAACGGAAATTCTAAAAATGCAAAACTGAAAGGAGTAGAAGTGGAAGTCCGGAAAAATCTGGGGTTTATTGCTGAAGAATCTTTTCTGGAAAAACTTTTTGTAAGCGGAAATTTCACCTATAATACGACAAAGATAATCGCTTTCAAAGATCAGTATAAAACAGGAGACAATGGAGAAACCTATGAAGTGGAAAGACCGCTGTACGGGCAGACTCCTTATGCCTACAATTTAGGAATGACCTATGATGGAGGCCGTTTAGGGGCCAGCTTTTTATACAATGCCAAAGGTGATCAGTACATCACGGTAGGATATGATTATAACGGAGAAGAAATACAGCGTCCTTATGCTGTAGCAGATGCCCAGATTTCTTATAAATTCCTGAGGGACAGGAATCTGGAAGTGAAATTTAACGTCAGAAACCTTTTCAACAGAGTTAAAGAGTTTTATAACAATTTCAATTCCTATTCAGTACCCAATGGATCAGGAGGAAGCAACATATCTACAGACAGGGAGGCCTGGAAGCTTCTGCCGGGAGCCACTGATAAATATGACAAAGATATCGACAAGATTACATTCCGGGCTTATAGCGGAAGGATATTCGGTTTAAGCGTGAATTATACTTTTTAAAGACATTAAAAAAACAGAATAAAAGAGCTCATTGATGCAATGTACAGGTTTCGGAATCCTGGGCACGAGCCGGATCAATACTGATGATGCGCACAGCAGTACCGGATCAGATAAAAACCGGACGCTGTTGTTTTTTTCCGGACAACAGCGGATAAGCAGGAAACCCCGGCAGGACAGCTCCTCCTGAAATGCAGGGTGAAATAAACCAAATCGCAGGAATATAGAGGCGGATATTCCTAAATATTAAAATTTCCGGTTATTAAAATAACATTACTGGATCTATTAAAAATTATAACAATGAAAAAACTAACTTTAATTGCTGTTGCAGCATTATCTCTTACTGCGTGTCAAAATGATCATTTAGCGGATTCTTCTACACCATTCGAAATGCAGTCTGCTTCTGCTGAATATATTACAGCTTCTTCACTTCCGGTAACAACCGTAAGTGGTGACATCACTACCAACACTACATGGAGCGGTGTGGTAGAACTTAACGGTATCGTTACCGTAAAGAATGGTGCTAAATTAACAATCCAGCCAGGAACTTTCATCAAAGCAAAACCAAACACTACGAATACCCCTACTGGTGTTCTTGTGATTTCTAAAGCTGGTAAAATAGATGCTACCGGTACAGCGACACAGCCGATTATTTTTACAAGTTATAAACTGTTAGATGGAGACGAAAATACAACGGCTGCTCCTGGTGACTTTGGTGGTGTGATTGTTTTAGGAGATGCACCTGCAAATACACCTGATACTAAAACTATCGAAGGATTAAACGGTTCTGATTTCTATTACGGAGGTACCAATGCAGCTCACAATGCTGGAATTTTAAAGTATGTTCGTATTGAATTTGCCGGATTCGATCTTTTAGCTCCAAACTCAGGAAATGAGATCAACGGTCTTACTTTGGGAGCTGTAGGAAACGGGACTACTTTAGACCACATACAGGTATCTTACGGGAAAGATGACTCTTTCGAATTCTTCGGAGGTACTGTGAATGCATCTAATCTTGTTTCTTTTGCTCCGGATGATGATAACTTTGATTTCGACAACGGATATACAGGAACAATTACTTGTGCCCTTGCTTTAGCAGACAACAACTCTACACACAGTATTAGTGGTGGTGTTTCCGATACCAACGGTATTGAGCTGGATAACAACTCAACGGGTACAGCTACACCGCTTATTACAAATCCTGTGATCAACAACCTTACTATCGTAGGATCTCGTACTAACGTGTTATATTCTTCATCAACACCTTCAGGACCATTATATGAAAATGGTATCCACATCAGAAGAGCAGGAAAATTAACGTTGAATAACGCTGTAGTAACAGGTTATCCTACAGGAATCAAAGTAGAGGGAACAGGTTCTGAACTGTCTTCAGCTTCTACTTTAAACACCATCAAAGTACACGGATTTACAACTTCTGTTACAGGTGCAGGAACTGCAGGAATCCCTGCTGCCAACCTACTGGTAGGAAGTACAGCTTCAGCTTGGGGAATGACTCAGCCATTCTTCAACGTAGGACCATGGAACGTGGCTCCTAGAAACTGTGGAGACTTCCAGGGAACTTGGACGAAATATAACTTCTCTATTGTAGAATAATTTTAAATGCAGGGGAAGCTTCCCATGTCTTTCCCTGCTTTTATTTTTTTAATCTCTAATAATCTGTATTATGAAAAAATTATTTTTATTATCTGTTGTATTGCTTTCACAGGCGGCTGCTGCGCAGTCTCTGGTATGGAGCAATTCTTTTGATACCCCTGCTGATCTTCAGGGATGGACTGCTCATGATCTGAACAATAATGGAAACGGATGGGTTCAGGGACAGAATATTTATTTTAACGGGACCAATGCCCTTACTTATGGTACTGCAGGAGTTCTCCGATATTCAGTAAGTCTGGTTCCAACCGGAAATGTTGCAGGTTTCGCTACTGAAAACGACTGGATTATTTCGCCGCCGATTGATCTGCAGGGCGCATCAGGAACAATCAGCCTGGCGGCTTATATCGGAAGACAGAGAACAACCCATTTCAATGTAGGGCGTGATCTTTTTATTTATGTGAGCACCCCTCAGAAACCGGTTCCGGAATTGGCCGATTTTCAGGCTATGACAGTCGACGTAGACGGGAATGATATGCCAAGCCCTTACAGCATCATTGCAGGAACTGTGGCTAACCCTTTTCCTAATGATTTAACTCAGTTTAACGAAAGTATTGTTGATATTTCAGCCTTTGCGGGTAAAAAGATCTATATCGGAATATGGTCTAACAGAAAGCCAAGCGGTAATAATCTCCAGAATATCAATATCGATGAAATGGCGATTTATGCTTCCACATTCCTGGACACAAAAGATGTAAAGAAGAAAGAAAATTTAACGAAAATCGAAGAAAATCCGGTAAAGGAATTCCTTCAGCTACAATTAAATCCAAGTTTTAAAGAAAATATGACGGCGGTTTCTATTTATAATGTGGCCGGACAGAAAGTACTTTCAGCTCAATACAGCAGATCTGTTAATGTAGCATCATTGCAGTCCGGAATGTACATTGCTGAAGTTTCTGACGGGAAAACAACGGAGAAACTGAAGTTTATAAAAAAATAATCACCGTTTATCCACCCAGCCTTCAGAGTATTCTGCAGGAATTAACCATGAAAACTTAATAGATCAAACAGGTTTAAAGCTTCCCCGCAAAAACCGTTTGATCATAAACATATCCAACTTAGTTTTTTTTTATAATTATTATGTTGTCCCGTACTCTCACCGGGCGGGACAACATTTTCTGAGTTAGATTTTTTAATTTAAAATAATATAAATGAATAAGTTCATTGCACTCGTATTTTTTACATTACTTGTTTCCTGTTCGGATGGCAGCGTGATGCAGCCGTTTGATAAATCACAGAAACCCGCTGAGGTGACTATCAAAGGGTATTCCAAGCCGGATGTCATCCAGCTGAGACTGAACGGGACCCCCGTATCTATTGACGGAAACACTTCTTATACCAATAAAATTGAGACCAGACTTGATTTCGTTCTGGATGAAGGAGAAACAAATAAGCTTGGAATCTACAATAATGAAACAGGGGCCGAAATTGCCCGTTACAATATCACTTACGACAATGTCAGTGATTATAAAACCCTGAATTTTTTCAATCTTCCGGGTATTTTTCTTCAGGCATCCGCTGTTAAGCCGCAGATCAATCTTGGAAAAGTAGGCTTTGAATTTATTTTCCCCAATCTGGGTGAATACTCAGGGAGTTCACTTTCCAATGTAAAAGGGGTTCTGAAAAGGGAAAACGGAACCGTGCTTGCAGAATTTGCCGATATCGGAAAGAAAAATTTTACTGAGGTAAAGATCTATAATTTTTTCAGCAATATAGCTCCTGTCTATCTTGAACTGTATAAACCGGACAGCTCTGTGCCGTATACCGGAACTGAAATCATTAAAGTAAAAATAAAACAGGATATGGGAGCCAATCTTATCATTCTTCAGGAAAAAATGGAAAATGGAGCCTTCACTGTTAAAGGAGAGATTGATGTGGTAGATTATCTGTAATGATGGGCAATTGTATGAAGAAATATTTTAATTTTCTATTGCTGCTCTCGGCAGTCTCTATCTTTATCTTATCATGTAACCGTAATGATGATGAGGGCCTTCCGCGTTTCCCGGAAGGAAGCAGGGAGTCTGTAAACCAATGGGTGCAGGACAGCATGAAAAGATACTATTACTGGGCAGACCAGATGCCCGCCAAACCGGATTACCATCTACCGGTGAAGGATTTTTTTAAGAGCCTTTTATCCTCACAGGACAGGTTTTCATTTGCTGTAGACAGTAAAGACCCTTCTTCCTATCCGCGTTCTGTCCGGAATATGTATGGCTTTGATTATACTGTTATAAAGCTCGCTAATGGCAGTGTTGTAACCACCGTAAAGCTTGTTATGAAAAACTCTCCGGCATTCAATTCCGGCCTGGAAAGGGGGATGATCATCACGAAGATCAATGGTAAAACGATTACCGCGTCCAATGCGGAAGAACTGACGTCATCAATTAAAGATCAGACGGTCATAGAATTAACAGTTGGAAGGTGGGAAAATGATACTGTTGTACATGAAAAGAACATCACCTTCTATTACGGGTATTCCTTTGAACAGCCTCTGGAATCTAAAATATTTGAAAAAAACGGAAAAAAGACAGGATATCTTTACATTTATGATTTTCCGGACGGAATGACTTCTGTTCTGAATCAGAAGTTCGCCGCATTCAAAGCAGCCGGAATACAGGATCTTATCATTGATATCCGGTACAATTATGGAGGATCTGTGGCTTCAGCAGCGGCACTTTGCTCACTGATCCCTTCCGGCATTTCCTCGTCCTCTCCATTTATTATCTATAAAGGGAATAAAAACGGAGGTGAAGTGAAACGGACATTTGCCCAGCAGATCAGCTATGATGCTAATGCCCTTGACTTTAATACTCTGCGTGCGAATGCTCTGGGACTGGGTAAAGTTTATATTCTTACCTCAACCAGTACGGCATCTGCTTCGGAGATTGTGATCAATAACCTTAAACCTTATATGCAGGTCATTCAGGTGGGAGGTGTGACATTGGGGAAAGATATGGCCGGATTTATGGTGGAAGACAAAAGAAACCCCAAAAAAATATCGTGGCAGCTTCATCCGGTGATTTATAAAGTGTTCAATGCAAATGGGGAAGGAGCTTACAGCAATGGGATTCCTCCACAGATTGCAGCCGGTGAATATGCTTCGCTGCCCTTGCTTCCCCTGGGAGATCCGGAAGAAACCTTGATTTCATCCGCCCTGAACACTATTTATTCAAAATCAGCAGGCAAGAATGCTTTGGACCAAAGTGTTAAGATTTTATTTCAGAGTGATACGCCTTCTGCAGCCATCGGAAAGTGACCATTTTTAAATTTTAATACATAAACCAACAGCCATGCAGGGAATAGAACCAAAATTTCACAGCAGCATTACAGACCGTATGGAATATTACCGTGGTCTGCTGAAAAAAGCAGCCGGAGATCCGGATATTCAGCCTTCTGAGATGATTTCAAAGGTCTCGGAATTAAGTGAATTATATGAGGATTATCTGGCTCAAAAGAAACAACTGGAAAGAAGCATAAAAAATTACAGACAGTATCACAATGATCTGCGAAAACAACTGACCTTACGGGTCCGGGAATTGAAAAGAAAGCAGAGACAGAAATAATCTTGTTGCTTCCCATTCATTTTGCGAAACAAAATAACGGCTTCATCTGCAAAATCTGCGAGAGATCAGAATGGTCATAAAATAAATCACGCAGATTTTGATGAAGCAGATTGTCATAACGCCTTGTATTCCTGGATTTGTGAAGGCTTGATATTTAAAGAGGAAATTCATACATTTATGAACTTAGTTTACAGGTGATGATATATGGTTCTTAATTGGCTTGATTTTTCCGGTTATTTAAAGATATTCTGGCAGTTTTCATGGCTGCAGTGGATCATATTCAGTATTTTATCTAATGTATTTCTGTGTTTGTTCTCAATAGGACTTTTTCAGTTTATTGAAAAGACATGCCCTAAACAGCAGCTTCAGAAGGGGAATCATCCTGTCTCCGGATCGGATTTTTATCTCTGCTTGCTCACGGTTATCTGCAATAGCTTCGTTATGCTTTTAGGAGCTTTTTTATGGAAAATCAACTGGATCAGCCTCAATCAGGATCCTTCTGGGGTTTCAGTTTTTCTTGAAACCATTACCTTGATTCTTCTGATGGATCTTTTGATGTACTTTTTTCATTATGCAGCCCATCAGCCTTTTATATACAAAAAATTACACGCAAGGCATCATGAACATGTAAGCACCAATTTTCTGAGTCTTTTCGTACTGCATCCTTTTGAAACCATTGGTTTTGGATTCATGATCTTAGCCCTGTTGATGGGCTATGATTTTTCTATTCAATCCATCAGTCTTTATTTAATCATCAATCTTATCTGGGGAACGATAGGCCACCTGAACCGGGAGTTCTTTCCGGCGTCGTTTGACCGTTTTTTTGTAGGAACAACGAGATTTCATAACCAACATCATCTGGTTGAGAATAAAAATTTTGGTTTTTATACTTCGGTCTGGGACAGGGTTTTTGGGACGTATCGGTGATGAATTAATGTAAATAGCCATGTAGAAAACAAACGTTTTAGACGATTTTAAGTCTAATTGGAAATGCAGAAATTCCAGAAAAAAAGTTTCTAAAATATGAGAGTTATGATAAGTCAACTGGAAAATCGGCTTATTACTATGGATATAACAGAAAGGAGATTTAAAAACAGATTAAATGAAAAACAATATAGAAATTCAAAAAGAAGATTTAAAAAAGATTCTTTTCATGTTAATTGATCAACTGGATAACTTCCCAACGGATAAGTTTTCATTAGAAAAGGATTTATACTGGAGTATTCCTGATGATAAATTGTATAATGCATATCAAGAGCCACAAGATTTAACTATGGGGAGTTTAGTGGAAGATTGGGAGTTTCTGCAGAAAATTTTAAGAAAAGAAAGAGAAGTTTTAGGATACGATTTTTATAAAGTATCCGGCATATTAAAATCAATAGGACAATCCTCAATTATTTAATAGTTGTCTAAGAATAAGCCTTGTCAAGGTTCGAACCTTGACAAGGCTACTCTGAGACTTAGCCGGGTATTTATTACTCCTTAATGATTCAAAAACATCACATTTTTAATTTCCTGTTTTTGCCGCGTTCACCTGAGCTTTTATCCTCTCCTCAATCATTCTCCAGTCATAGAAATGAAAAACCCTTCCATTGCTCATAGCGACAAATACTCCCTTTGGAAAATCCGGTCCCAAATTTACATTCGTAACTTCTGAACCGTCACTTTCACTGGTGGAAACAGGAATCTCGGCAATCCTTCCTTTGGTGGGATCTTCTCGCAGATACACGTTAAAAGTATCTTTCTGCTGGTTGGAGACCAGAATATATCCTGTTTTTTCTGAAGTAGGATAGATAGAGATTCCTTCCACATCGGACTTAAAATCACCTTTTCCAAACACCAGAAGTTCCTCATTTCCTTTGTCCGGATCTGCATAATACTGATGTACCCCAAACTGCTCGTCAGAATAATAGATGTAGCCCATTTCATCATCTACAGCGATACTTTCAATCTCTTTCAGACCACTGTATTTTCCGAACTTCCGGATAACTTCACCTGTTATTTTTCCTTCTTTCTCAGAAAGCTTATACTGCCACAGGTAGCCATCGGCCGGTCCGGATTTTCTTCCCACAACAGCATGTATTTCTCCTGATGCAGGATTTCGGTACATAGAAATTCCCATCGGGTCGCGCTCCGTTTCGCCATCAAATACTGTAAATCTACCTACTTCCTTCAAGTCAGGAAGGCTGTAAAGCTTTACCGTATTGGTTTCCCTTTCCGTAACAGCAGCAATATCTGTTTTCTTTCCATTCAGCATAAAGCCGTATTCCATATCTACATTGTTCGGCCGTTTTAATCCTAAAACTTTATTGACGATTTTTCCATTCAGGCCAAAGGCATACAGTCCTCCGTCAGTATCCTTATCTGTGCCGATAATAATACTTTTGGAAGCATCCGCAGGATTGATCCAGATGGCAGGATCATCCGTATCATGAACTACCGTTTCTGTAATCACGGAAGGGTTTATATTTTTTCCTAAATTTTGCGTGCTGCAGCTCACCACAAAAGGTAAAACTGATATCGCTATAATAAATGGTAACTTTTTCATACGTTTAAAAATCAAATTTCAATCCTAAAGTGAATCTCGGTTTATAGTATTCCACCTGTGCAGTTCTGCTTTGGATACCCTGATAATACCGTAACGGTTGATTCGTCAGATTATTGGCTTCGGCAAAAACTCTGAGCTGGCTTGTAATTTTATACGATGCATTGGCATCAAGGAAAACCTGCTTGTCATAATAACGGTCTTCAAATGATTTCCCACCCAGTTCATCGATATAATCAGATGCATAATTCATAGAAACCCTTGCCGAGAAACGTTTGTTTTCCCACGAAAGAGATCCGTTGAACATATGCGGAGCAGCTCCCGGAAGACCTACATCTGTTCTTTCTACACCATCTTCATTTGTGATTCCTTTTGCTTTGGATTTGGTATACGTATAATTGACATATACTCCAAGACCTTTCCAGAATGCTCCCGGAATAAAGTCGAGCTGGCGCTGAAGAGCTACTTCAAAACCATAAATATCTACATTGTCACCATTACGCTGCTGTGTAAAGCTCCAGTTATTTTCTCCGGCAGGAATAGGATTGGACTGTCCTGCAAAATCATTCGAAAAATCACCCGATGTATAATTTCTTCTCGAATAGGTATAAATAAAATCCTTAAGGTTCTTATAAAAAATACCTCCCGAAAGAATACCCACAGATTTAAAATATTTCTCTGCCATAAAATCAAAATTATAAGCATACGTTGCCTTTAAATCCGGATTTCCTGCCGCAATGGTCTCATCCCCTGAAATAACGTTAAGATAGGGAACCAGTGAATAATAATTCGGACGGGCCAAAGCTGTTGTAAATGCTGCACGCAATATAAGATCCTTGACAGGGACATATTTGAAGGATACATTCGGAAGCACATTGGTATAGGTGTTCGTACGGTTGATCTTTCCTGCCAGATCTTCCTCATCCAGTACATAATTTCCGGTATAATCAATTTTTGTGGTTTCAATACGGGCTCCTGCAATCATTGAGAATTTGTCGCTGAAATCCTGGTCCCATCTGATGTATCCGGCATAGATATTTTCTTTTGCGGTATAATTGCTGGAAAGGAATTCTTCAGGCTTCATTTCACCTGTAAATAAATTAGAATTAAAAAGATCCAGGCCACCGATGTATGACGGATTTACGAATGTTCCCGGAACGTAGTTTCCAGGCTGGAAGTTGTGACCGTCAAAATGAACAGTAGGAACAGATAACAGGCTTCCCATATCATTCAAAGGCTCAAATGCATAATAATCATTGTTCCGTTCTTTTTCCTTTAAACGTAGACGTAAACCTGCACGAAGTCTGCCTTTCTGGTTTTCGACCACAGAAAACGGAAAACGGACATTGACCTTTGCCCCAAATTCTTTTTCCTGTGTAAAATTGTTGGAATCTGAAAGGTCACTTAACTCATAAACGCCTAAATTGTCAGCAGAAAGGGGAGTGATCATCGGTCTTTCCGGATCGCTGAGGTCTGAAGAGAAATTCATCTTTCCGTTCTCAAACTCTATATAACGTTCATGAGGTTTCTTTTCACTGGCCGTTGCATAGTTCATGGACCAGTCAAGATCAATCTTCGAGCCCAAAAGATGTTCTCCTCTTAAAGCATAATTCTGTACCTTCTGTCTTTCCAGACGTGTGTTGTCATTATCTGCATCTCCGCCTTTATTCTGCCTTGTAATACTGCCTTTCCAGCCTGTAATTTCAGTTTCATCGTCATTATAAACCGGCTTTATTTTATAACCCAAGGCAAACCTGTTTTCCTTATCGGTTCTGAAATTGTACATGGCAGAAGCATAGATCTTGTTTTTGGAATTGAATTCATAATCCATATTCAGATCAAAACTGTGTCTTATGCGGTGCACGTTATAATAGCGGACTCCCATTTTGCTGATGTAAACAGTCTGTGCGGGATCATCTGCAATGCTCCATGTGAACTTGCAACTATTTTTGAGACAAAATTTATATACTCTTTATGCTACATTTTTAGATAGATTAGACATTAAATTTTGATACTCTTTTATGGTTAAATTCCCTAAAGCCGAATGCCTTCTCTGAGT